>DATLLC010000148.1:0-16578 GCA_035538015.1 Vicinamibacterales bacterium
GTGCGGGGCAGGTGCGGGCCGGTGCGGGCGGGTGCCGACAGGTGCGCAGGGGCGCTGCGGCGCAGATTCTGCCTGAGGCCATCCGCTCGCTAATCGCGCAAACTGCGACGCAGCGATCCATTTCAAGTGCGTCACCTAAGAAAATCGCGGTGTTCTAAATGACACTGGCCTTGCAGCGGTCAACGCGGTGGCGCGCCATTTCACCGAGTTGGTGGCCTGGCAGCGGGCGCACGCGTTGCGGACCGCCGTCTGGGAAGCCGTGCGGGCTGCGCCCGGGATGGACTTGAGGCTGCGGTCGCAAATCACCGACGCAGCAGGATCGACTTGCAGAAACATCGCGGAAGGTTTCCGCCGTCGGTCACACCGCGACTTTGCCCGTTATCTCGAGCACGCAACCAGCTCGCTTAGTGAACTCGAGGATGGCATCCTCGATGCCCGGATGCGAGATCATCTGTCCGAAGCGCAGGTGGACGACCTCAGTCGCCTGGTGCGCCGAACCTCAGCACCGCTTGCCAGGCTTCTCAGATACTTGCGTCATACGCCTGACTATTGAGACGCAGGCGCCCGCACCTGCCCGCACCTGTCGGCACCTGCCGCACCTGTCGGCACCTGCCCGCACCTGTCGGCACCTGCCCGCACCCGTCGGCACCGCCCGCACCCGTCCGCACCCGCCCGCACCTGTCGGTCACTTCACAATTACCCTCGCCTGCGTCTGCCACTTGCCGCTCGAGCTCCGCACCTCCAGCCACAGCAGCTCGCGGCCAGGCGGTGTGTCGTATACGAAGTCGTAGGTCTCGCCGACGGCAATCCGCAGCTGCGCCCCCACCGGCCCGGCTTCTGTCATCGGAACCGGCGCGCCGTCCTTCGTCAGCGGCCGCCAGGTCCCGGCCGTGTCTCGTGCCACGAGCGACACCGAGAGCACGTCATCGGGCGTGATGTTGATCACGCGTAGCCGATGACGCGCGCCCGCACGCCAGATCCATTGGGGAGCGCGCTCGCCGTTCATCACCGCCGAAGACGCATCCTCGAGGATGCCCGACGCCTCGGTGGCCCCGGTTCGTCCCAGCATCACGACGTGATCGGTGGCCGGGTCGTAGCGCTCGCCAGGCTCAGTCACGATGAGCGGGCCGTAGAGGCCCGATGACAACTGCCGGTAGTCGTGGAGGTGGGTGTGGTAGATGAACGTGCCGGCGCGCGGTGGCGTGATCCGCACGACGAAGGCACGCCCGGGCTCAATCATCGGGGCCACCCGCTGCCCGGCGCCGCTCCAGCCGTGCACGCCGTCGTAGAAGCTGTCGAGTTCCAGTCCGTGCCAGTGAATCGACGTCGCTTCGGCGAGGCGGTTCACGACGGTAATCTCAACGGTCTCGTCGCGGCGAAGCACCAGCGGCGGGCCCGGCGACATCGATGGTGTGGCGGGAACCGGGCCGCCGTCCTCGTGGATCGCGAAACCCGCCGCGGCGTAACCCTCCGCGCCGCCTCCGGCCGCCTGAATCACCATCGTCAGCCGGCGAGGCGTCGGGTCCGCGCGAGGTGAGGCCGGCGGCGAGGCCGCGACCCCTGGAAGCACGCTGATCCCGAGCACCATGCCCGCCATGCCGAGCGACGGGTCGGACTGGCTGTCGGCGTGAGGGCCGCCATGGGTATGTCGGTCGGCCGATGGCTCGGTCGCCTCGAGCCGACGCTCGGGCGAGACATGGTGCATGACGTGACAGTGGAACAGCCAGTTGCCTTCGCGCTCTGGCGTCCATTGCAATGTCATGGTGCCGCCGGACGGCAGCAGGTGCGTCACGACCTGACGGCCCTCTCCACCGGCGACGGGCTCGTCGGACCGTCCGTTGCCGGCCCGCATGACGGTGAAATAGAACCCATGGAGGTGCATCGGGTGCGTCTGCGAACTGAGGTTGATCACACGCCAGCGCACGGCCTCGCCGCGGCGATACGTCAACCGCTCGGTCGCCGGCCACGACCGACCGTTGATGACGAACATCACCTTCGGTCGCAACGCCAGGAAGGCCTCGCTGGCGACGTCCGCCGTGACGATCTCCCCGAGCTGGGCCGGCGTCAGGCTGGTCCACTCGGTGATCACGAAGATGCGATCGTCCCCCGCCGCGGGGTCCCGTGAGTCGATGACCAGGGCTCCGGCAAGCTCGCGGAAGGGCACGGGCGCGTTCATGGTGGTGGCCCAGTAGTGATACGTGCCGGGCCGCCCACCGGGGAACCGCACCTCGCGCGTGCCGCCGGGCGGGACGTCCACGGGCAGGCAGGCGTTGCCATCGCGCGCGCACAGGCCGTGAACCCGGAGCGCGGTCGCTAGTTCGTTGCGGATGGACACGGCGATGGTGACACCCTCGGTGACCCTGATGAGCGGCGCGGGCACGGTCAGGTCCGCGCCCTCTTCACCAAACGCATCCACCGTCAGCGCGGGTCCGTCCGGGCCCTCCGGCTGCCAGCGTCCAGCTGCGGCGCGCAGCCGCAGGTGGTGCGTGCCGTTGCGGAGCACGCCAGCGGGGCGGGTGTTGTCGTTGACGACTACGGGCCCGGTCATTTCGAGCCTGGCGCCGCTGGCGGGCGCCGGATTGAGGCCAACCACCCCGCCCGCGAACAACGCGAGCCCCACTTGCGTCCACTTGTGCACGACCCCTCCGTTCGCTGCCCACCGGACCGCCGCCGGCTGCGACCTGGACGGTCGGCCTCGGTGTTCTCGTCCCGACGCTAACTGCAAGGAGGTGAGGCGGTCCTGAGAGCCCGGTGAGCGATCGGTAATGTTTGGGTAAATGCGTGCCGCGGCCGGCGTAGCGGGCGGCGACATTCGTTGACAATTCGTCCATGGCTCCGGTACCTTTTCACTTGAGTCAGTCCCTTCGGCAGCTGTCGGCAAGGAGCACACACACATGGCCCGTTCACACGGCTTCGGGTGGTATCTGACGGGGGGCCTGGCCGCCCTGGTCGTCACACTGGTCGCCCAGACGGGTCTGGCGACGGTTCACGCGCAGCAGGCCGCTCAGACCGCTCCGGCCGCGGCACCGGCGGCGCCCGCGGTGACCTTCACCAAGGACATCGCCCCGATCCTGCAGCGCAGCTGCCAGAACTGCCACCGTCCGGGCCAGGTGGCGCCGATGTCGCTGCTCACCTACGAAGACGCGCGGCCGTGGGCTCGCGCGATTCGGCAGCGCACCAGCATCCGGGACAAGGCTGGCGCGATGCCGCCGTGGTACATCGAGAAGAACATCGGCATCCAGCAGCTCAAGCACGACCCCTCGCTGTCGGACGAAGAGGTCGCCAAGATCGCGCGCTGGGTGGACGCCGGGGCGCCCCGCGGCAATCCCGCCGATATGCCGCCGCCGCTGAAGTGGGCCGACGACAGCGTCTGGTCGATCGGCACCCCCGACCTCATCGTCGAGAGTCCGGAGATTCTGGTGAAGGCCAACTCTCCCGACTGGTGGGGTGAGCTCGAGCCTGTCAAGATCCCGCTCGACGAAGACCGCTACGTGGCGGCGATCGAGATGAAGGAAGTGAACGACATCCCGAGCGGCGATCAGGGCCGCGAGACGGTGGGCGCGCGCTATGTGTTCCATCACCTGATCTGGTCCGCGGCAGTGCTCGAGGAGGGCGGCGAGTTGCCCGAGAGCCAGGGTCTCGGGCTGTGGCCCGTCCACGAAGTGGGCAGGAACGCCGACGTCTTCGATCCGCGCGCCGGCCGCGAGCTGAAGGCCAACTCCAGCCTCATCTTCGAGTCCACTCACCTGCACTCCAACGGGCGCGACACCAAGGCGCGGCTCCGCTTCGGCTTCAAGCTGCACCCGAAGGGCTACAAGCCGGACTACCGGAGCACGCTGCGCGCCCTCGGCAACGGGCTGGACATCGACATCAAGCCGAACGAGGCCAACCAGCAACTGCACGCATACCTGGTGCTCGAGCGGCCGATGAAGGTCGTGACCTTCGAGCCGCACCTGCACGCGCCGGGCGCCCGCATGTGCCTCGAGTACATCTGGGGCATCAACATTCAGACGCTCTCCTGTTCCGGCTACGATCACAACTGGGTGCGCCAGTATGAGTACGAGGACGATTACGCGCCGCTCCTGCCGAAGGGCACGATCCTCCACATTACCGGCTACATGGACAACACCGAGAAGAACAAGAACATCCCCGATCCGCGCAACTGGCAGGGATCGGGCAACCGGTCCATCGCCAACATGTTCATCGACCTCGGTCAGAGCGTCTACCTCACCGAGGAGCAGTTCCAGGACGAGATGGCCAAGCGCCGCGAGAAGCGCAAGATGAAGAAGAACGACTACTTCATCGACTGCCCGCTGTGCGGCGTCCCGCCGCCGCCGAAGACGACGACGACGGAGCAGAGACAGCAGCAGGACTAGCAAGGCAGAAGGCAGAAGGCAACAGGCAGAAGGCAAAAGGCCAACAACACGAAGGGCACGAAGGTCGAGACGAAGGACACGAAAGAGTAACGGGTTTCGTGATCTTCGTGCCTCCTTCGTGTCCTTCGTGTTTGCGTTTTAGACCCCGAGTTGTGACGGAGTGAGTGCGATGACGAGAAGGATGTGGGCGGCGGTGACGGTGCTGGGGCTTGCCGCGACGATGACGGTGGTTACCGGCGCGCAGACGCCCTCCTACCAGAAGGGCCAGAGCGTCTCGCCGGCGTTCGAGGGTTGGGAGCAGAACGACGACGGCTCGTTCAACATGCTGTTCGGCTACATGAACCGGAACTGGGAAGAGGAGCTCGACCTCCCGGTCGGTCCGAACAACAACCTCACACCGGGGCAGCCGGATCAGGGGCAGCCCACGCACTTCTACCCACGCCGCAACCGCTTCGTCTTCAAGGTGAAGGTGCCCAAGGACTGGGGAAACAAGGAGCTCGTCTGGACGCTCACTGCCTACGGCAAGACCGAAAAGGCGTTCGCGACGCTCCGCGCCGACTCGTTCGTGGACAACCTGGTGCAGGCGTCTGAGCAAGGGGCGCTGGGCGCCGGCGTCAGCTCACCCGCGGTTCGCAAGAACACCGCGCCGACCCTGAAGGTGGACAGCGGGCCCACGCGCGCCGTGAAGGTGGGCGAGGCGGTGCAGCTCAACGCGTGGGCGCTCGACGATGGCGTGCCGCGGCCGCGCTTCGGGCCCGGCTCGCGCAGCGAGAAGTTCTTCGATCGACCGGTCCAGGGCGTGCACCCCTCGCAGCGGGCGCCCGTCGCCTTGACCGTTGGCAGCCAGACGGGGCTGCGCGTGTCATGGGTCGTGTATCGCGGCCCCAACAAGGTGACCTTCACGCCCGAGCAGACGAAAGTCTGGGAGGATACCCGCGCCGGCGCCAACTCGCCGTGGGCCCCTCGCTGGGTCGCTCCGAAGATCCCGGAGGACGGCCGCATCGATACGACGGTGGTGTTCCATGAGCCTGGCACCTACATCCTCCGCTGCATCGCCTCGGACGGCGCCATTCAGAACACGCACGACGTCACGTTCACGGTGACGAAGTAGGGATCAGGGATCAGGGATCAGGGATCAGGGATCAGGGATCAGGGATCAGGGATCAGGGATCAGGAGTCTGGTCCATCCGACCGACCCTAACCCCTCCCTGTCTTCCCGGGACCATTGGCGCCCGTTCCCGACTCTTGTCATCCGTGACTCCGTGGCCGCGTCGCCTTTGGTCCTAATCCCTGATCCTTTCTTATCGCTTGGATTTCTTGCTGACCCCTGACCCCTGATTCCTGACCTCTGATCCCTGATCCTGATCCCTGACCTCTGATCCCTGATCCCTGATCCCTGTTAGTGGCATACTTCAGGGCGATGGCTGCCCGCCGCTTCCTGCGCCCGTCTGTCGTCGCGCCGACCATCCTGGCGGCCGGTGTCTTCGCGTTGGCGCTGACCGTGTCGACCCGCCCGGTCGAGACGCACCCCCGCATCACGACGGCTCTGCTCTGGGCCAGGGACATCGCACCAATCCTGCAGCGGCGTTGCTTCACCTGCCACTCGCCCAACAACGTGGCGATGTCGTTCACGACCTACGCGGAGGCCCGGCCCTGGGCGGCTGCCATTCGCGAGGAAGTGCTCACCCGCCAGATGCCGCCGTGGAGCGCCGTTGCCGGTTACGGGCACTTCGCGAACGACCCTGGGCTCACGCAGGGTGAATGGGATCTACTGGTCGCCTGGGTGGATGGCGGCGCGCCCAGCGGACAGACCCTGCAGGAGGATCAGGTGCCGCCGGTTTTCGTGCCTGGCGAGGCCATCTGGCAGCACGGTGAGCCCGACGCGGTGGTCAAGCCGGATGCCGCACACAGCATCCCCGCCGGCGCTCCCGACCAGGTGCAGCGCTTCGACGTGGCCACCGGATTCTCGACCGATCGCCGGGTCCACGGTATCGGATTCAAGCCCGGCGATAGGAGAGTGGTCCGCTACGCCTCCGTCTTCGAGGCCGGGACGAACCGCTGGCTGTTCACCTGGACGCCGTGGTACACGACGATGCACCTCCCCGAAGGCGTGGCCTACACGGTCAAGGCCGGCGCGAAGCTCGCCGTGGAGATCGGGTATCGTGGTACCGAGGCCGCCACGACCGATCGCAGCGAAGTAGGGCTCTACTTCGACAACGCTGAATCGGGCGGTGTGGCGACGACGCAGTCGATGCAGGGGCCCGCGGTCGACGTGGCGCCGGACGGCAAGAGATCGCGAACGCGCGCCGAGCTGGTGCTCGACGAGACCACGGCGTTGCAGGCCGTGTTTCCCGACGTGGGCCCCGGCACCTCGTCGCTGGAGTTGACCGCGGTTCTGCCCGACGGCGGCGTCCGGCCACTCCTCTGGCTCCGGGAGCATCGGCTCGACTGGCCATCCTCGTATGTCTACCTCGATCCCGTGCCCCTTCCCCGTGGCTCCCGGCTGGTGATGACCACCTACGTCACGAACACCGCGGAGACGGCGATCAAGGCGCAGCCCCGGCTTCACCTGACTCGCGTCCCCACCAGCGCGAGCACGTTCTGAGGCAGGCGATGGCCACCCGGAGGGACTTCCTCGCACGTCTGGTGGCCGGCGGTGCCGCGGCCGCCGTGGGCGCGACTGGCACCGGGCACGCCGAGCGCCGGCAGCAGCGGCTGCCGTCCCACGAAGTGTTCAGGGCCGGCGCCGAGCTCGTGCCGACGGCCGTGACGGTGCGCGACGGGGACGGGCGGCTGGTCAGGTCGCTGGAGCAGGAAGATTTTCAAGTCAGCGAGTCGGGTACTGAGCAGCCCATCACGCAGTTCACCAGCGAGCGGGTGCCCGTGAACCTGGCGCTGCTGCTCGACATCAGCGACAGCATGCGCGGGCCTCGCATGGAGGATGCCCGACAGGCGCTCAGCACGTTTCTGACGGATCTGCTGAAGCCCGAGGACGAGGCGGCGTTGCTCGTGTTCAATCACGCCACACGGGTACTGTCGAACTGGACCACAGATCGCGAGGTGCTGCTGACCGCGTTGGCCGAGCTCAAGCCCACCGGTGGAACGGCCATCTACGATGCCGTCGACAGCGCACTGCCGTTGTTCGGCAATCGCCGGCACCCACGAGCGGCCATCGTCCTTGTCTCCGACGGCGCCGATACGGCCAGCGATACCACCGTCATCGAGCTGAAGCAGCGGCTCGGACGCGGCGACATCTTCCTCTACGGAGTGGCCGTCGACACCCCCAACGCGAGGTCGTCGCAGCGCATCAACCCGCAGGTGTTCCGCGAGCTCTCGGCGCAGAGCGGCGGCTATGCCGAGGTGATCGGAAGTACGGCCGACATCGGCCCCGCCACGACCAGGATTGCGGAGGAACTGAACGCCCAGTACATGATCGGCTACACCCCGACAACGCCGGGGGACGGGCGACGCTACAGGTCGATTCGGGTGTCGGCGGGGAAGGCAAAGGAGTTCAACGTCCGCGCCCGTCGTGGCGTCGTGCGCTAGCGTCAAGTGCTGCGTCCATTGATGATTGATGATTGACGATCTGGCGACTCATTGACGATCGGGCGAATGTCACATTGCGACATTCGGATTGATTGGATCAATGTTCAATTGAATGGTGCATTGGCGAAATCGCCAATCGCCCGATGAATCGTCAATCGCCAATCATCAATCATCAATGGTCGTGCCGGCCGCGCTAGCGGCCGGTGATGTTCTCCCCCGGCCTAAGCACCCTGAAGGTGAACGACACGGTCGACAGCTTCCCGCCGCGCTGGAACTGAATCCACGCCTTGTAGCGGCCACCCTTCGGGAAGAGCGTGTGGAACACCACGTCCGGGCCGCCGCCGCTCTTGATCGCCGTACCTTCGAGCATCTCCTCCGGGTGCGCGTGGATGTACTCCGTGAGCTCCTCGTTGACAATGAGCGCGTGCGCGAAGGCTCCTAGATACCGTTCGAGGTCTTTCACCGGTTCGCCGGTCGCAGTGTTGGCGAAGTGGACCGGCAGGTCGAGATCTTCAGACGCGACGAGCGCGGTGGGGGCGATTCGCAAGTCCACGGTGATCCCGCCCTCACGCTTGGTCCACGAGTCGTCGAGCGTCAGCGTCGGCACGGCCGCGAACACGTCGCCGTCGAAGCCGGCGGTGACAATCGGCGTGGTGAGCACCTGGCCGCTGCCGCCGACCGGGAAGAAGTCGGAAATGAGCACGTAGTGGCCGGGCTGCGGCAGTGTCACCTCGAGGGCGAAGGCCCCGTCGGCTTCGCGGACCGGATGCTCGTGCATGAACACCTTCGTATCGCGACTCAACACGAAGAGGTGGTACGGCATGTCGTGAACGATGGCGTAGTCCTTGACCGGCTGCCGTGTGACCGGGTCCTCGACGCGGAAGCGGAACTTCGTCTTCTGGCCCGCCCTCACGGCCTTCGGGACCGTCTCGACGCTGAGCCGGTAATTGGCGGTGCCGAGCGGATTGCCCGGGACGAGCTCCATCCCGCACCGCGGGCACTTGCCGGGTTCGCCCATGATCACGTCCGGGTGCATCGGGCAGATGTACCCGGTAATGGCCGTCGATTGTTCGGAGGACGGGGCTGCAGATGGCGCCGCTGACTGGGCGGCCGACGGCGCAGATGACGCAAATACGGCGGAGAACAGGGATCCGGCCAGCAGTGTGAAGGCCATGGGGAAAGCGAACCTGCGCATTGGTACAGGATAGATCGGACGGGTGCGGACGGGTGCCGGCGGGTGCCGACCGGTGCGGACCCGGTGCGGACCTGGTGCGGCGGCTCTGGTCCCTCGTCCCGTCCCATCAGACCTTCGATTCGCGTTACCAGACTGTCGTGCAAACGTGCGGTCCGCGTGCGAGACTCTGAAGCTTCTCGCCGCCGCGGCTCCTTGCCATCGGCGCGCGGGCGAAGGAGGTTCCGATGACCGCGTCTTCAGTGCTCGGCAGACCGCTCTGGTACGAGTTGATGACCACCGACATGTCCGCCGCCGAAGCCTTCTACAAGACCGTCGTGGGCTGGACCACCAAGCCCTTCGACGGCGCCGGCCAGCCGTACCTGATGTGGCACCGCCCCGACGGCACGCCGGTGGGCGGCCTCATGACCCTGCCGGACGACCTGAAAGCGCATCGCGTCCCACCGCACTGGAAGATGTATGTCGGCGTCGACAAGCTCGAGGACGCCGTCGCCCACGTCAAGCGCCTCGGCGGCTCAACCGTGTCCGAGGTGATCGAGGTTCCGAACGTCGGCCGCATGCAGGTGGTGAAGGACCCGCAGGGTGCGGCGTTCTCTGTCTACCAGCCCTCGTCCTCTCCGCAGGCGCCCGAAGGGCCGCCCCAACTCGGCGATACCTCGTGGATTGAGCTCTACACGACGGACACCCTCGCCGCGATGACGTTCTACGGCGAGTTGTTCGGCTGGAAGCCGACCGAGGCGATGGACATGGGCCCGATGGGCGTCTATCGCATGTTCGGCCGTTCGACGCAGTCATGGGCGGCATGATGACCAAGACGCCTGACATGGCGCACATCCCCAACGCCTGGCTGCCGTACTTCCGCGTGTCCGACGTTCACGCCGCCGCCGAGCGGGTCAAGGCCAACGCCGCGCGAGTGGTGATGGGGCCGATGGAAGTACCCGGCGGCAGCTGGGTGCTCCAGGCGCAGGACCCGCAGGGAGGGACCTTCGCGCTGCACCACATCAAGGCCTAGGGGCGCGTTCAGCGAGCGGGGCCGCCTGCGGCGCCAAAGCGCTTGGAGTAACGCTCGCGGGCGCGGGCGGCCTCGAATTCCCGGTCCTTCGGCGGGGCGGCAGTGTGCAGCGAATCGATGAGGCGCCGCGCGATCACGAACACCTCATCCACCGCCCCGTCGAACGCGGCTTCGTTCGCCTTCGACGGCTGCGTGAAACCGCTCAACTTGCGGACGAACTGGAGCGAGGCGGCACGGACTTCCTCGTCGGTGGCCGGCGGATCGAAATTGAAGAGCGTCTTGATGTTGCGGCACATAAGGAAATAGTAACCGCCTGGTGTCGGACAGGTGCAATCTGCGGCCCCTCTCCGGCTCAACTTTCGGTGCCCGTCACTCGTCTCATACCGACATGCGCAATCTGCGGCTGGCGCTCCGGACCCTGGCCAAGACCCCGTTCGTGAGCCTCGTGGCCATCTTGTCGCTGGCCCTCGGCCTGGGCGCGAATTCGGCCATCTTCTCGCTGTTCAATCAGATCCTGCTGCGGCCGCTGCCCGTGCCGGAGCCGGAGGCGCTGGTCAACCTCGGTGCGCCCGGGCCCAAGCCAGGGTCCACCTCCTGCAACCAGTCGGGTGATTGCGACCAGGTTTTCAGCTATCCGATGTTCCGCGATCTCGAGCGCGTGCAAGCGAGCTTCACGGGGATTGCGGCCCACCGCACCTTCAGCGCCAACGTAGCCTTCGGCGGGCAGACCGAATCCGGACGAGGCGTCCTCGTCTCGGGCAGTTACTTCCCGGTGCTCGGCATCCAGCCGGCGGCCGGCCGCCTCTTCGCGCCGGAGGACGACCAGACCCCGGGCGGCCATCCTCTCGTGGTCCTCAGCCACGATTACTGGCGCCGGCGATTTCAGGAGAACCTCGCGGTTCTCGGCCAGACCCTCATCGTCAACGGACATGGGATGACCATTGTGGGCGTGACGCCCCGTGCCTTCGAGGGCACCACGCTCGGGGTGCGCCCGGCGGTGTTCGTGCCGGTGACCATGCGCGCCGAGATGCAGCCCGGACCGCAGGGATCGGGCTTCGAGAACCGCCGCGGCTACTGGGTGTACCTGTTCGCGCGGCTCAAGCCGGGCATCACCCTCGAGGCGGCGCGTGTCGCACTGAACGGGCCGTATCGCGCGATCGTCAACGAGGTCGAGGCGCCGCTGCAGAAGGGCATGAGCGATCAAACCATGGCCCGCTTCCGGGAGAAAGCCGTGACCATGGAAGCAGGCGCCCGCGGCCAGAGCGACGTCCACGGCGAGGCGCGCGCACCGCTGCTGATCCTCTTCGCCGTGACCGGCACTGTGCTACTGATCGCCTGCGCCAACATTGCGAACCTGCTGCTGGCACGTGGCGCCGGGCGTGCCGCCGAGATGGCCGTGCGCCTGTCCGTCGGGGCCAGCCGCGGGCAGTTGATCCGGCAGTTGTTGACCGAGTCGGTAATGCTGGCTCTGCTCGGCGCCGTCTTCGGCGTGGTCGTCGCGAAGTGGACGCTCGACACCATTGCCTCGATCGTGCCCCCCGAGGCCGCGGCGCTGGTCGCGTTCCGTCTGGATCCGGCGATGCTGGGCTTTGCCGTGATCACGGCCTTCGTCACCGGTGTGCTGTTCGGCCTGTTTCCGGCCCTGCACTCGACCAACCCGGCGCTCGCCGCAACGCTCAAGAACCAGGCGGGCCAGCCGTCCGGCGCGAAGGCCGCCAAGCGCTTCAGGGCCACGCTGGCCACGGTGCAAATCGCGATGTCGATGGCCCTGCTCGTGCCCGCCGGCCTCTTTGCCAAGAGCCTGTTCAACGTCAGCCGAGTCGAGTTGGGTCTCAAGTCCGACCACATGATCACGTTCTCAGTGGCCCCGATGCTGAACGGTTACGACGGGCCGCGCACGCAGGCCCTCTTCGAGCAGCTCGAGGAGAAGCTGGCGTCGCTGCCGGGCGTCACCAGCGCCGTCTATGCCATGGTGCCGCTGCTCGCCGGCGACAACTGGAACAACAGCGTGAGGGTCGAGGGCTTCGAAGCCGGGCCCGACACGAACACGTCGGCGGCGTTCAACAGCGTGGGGCCGGGCTTCTTCACGACCCTGGGCATGCCGCTGATGCAGGGACGTGAGTTCTCGAGGGCCGACGGGGACGGCGCGCCCAAGGTGGTCATCGTCAATCAGGCGTTCACGCGCAAGTTCAACCTTGGCCCGCAGGCGATCGGCAAGCGGATGCGGCAGTCGGGGGGTGACGGGCCTCTCGACATGGAGATCGTGGCCGTCGTCCAGGACGCGAAATACAGCGATGTGAAGCGGCCGATCGTCGCGCAGTACTTCACGCCCTACGGCCAGCAGGAACAGCTGGGGTTTGGAAACTTCTATATTCGCACCGCGCTCGCGCCCGAGCAGCTGCTCACGGCGGTGCCCGAGGTGGTGAAGGGCCTCGATCCCAACCTGCCGATTGACGACCTCAAGACGATGGAGCGGCAGATCGAAGAGAACGTGTTCCTGGACCGCATGATCAGCGTGTTGTCCACCGCCTTTGCCGCGCTCGCGACGCTGCTCGCGGCCGTCGGACTCTACGGCGTGCTGGCTTACACCGTCGCTCAGCGCACGCGCGAGTTCGGCCTGCGGATGGCGCTCGGCGCGGATGGCCGACAGGTGCGGGCGCTGGTGATGAGACAGGTCGCGGTCATGGCGGCGGTCGGCGGGCTGGTCGGCCTCGGCGCGGCCGTGGGCATCGGCCAGGCCGCCCAGTCGCTGCTGTACGAGATTACGAGCGCCGATCCGATCGTGCTCGCCATCTGCACCGGCGTGCTGTCGCTCACCACGCTCGCGGCCGGATACCTGCCCGCGCGCCGCGCCTCCCGCATCGACCCGATGAAGGCGCTGCGGTACGAGTGAACACGAGGGTCGCGAAGGTTCCTAATCCTTCGTGGCCTTCGTGTCTCTTCGTGCCCTTCGTGTCTCGGTATACTGACATTGGTCATACCGACATGGAGAAGATCATCGTCCACGCGAAGTTCCACACCGGTCACCGCCAGCTGGGCTACCCCGGCGAGTGCCGTTTCGTTCACGGCCACACGTGGCGCGGTACCGTCGCCATCTCCTGCGAAATTTTCCCGCGCGACGAACTCGACATGGCGCTGGACTTCGGCCACATCAAGAAGATCATGCGCGACCTGGATCACAAGATCCTGGTCACCGAGTCGGACGCGACGTTCATGAACCCGGACCTGTTCGAGCCCGAAGGCATCGTCGTGCTCAAGGGGAAGGGACCGAGCGTGGAGAACGTCGCGGCCTACGTGTGGGAACATGTGGTGGACACCATTCGCGGCAAGTTCCCGGACCGCGGCATCGACTACCGCGTCGAGGTCACGATTCAGGAGACGGAAAACAACTTCTTCGTCGTCGAGAAGGGCGCCCGGGTCTGAGCCCGGCGTGAGCCTGGCTAACCCCACAATTCACTTGAGTTGACGATGCCATCAGCCCAGACTCCCGGTCGTATGCGCCCGTTCGATCTGATCAGCGAGCAGTTGGAACGACCACTCAAGTGAGCTCAGGGGCTAGAACTTCACCGCCAGCGTGATGTTCGCCGAGCGGCCCGCGGCCAGGACCGCCCGGACGTCCTGGCTGGCGAAGTATTCCTCGTTCAGGAAGTTGCGCGCCTGGACGCGAACCTCGACCGGCTCGGACACCTTGAAGGCCCCCGCGGCATCGAGCAGCGTGTAGCCCGGCACGGCCCGCTCGGTGGGACCGAAATGATCGTCGTCGGAGAACCAGGCCACGCGCGCCTGCGCGGACGCGCGCGCACCGAACGCCTTCCTGAGGACGCTGGTGAGCGTGATCGGCGCGATGTCGTCCAGATACGCATCGTCGTCGAGCGACCGACCTTCAGCGACCTGCGCTGCGAGATCGAGCGTGAAGCCCCGTCCGAGATCCGCCTGCCCCTCGACCTCGAAGCCGCGAACCCGAGCGCGCCCGCGATTGCGGAAGAAGAAAAAATCGGTGGTGGTCTGGTAGCGCTCGATCAGGTCGTCGATGCGATAGTGATAGACGAACGCGGCCAGGCGATAGCGCGGCCGCGTATAACGCAGCGACCAGTCGAACTGCAGGCTCGTTTCCGGGTCGAGATCGGGGTTCCCCGTGATGAAGCCGCGGCCGGTCGGTCCCCGGTAGTAACGATCGGACAGGGTCGGGTCGCGGAAGCCGCGGGCCACCTGCACGGTTGTGCTGAAGCCGCCGAAACTGCCGGCTGTCAGGGCGGCGTAACCCGACCCGGCGCCGTTACGCGTCGAGCGGTCGCCAAAATATCCGCCTTCGTTCTGCGTGACGACGTAGTCGCCGCGAAGGCCGGCGCCGAGCGACAGGACCGAGGTCAATGAGGTGTCGATGCTGGTGTACACACCGGTATCGGCTCGGTAGGCGTTTTCGATGGAGACGTTCGGCCGGGTGCTGACGACCTGCCCGGCCACGTCGTAGGTGATCAGGTCGTCGAGGGCTTCGAGCCCGAAGCGGCCGTTCAGATCGAGCCCCAGTTCGAAGCGCGCGTGCCCGAAAAGCTTCTCGCCGAAGGTGCGAACGCCGTAGTCCTTCGCCGCGATGTCGGCGCGCTCGATGGTCCGGCCCGTCGTGGCGGTCGCGAAGTGATCCTGATCCGTCCGCTGATCGTAGGTGCCGAGAAACGTGGTCACGCTCAAGCGTCTGAAGCCCGCGAGGTCGGGCAGCTCGTAGCTGCCCGTGAAGCGGTTGGAGTTCTCGTAAGGGTAATAGAAGCGCACGGTCTGCGAGTTGTTCCGCGGACGGTCGATGTCGCGACCGTAGTCGCCCTGGAAGCCGACGCCGATCGTGCCCCGCCCCATCTCGTTTTCCACCCTAGCGAGCACGCCGCTGTCCTCGTAGCCCGAATTGAAGACCTCGCCCTCCGGGCTGTCCCAGTCGCCGGCTTGCCGAGTGTGGGCGGCCACCAGCACGCTCCCCTGCGGAAGTCCCTTCGACACCTCGCCGTAGAGGCGGCCCTCGGGAATGCCGGCGCCGGCGGTACCGGAGAAGCGGAAGCCCCAGGGCGTGCCCGGCGCCACGCGGCGTGTCCGTACCGAGATGACACCCCCGAACGCGTCGGAGCCGTAGGCGACCGAGCCAGGGCCGCGTGCGACGTCCACGCCCTCGACCACGGACGGGTCCATGTAGGTCGCACTTGGCCCGGCGCGCCGCTCTGAGGTGACGCGCGCGCCGTCGACCAGAATCAACGTGCGGCCGCGCGCGAGGCCGCGAACGGCTGGCACCGCCGCTTGACCCTCCGATACCTGGTTGACGCCAGCCACGTTCTCGACTGCCTGCATCAGGTTGGTGGGTTGGCGCACGGCCACGTCACGACCGCTTACCGTCGTCGTCCCCGCCCCAGGGGAGGACTCGATGGACGGCGCCGAGCCCGTGACGATGACGGCCTCGCTTATGAGCAGGTGGACGGTGACCTCCGAGGTGCCGTCGCCAAGACGGTCGACGGTGACCGGCTTCGTGTAAGTGCCGTCGGCCAGCACCACTAGAACCTCGAACGGCGGCGTGGGATCGGGCTGCCACCGGAAGTGTCCCTCGGCGTCCGTGATGGCTTCACCCGTGCGCCCGAGAATCACGACGGTCGCGCCGGCAACCGGCTGGCCCGTCGCGAACACGACTCGGGCTTCCCAGGCAGCCACCGGAGCGGCCAGGACGAGGACAAGGAGGACAGCTGAAGCGAGGCGCGTGCACATGTCGCGCCACTACTATGTTCGGCGGCTGTAACTACTACCATCGCTCGTAGTTCGGCGGTCCACGTATAATTCCAGCGCGTGACAGATCCGCTCGATTCACCTGCCGGACTCGCACAGGCGCTCGGACCGCTGGAGCGGCGGGTGCTGGAGGAGATCTGGGCGCTCGGCGCGGCGACGGTACGCGAGCTTGTCGAAGGGTTCCCGGGCGTGGCGTACACGACGCTGATGACGACGGCCGACCGGCTGTTCCGGAAGGGGTTGCTCGTCAGGGACCGGGACGGCCGCGCGTTCCGCTATCGACCGCGGTGGAGCCGTGCCGAGCTGCATCTGCGTCTGGCAAGCACGGCCATGGCCAAGTTCCTCCACGACGATGAACGTGCCCTGCGGCCGCTGATCTCGTTGTTCGTGGACGAGGTGTCACGCCGGGATCACGCCATGCTCGACGAACTGGAGCGCCTGGTTCGTCGGAAGAAGGAAGGCGACCGATGACGCTCGGATATCTGGCGCGCGGCTTGGTCCAGGTGCTCGGGGCCCATTTCATCGTGAGCACGCTGCTGTCCCTGGCAGTGGTAGTCGTGTGGCGACGCGCGGCCGTCGCGCCGACGTCCGCGTCGGTGAGCGCCCGGCGGCTCTTCCTCGGGCGGCTGCTGCCATCGTCCGCAGGCCTCCTCGCGGCGATTCTGGTGACCGCGGGCTATGTGCGATGGACTTGG
>DATLLC010000149.1:0-25449 GCA_035538015.1 Vicinamibacterales bacterium
CGCGCCTCGATCCGCGCCGACGGGAAGGTGGTGGATCTCCGCGTCGCCACCGCACCCGTGGCGCGCCGCGGCGAGAAGGCGGTCATCCGCATCCTCGACGGCTCCAACCTCAAGACCCGCCTCCCCGAGCTCGGGCTCGCCGACTTCGAGCTCGCGGCCATCGAGCGGCTGCTGAGCTTCCGCGACGGGATGGTCCTCGTCACCGGCCCGACCGGGAGCGGCAAGACCAACACCCTGTATTCGTCGATCTCGAAGATCAACACGCCCGAGACGAACATCATGACCGCCGAGGACCCGGTCCAGTTCAACCTGCCCGGGATCAACCAGGTGCAGGTGCGCGAGAACATCGGCCTCAACTTCGCGGCCGCGCTCAGGGCGTTCCTCCGCCAGGACCCGAACATCATCCTCGTCGGCGAGATCCGCGACTTCGAGACGGCGGAAATCGCCGTGAAGGCGGCGCTCACCGGGCACCTCGTGCTCTCGACGCTGCACACCAACGACGCGCCGAGCACGATCAACCGCCTCATGAACATGGGGATCGAGCCGTTCCTGGTGGCGAGCTCGCTCAACCTGATCTGCGCCCAGCGCCTGGTGCGGCGCGTGTGCAGCAAGTGCAAGGAGCCCGACGACCTGCCGCCGCCGGCGCTCGAGCAGATCGGTTTCTCGCCCGAGGACGCAAACGCGGTCAAGCCGTTCCGGGGCAAGGGCTGCGACAAGTGCAACGGCACCGGCTACAGGGGCCGGGTGGGTCTCTACGAGGTGATGGAAATTTCGGACGAGCTTCGCGAGCTGGTCCTGGTCGGTGCCTCCGCGCTCGAACTGAGGCGGAAGGCGATCGAGGAAGGGATGATCACGTTGCGGGGCAGCGGCCTGCGCAAGATCAAGGACGGAGTCACCTCGGTCGAAGAGGTGCTGCGGGAGACGGTCCGCTGAAGGATTAGAAACGCTCATGGCCACACTGCCCGAGTTGCTGAGAACCGCTGTCGACATGGGGGCCTCCGACCTCCACCTGTCGATCGACACGCCACCGCAGGTCCGCGTCCACGGCGAACTGGTCCGGCTCGACCTGGCGCCGCTGACGCCGACCGACAGCAAGGCGCTCACCTACAGCGTCCTCACCGACGCGCAGAAGAAGCGCTTCGAGGAGACGCTGGAGCTGGACTTCTCGTTCGGGATCCGCGGGCTGGCCCGCTTCCGCTGCAACATGTACAACCAGCGCGGCGCGGTCGCGGCCGCCTACCGGCAGATTCCCGAACGCATCCGCGGCTTCGACGAGCTGCACCTGCCGGCGGTGATTGCCAAGCTCGCCGATCGGCCGCGCGGGCTGGTGCTCGTGACCGGCCCGACCGGCAGCGGCAAGTCGACCACCCTGGCGGCGATGATCGACAAGATCAACACCGAGCAGAAGGGGCACATCCTTACCATCGAGGACCCGATCGAGTACCTCCACCAGCACAAGGGGTGCCTGGTCAACCAGCGCGAGGTGCACAGCGACACGCAGAGCTTCTCGAACGCCCTGCGCGCCGCGCTTCGCGAGGACCCCGACACGGTGCTGATCGGCGAAATGCGCGACCTCGAGACGGTCGAAGCGGCCCTGCGCATCGCCGAAACCGGCCACCTGACCTTCGCGACGCTGCACACCAACTCGGCGTCGTCGACGATCAACCGCATCATCGACCAGTTCCCCGCGCATCAGCAGTCGCAGATCCGCACCCAGCTGTCGATGGTGCTCGAAGGCATCGTCTGTCAGGGCCTGGTGCCCAAGATCAACGGCGAGGGCCGCACCGTGGCGATGGAGATCCTGGTGCCTACGCCGGGCATTCGGAACCTGATTCGCGAGGACAAGATCCATCAGATCTACTCGGCGATGCAGACCGGGCAGGAGAAGCTCGGGATGCAGACGATGAACCAGTCCCTGGCGACCTTGTATTTCCGCCGCCAGATCACGCTCGAGACGGCCATATCGACCTCGTCGATGCGTGAAGAATTGCAGGAGATGATCAACCGCGGCGTGGGCGTGGTGCCCGGCGCCGGGCTGAGCCGCGGCCCGGTGGCCGCCGGTCGTCAAGGTCAGGCAGGTCGGTGAGGTCAACGGGCCGGCGGGCCTCCCCCCGACTGGTCGGCCGATGAACGGAGACTGAAATGGCGACGTTTGCGTATTCCGGGAGAACTCGAGGCGGCGAAACGGTCGCGGGCGAGCGAATCGGCGACTCGATGGAAGCCGTGGCGGCAGCGCTCCGCCGGGAACAGATTCAGGTGACCCGGCTCGCGCCGGTGGCCGCCAAGGCCGCGCCCAAGGTGCGGGTCCGAGGCGTGCCGCCCAAGAATCTGGCCGTCTTCACCCGGCAGTTCTCGGTGATGATCGACGCCGGCCTGCCGCTCGTCCAGTGCCTCGACATCCTTGGCAACCAGGAGGAGCACAAGTACTTCCAGCAGGTCATCCTGCAAACCCGCACCGACGTCGAAGGCGGTCAGGCGCTCGCCGACGCGATGAAGCGGCACCCCAAGTGCTTCGACGCGCTGTACACGAACATGATTGCGGCCGGTGAGGCCGGCGGCATCCTTGACACGATTCTCAAGCGCCTGGCGGTCTACATCGAGAAGGCCGTCAAGCTGAAGCAGCAGGTCCAGTCCGCGATGATTTACCCGATCGCGGTCATCGTGATCGCAGCCGTCGTCGTCGGCGTCATCTTGTGGAAGGTCATTCCGACTTTCGCCAGCCTCTTCGCGGGACTGGGGGCCGAGCTGCCGCTGCCCACGCGGATCGTCATCTCGCTCAGCAACAACCTCGTGCGCTTCATGCCCTTCATCACCGTGGCGCTGGTCGCCGGCAGCTACGTCATCAAGCGTTACTACGACACCGAGCGGGGCCGGCGCGTCATCGACGGCGGCATGCTGAAGGTGCCGGTGCTCGGCGGCATCTTGCGGAAGATCGCGGTCGCGCGGTTCTGCCGCACCCTGTCCACCCTGATGGCCTCGGGCGTGCCCATCCTCGACGGCCTCGACATCACGGCCAAGACGGCCGGCAACGCGATCATCGAGGACGCCATCCAGGTGACGCGCAAGAGCATCGAGCGCGGCGAGACGATCTCGGGCCCCCTCAAGGAGACCAAGGTCTTCCCCAGCATGGTCGTCCAGATGATCGGCGTGGGCGAAGCGACCGGCGCCCTCGACACGATGCTGGCGAAGATCGCCGACTTCTACGAGGAAGAGGTGGATACGGCCGTGGCCGGCATGCTGACCCTGCTCGAGCCCGTGATGATCGCCTTCCTCGGCGGCGTGGTCGGCGGTATCGTGATCGCGATGTACATGCCAATCTTCGGCCTGATCAGCAAGCTCGCTGGATGACCCGATCCTGGCTGCGGCAGTCGCTGGCGGTTCATACCATCCTCCGGCTCGTCGTGGCCAGCGTTCTGCTCGGCCTGGCCGTGGCGCTCGAGTTCCGGGCGCCAGGGCCAGGTTCGGTCAATCCCTACTTCGTTCTCCTCGGCATCACCTACGCCGCCAGCCTCGGGCTGATGGCCCTGCTCCGGGTTGTCGACGAGCGCCCGTGGATCGCGTATCTGCACTTCACGCTGGACGCCTTCCTGGTCTCGGCCGGCGTCTACCTCACCGGTGGCGTCAACAGCCTCTTCACCACGATGTACGCGCTGCCCGTCCTCGCGGCGAGCACCGCCAAGCTCCGCCGCGGCGGTGTCCGGATGGCGGCGCTGAATGCGACGCTCTTCGCCAGCCTGGTCCTGGCGCAGTACTGGTCGGCGGCCGGTGGGTTCGATCTCCCGCTCGTCCGGCGGGCGACCGATCTGCCGCTGCCCACCACCGCCCTCTACGTTGTCGGATTGAACGTCTTCGGATTCTTCGCGGTGGCGATGTTGAGCGGGTCGCTGGCCGAGCGGGCCCGGCGGGCCGACGTCGAGCTCGAACAGGCCACCGAGGCGATTGCCGACTTGCAGGCCTTCAACCAGTTCGTCATCGACAGCCTGCTGAGCGGCCTGGCGACGGCCGATGCCCAGAACCGCCTTCTCACCCTCAACCGGTCCGCGATGGCCATCATGGGGCTGTCAGACGACCTCCCCATCGGGCGTCCGATTGCCGAGGTGCTGACCCTCGACCCCGCGATCGTGGCCACGATCGACGACGACCTGCGCCGCGCCCGCAGCAAGCGCCTCGACTACGAGTTCCGGCGTCCGGACGGCCGGGTCATCGACCTCGGGCTCAGCGTCGCCAGCCTGCCCTTGCCCGACGGGCAGCGCGGCTATCTCTACACCTTCCAGGACGTCACCGAGGTGAAGCGGATGGAGCGCACGGCCCGCATGCAACAGCGGCTGGCCGCGGTCGGCGAGATGGCCGCCGGCATCGCACACGAGATCCGCAACCCTCTGGCCTCCATGTCGGGGTCGATGCAGATGCTGCGGCAGGAGTTGTCGTTGTCGGGTGACCAGGCACAGCTCATGGACATCGTGCTCAAGGAGTCCGATCGCCTCAACCAGACCATCAAGTCGTTCCTCGCTTATGCCCGGCCGCAGCGGGCGCCGTCGACTCGACTCGATCTCCGGACGCTGGTCACCGAGACCGCGATGCTGCTGCGCAACGGCCCCGACGTCGGAGAGCGCCACGCGGTCAGCCTCGCGGTTGCCGGCGGCGAAGTGCCGTTCGAGGGCGACGAGAGCCAGGTCCGCCAGGTGCTCTGGAACCTGGCCACCAACGCTCTGCGGGCGATGCCACAGGGCGGGGAACTGACGCTCGGCGCCCGCCTGGAACACATGGCCGACGGCCCGCCGCAGGCCATCCTGGAGGTGAGCGATTGCGGCGTCGGCATGGCCCCTGAGGAACTCGAGGTCATCTTCCAGCCATTCCGCGGGAAGTTCGGAAAGGGGACCGGACTGGGGCTGGCCATTGTCCACCGCATCGTCACCGACCACGGCGGGCGCATCGAGGTCCAGTCGCGCCTGGGTGAAGGCACCACGTTCACCGTGCGGTTCGCCGGGCTCGAGCCCTCGCACGAGCAGGCGCCGTCGCGTTCCCCGGCCCCGTCGCAGGCGCGCTCCGCCTAGAATCCCGCCATGCCCCGGATCCTGATTGTCGACGACGAACAGTCGATGCGCGAATGGCTGCGCATCCTGTTCCAGCGCGATGGCTTCGAGGTGCTCATCGCCGATGACGGCCAGACAGCGCGGGAGATCGTGGCGCGCGAGTACGTCGACGTCGTCCTCACCGACATCAAGATGCCGCGCGTCGATGGCGTGCAGTTGCTCGGCGCGGTTCGCGAGCTGGCGCCCGACGCCATCGTGCTGATGATGACGGCGCACTGGACGCGCGACTCGGACGGCTGGAAGCGCGCGCGGGAGCTCGGCGCCGAGGCGCTGTTCGAGAAGCCGTTCCGCGATGTCAACCTGGTGACGATGCAGGTGCGGCAGCTGCTCGAGTCGCGGCGGCTCCGGCATGAGAACGCTGTGCTCCGCAGCACCACCGTCGAGCAGGGGTTCGCCGGGATTATCGGCCGCAGCGCATGCATGCTCGACGTGTTCAAGCTGGTCGAGACGGTGTGCCGCACCAACAGCACGATCCTGATTACCGGTGAATCGGGCACCGGCAAGGAACTCGTCGCCCAGGCCATCCACAAGCAGTCGCTCAGGCGCGATCGCCCGTTCGTCGCCGTGAACTGCGGCGCGATGCCGGAGACGCTGCTCGAATCCGAGCTGTTCGGCCACATGCGGGGCGCCTTCACCGGCGCGGACACCACGAAGAAGGGCCTGATCGAGGTCGCCGAAGCGGGCACCGTCTTCCTCGACGAGATCGGCGAGATGACGCCGTCGATGCAGGTGAAGTTCTTGCGCGTGCTCCAGGAGCGGAAGTTCCGCCGCGTCGGCGGCACCGAGGAAATCGCCGCGAACATCCGCGTCATTGCTGCCACCAACCGCGATCTGCCGCGGTCGGTGGCCGAAGGGAAGTTTCGCGAAGACCTGTTCTATCGGCTCAACGTGATCCCGATCAAGCTGCCGGCCCTGCGCGAACGGCGCGGTGATGTGCCGTTGATTGCGGATCATTTCCTGGCGAAGCTGACGCGGGAGATGGGGAAGCCCGTCGACGGGTTCGCCCCCGCGGCGATGGCCGCGCTCGAGGCCTATCAGTGGCCCGGCAACGTTCGCGAACTCGAGAACGTCGTCGAGCGGGCCGTGGCCCTCGAGCAGGACCGGCGCATCGAGCTGGCGACGCTCCCCGACGACATTCAGGCCGGCCGGCCGGCCACACCGCTGGCTGGCGCACCGCGCTCCGCGGCCGAGGAGGCCCCGTCGGTGACGGCGCCGCAATCGCTCGACGAGCGCTTCAACCTCGAGCAACACTTGCAGGACATCGAACGACAGCACCTGGAACGGGCGCTGCGGCAGGCGGGAGGTGTGCAGACGCACGCCGCCGATCTGCTGGGACTGAGCTTCCGGCAGTTCCGCTATCTCGTCAAGAAATACGGACTCAGGACCTCGGAGGGACGCTGATGCGGGCCGCCGTCGGCCTCTGGATCCTTGGCGCCGCGGTGCTCGTCGGCCCGGCGGCTGGAGCCCTGACACAACCTCGCGCGGAGCAGGCGTGGCGGAAGTACCTGGAGGCGCCCGACGCGGCGGCCGCCGAGGCCGCGATCGACCCGCTCGCCGCGGAGGGGGTCGATCTCAAGCAGGCCCTGGCACGGCTGAAGGCCGGCCGGTCCTACCCGGCCCGACCGGCGGGCGAGGCGACTTTCCGGTTCACCGCGACCGACGGCACCCGGCTCGAGACCGTGATCGACGTGCCGGCTGCGTACCGTCCGGATAAGCCGTGGCCCGTCCGCATCCAACTGCACGGCGGCGTGAGCCGTCCCGAGTCAGGCGAGGCACGGGCTCTCACGCCCAATCGCATCCAGGGCGAAGAGGCCCTTTACCTGCATCCCCGCGGACACGCGCGCGCCGAGTGGTGGCACCTCAATCAGTACGAGCACGTGGTGGCCCTGCTCGACTGGGTGAAGCGCTCCTACAACGTGGACGAAAACCGGGTGTACATGACCGGCATCTCCGACGGCGCGACCGGCGCCTATTTCTTCGCGATGAAGCTGACTACGCCTTTCTCCGCGTTCCTGCCGCTCAACGGCAACATGCGCGTGCTGGCCACGCCCGGTACGCGGGCCAACGGACAGATGTATGCCGGCAACCTGGTAAACAAGCCGCTGTTCATCGTGAACGGCGGGCGCGACCCGCTGTATCCACTCGCGGCGGTGGCCCCGCACGTCGAGATGATCGAGGCTGCCGGTGCGAGCGTGGAATTCCGCCCGCAGCCCGAGGCCGGTCACGACACGAGCTGGTGGCCGGTGGAGCGGCCGGGTTTCGAACAGTTCGTCGCCGCGCACCCGCGAAAGCCGCATCCCGAGGCGGTGTCGTGGGAGAGCGAACGGACGGACCGTTACAATCGCGCGCACTGGCTGGTGATCGATCAACTCGGACGGCGGCCTGGTGACGCGACCGGCCTCGAGGATGTCAACCGGTTCACGGGCCAGGGTGGCGAGCAGCGCATGTACGCCCGCACCTGGCCCTCGGGCAGGGTGGATGCGCGTCGCTCCGGCAACACCTACGAGGTGCGGACCCGCGGCGTGGCGGCCTTCACACTGTTGCTCAGCCCCGATGCGATTGACACCGCGCGCCAGGTGAGCGTGCGCGTCAACGGCTCTGTCGTCTTCGACGGTACCGTGACCGAGAGCCTGCGGACGTTGCTCGAGTGGCACGCCCGCGACAACGACCGCACCATGCTCTATACCGTGGCCCTGCCCGTGCGGGTGCCCTGACAGATTCGGGCGCCGTCTGACAGTTCCTGACAGCGACGGCCTGACACCCTGTGTCAGAAGGCCACAAAGTGACAGTGAACTCGGCCTCGGATTGCAGACGGTTCACGACGCGTAAGTCTTTGCATGTCAGTAACTTGAATGGTTGAACTGGGGGCAGAGCCAGGCACGGTCCGGGGATGGCACACCGGTTGCTCATGACTCGGCCGTGCGGACGTCGCCAGACGATTCGGCGGCGTCGGCAGATGGAATACACAGGCATTCAACGGTAACGATTGGTAATCGACTCTTGGGGGACAACGACCATGCGAATTCGCGATAACAAGGGCTTCACGCTCATCGAGCTCCTCATCGTGGTGGCCATCATCGGCATCATCGCGGCCATTGCGGTGCCGGGCCTGCTGAGCGCCCGCCGGTCGGGCAACGAGGCTTCGGCCATCGGTTCGCTCCGCGCCGTGCACAGCTCGAACGTCAACTTCTCGTCGACCTGCGGCCAGGGCCGTTACACGACGGTGCTGACGGACCTGGCGATCGCCCCCGCGGGCGGCACGCCCTACATCAGCCCGGACCTCGCCACGGCGGCGACGGTGGAGAAGAGCGGCTACAACGTGACTCTGAATGCCGGCAGCGACGGCGTGGTCGGCACGCTGGCGGCCTGCAACGGCGTGGCGGGCGCGAACCTGAACAGCTCGTTCTTCGTGACGGCGGAACCGGTGACCCCCGGCGGCACGGGCACCCGGTACTTCTGGATTGGCACCGGCGGGACGATCTTCGCGGACGTCGCGGCCATTGCTTCGACGGCCGGGTTCGACGACGCCCCGGGCGGCTCGCCGATTCAGTAACACTCGTTCAGCAGGGCACGGACGCGGGCGCGGCTCCCATATAGGGGGCCGCGCTCGCGTCTGTACGGGCCCCCCACACGGCAGGTCCCAGCTATAATTTGGTCCATGTCGCGCTGGTTCCTCGGTTTCGCCGCGTTGGGGCTGGCTGCCTCGTCCGCGTCCACCTGGGTGCATCACCGTCTGCTGACGGACCCCACCTACGTCAGCGTGTGTGACGTGAACAGCACGTTCAGTTGCAGCCAGGCCTACACCAGCCAGTACGGATCGATCGACGGCGTGCCGGTGGCGCTTATGGGTGTGGTGTTCTTCCTGTTCGTGATCGGGCTGGTCGTGATGTGCCGGCGCTCCGCCAGCGCCGAGCGCAATCTGCCGGGCTACGTGTTTGCGGCGTCCACGATCGGCTTGGCGATGGTGCTCTACCTCGGGTACGCGTCGTATGTGATTCTCGGCACGATCTGCCTGCTATGCGTGGGCACATACGTCGCCGTGATCGGGCTGTTCCTGACTTCGGGAGCGGCGGCAAAGGAACCTATGTCGAGCCTTCCTGGCAACGCTGTTCGCGACCTGAGCACCATGGTTCGCACCCCGGCCGCGTTGTCGGCCGCCGTGATGTTCGTGGTCGGCGCCATCGCCGCCGTGGTGTTGTTTCCGAGCGGGACCGTGGCGGCCGAAGCCGCACCCCGCGAAGAGACGCAGACCGCTGCGGCCCCCGCTGCCCCCGCGGCCAACCAGCTCGTGGAGTTCGAGAAGTGGCTCGCAGCGCAGCAGCGCGAAGCGGTGATCGTGCCCGCCGACGGCGCTGCCGTGGTCGTCGTCAAGTTCAACGACTATCAGTGCCCGCCCTGCCGCCAGACCTACATGGAGTACAAGCCGATCTTCGCCAAGTGGGAGAAGCAGGCGCCCGGCAAGGTGAAGTTCATGACCAAGGACTTCGCGCTCGAGCGCGAGTGCAACGCGGCGGTCAGCAGCGACGTCCACCCGGCGGCCTGTGAGGCGGCCGTGGCCGTGCGCCTCGCCCGCGAGAAGGGCAAGGCCGAGGCGATGGAGGAGTGGATCTTCGCCAACCAGCCGGCACTCACGCCGGCCTCGGTGCGCCAGGCCGCGCGAGACGTCGGCGGCGTGGAGGACATGGACGCGCGGTACGCCGCGACGCTGAATCTCGTCAAGGGCGACACGGCGCAAGGGGCCCAGCTCAAGGTGAACAGCACGCCGACATTCTTCATGAACGGCATGCGCCTGCCAGGCCTCCGTCCCGAGTTCTTCGACGCCGCCATCGCCTGGGAACTGAAGCGGGTCGGAGGCGGCGACTAGGACGCCGAAGGCCCAACGTCAACGTGGCGAGGCCCAAATTCAAGGGTTGAGGCGGATTCGATTTGGACTTTGGACCTTGACCCGCGAACTGCTGGAGAGGCTCCGAGCGGCCGATATGCTGGGTTAGCTGTGGCAGCCGCGATCGAAACCCACGAGCTCTCGAAGGACTTCCTCGCCGGGTTTTGGCGCCCTCGCCCGTATCGGGCCCTTGACCGTCTCACGTTGTCGGTGGACGAGGGCGAAGTCTTCGGCTTCCTGGGTCCCAACGGCGCGGGTAAGAGCACGACGCTCAAGCTGCTGATGCAGCTGCTCTACCCGACCTCCGGGTCGGCCCGCATCCTCGGGCGTCCCGTCGGCGACCTCTCGGTGAAGCAGCGCCTCGGATTCCTGCCAGAGAACCCGTACTTCTACGACCATCTCACCGCGGAAGAGCTGCTGATGTATTTCGCGCGGATCTTCGGCTTCCGCGGGGCCGACGCGGCTGCTCGGGTCGCGCGTGTCCTCGACGATGTCGGGCTGGGCGCCGAGCGGCGCCTGCGGCTGCGGCAGTACTCGAAAGGGATGGTGCAGCGCGTGGGGCTCGCCCAGGCGCTGCTGAACGAGCCGGACGTCGTGTTCCTCGACGAGCCCATGTCGGGTCTCGACCCGCTGGGCCGGCGGCACGTGCGGCAACTGATGCTGCGCCTGCGCGACCGCGGCTGCACGGTCTTCTTCTCGTCGCACATCCTGTCGGACGCCGAATCGCTCTGCAGCCGCGTCGGCATCCTGGCGCAGGGCCGACTCGTCGCCTCCGGTCGCCTGTCGGAGATTCTGGCGTTCGAGCTCCGAGGATGGGAGCTGGTGGTGGCGAACCTCGGCGACGAGCTGCGCGAGCGCCTGCGTCCGCGCGTCCGCGGCCTCACGGCCATCGCCCACAACCGCTACATGATAGAACTGCCGCCAGACGCCCCGCCGGAGCCGTTCCTCCACGAGCTTGGCGCGGGCGGCGCGCAGGTCGTCTCGCTGAACCCGCTACGCGATACCCTCGAGGACTACTTCGTGCAATCGGTCGGAGCCGCCGCGGCTCGGGAAACGGGGCTCTAGCCGTGCGCCCCATCGCCCTCGTGGCCGGGGCCGTGTTCAAGGAGTCGGTCCGCGACCGGGTGCCCTATTCGATGGTCGCGTTCGCCGCGCTCCTGATGGCCGCGTCGTACCTGATTAGCCAGCTGACCGCCGGTCAGGACCTGAAGATCATCAAGGATCTCGGGCTGGCGGCGATCTCGTGGTTCGGGCTCCTCATCGCCATCTTCATCGGCATCGGGCTGGTGTCGAAGGAGGTCGAGCGGAGGAGCGTCTACGCGCTGCTGTCAAAGCCGGTGACGCGGGCCCAGTTCATTCTCGGCAAGTACGCGGGGCTGGTCTTCACGCTGGTGGTGAACCTCTCGGCGATGACCGTGGCGTTTGCCGCGGTGCTCGCCTATATGAACGCAGTCACGCCGCCTGGCGTGAAGGTCGGCTGGCCGGCACCGGCGCTCGATCCGCGTTTGCTCGTGGCCGTGGTCCTGACCGTGGCCGAACTGATGATCGTGACGGCGATTTCGCTGTTCTTCTCCACGTTCTCGAGCCCGCTGCTGTCGGCGCTCCTCACCTTCGGCCTCTGGGTGGCTGGCCACTTCAACCAGGACCTGCGCAACTTCGAGTCGGTCCTGGATGTGACGCCGATCGTCTGGCTGGCCCGCACCCTCTACTACGTGCTGCCGAACCTCGCGCCTTTCAACATTCGCGCCGAGGTTGCGCATGGCGTCCCCGTGTCCGGCCGGGACGTTGTCCTCACACTCGGCTACGCCGCCGTCTACATCGCGATCCTGCTGGTCGGTGCCATCGCGGTGTTCCGCCGGAGGGACTTCAAGTGACGGCGGCGGCCGGGATGGGTCGATCGGCGGCGATGCGCCCATCGAACGCGCGCCTGTTGGTCGCCTTGCCGCTGCTGTTCGCCATGGCAGTGGGACTGCAGGTCGCCCGCGACAGGGACCGCCAGTCGTTCGAGCCGCCCGCGGGCATGCTGTGGTTCCGCTCGGGTGAGGCGGTGAAGCGGATGGCGCTCGGCTACGACGCGGTCGTCGCCGATCTGTATTGGATGCGGGCGGTCGTGTACTACGGCGGCCAGCGGTTGAAGACGACAGCCACGCCGAACTACGACCTCCTCTACTCAATGCTCGACCTGGTCACGACGCTCGACACGCGCTTCAACATCGCATATCGGTTCGGTGCAATCTTCCTGGCAGAGGCCTATCCAAGTGGACCCGGACGACCCGACCAAGCGGTCGCGTTGCTGCAGCGGGGCATCGACTGGACCGGGCGCTGGGAATACATGCACGACATCGGGTTCGTCTATTACTGGTGGCTGCGCGATTACCCGAAAGCCGCGGAGTGGTTCGATCGAGCGGCGGCAGTGCCCGGGTCGCCGGCCTGGCTGAAGCCGCTCGCCGCCACGACACTGGCGGTGGGCGGGGACCGCCGCTCGTCGCGCACGATATGGCAGCAGCTGCACGATTCGAGCGACACGGAGTGGCTCCGATCGAACGCCGAGTTCCGGCTCATGCAGCTCGACGCGATGGACCGGCTCGACGCGCTCAACGCGGCGGCGGAGCGCTACGCCACTGGCGTGGGCCGCGTGGCGCAGAGTTGGCAGACGCTGGGCCCCGCCCTGGGCTTGCGCGCGGTGCCGCTCGACCCGGCCGGCGTGCCACTGGTCATCAACCCCTCGACGGGGCGCATCGGACTCTCGCGGGATTCGCCGCTGTACCCGCTCCCGGACGAGCCGCCGACGCTCCCGGACGCTCCAGCGAGGCCGCTGCCGTGACCCTCGACACACCGCAGGTGCTGATGGCCGGCCTCTTCGGCCTGCTCATCGGCAGCTTCCTCAACGTCGTCATCCATCGGCTTCCGCGCGGGCAGTCCCTGGTCTCGCCGCCCTCAACCTGTCCCGGCTGCGGCTCCCGCATCCGTCCGATCGACAACGTGCCTGTCCTGTCCTGGCTGCTGCTCGGCGGCAAGTGCCACACCTGCGGCGCGCCCATCTCCGTCCAGTATCCGCTCGTGGAGCTCGTGACCGGCGGGCTCTTTCTGCTGGTCGCGTGGACCACGCCGATGGAATTCTTGCTGGCGGCACGACTGCTGCTCGTCGTGATCCTGATCGTGCTGTTCGGGATCGATCTCCATCATCAGATCCTGCCCAACGTCATCACCTTGCCGGGCATCGCCATTGGCTTCCTGTTCAGCCTGGTCGGGCCACCCGGGTGGATGAGCAGCCTGATCGGGATCGCGCTTGGCGGCGGCATCCTGTACACCATTGCCGGGGTGTACTACCTCGTGCGCCGCGAGGAAGGCCTCGGCATGGGAGACGTGAAGATGCTGGCGATGATTGGCGCGTTCCTCGGATGGAAGGCGGTGCTGGTCACGCTCATCCTGTCGTCGTTCGCCGGAGCCCTGGTGGGCCTCGGCATCATCGCGTTCACGAGGGGCAGCATGCGGCTGGCCCTGCCATTCGGGACGTTCCTGTCCCTCGGCGCGCTGGCGGCGATGCTCGTCGGCGATCCCCTCGTCACCTGGTACTCGGGGTTCTTCGCGCCCTGACGGTTCCTCCACGGATCGGCCATGCCGTCGCTCACCATCGCAGGCTACACGCTGGTCGGCATCACCGCGATCATGGGCATCGTGCTGATCGCACTGCTGGTGTCGCTGGTGCGCATGTCCAAGTTGTCGCGGACGGCCAACGACAATCGCGCCGAGACGACGATGATGTCGGCGGCTCTCCAGGAGGCGCTGACGCGGCTGAAGGGGCAGGAGCGGGCGATGGCTGCGCGGGCCGAGGCCTCCGAACGGCTGTCGAACCAGATCATCACCGGTGTCGGCGCCGGGCTGATCGTCGTGGACCGGCATGGGCTGGTGCAGATCGTGAACCCCGCCGCACGGCGAATCCTGAACATCGATGCTGATGGCTCGGGACAGCCCATCGAGACGTTGTTGCGCCACGTGGCGCCGCTCGCGCAGGCGATCAGCGACACGCTGCGGAGCGGTGTGCCGGTGGCACGCCGCAAGCTGCGCCTGGACGGGCGCCCGTCGTACCTGGGCGTGAGCGTTTCGCCGCTCGCCGGCCCTGACCGAGAGCTGCAGGCCGCGGTCTGCCTGTTCACCGATCTCACGGAAGTGGTGGAACTCGAGGAGCAGCTGCGGTTGAAGGAAGCCCTCGCCGGCGTCGGTGAGCTGACCGCGGGTCTCGCCCACGAATTCAGGAACGGCCTGGCCACCATCCACGGCTACGCCCGTTTGGTGGATCTCACGAAGCTGCCGGAAGCGTATCGTCCGTACGTCGAAGGCATCCGAATGGAAACCAACGCGATGGGGGAGGTGGTCACCAACTTTCTCAACTTCGCCCGCCCCGAGCCGCTCGCGCTCGCGCCGCTCGACCTGCGAGCGATCGTCGAACGAGCCGCGGCGGACTTACCGCTCGAACGCGGCCGCATCGAGGTGGACGGCGAGTTCGGGGAGGTCCTCGGAGACGAAGTACTCCTGCGCCAGGCGGTGAGCAACCTGATCCGCAACAGCGTCGAGGCCTGCAGCGCAGCCGGCATCGAGCCGGCGGTGCGCGTCGAAGGGGTGGTCGACGCGGCCCACATCCGCATCACGGTGGAAGACAACGGCCCTGGCATCCCCTCCGAGGCGCTGTCGCGCATCTTCAGGCCCTTCGTCACGACCAAGACGGACGGTTCAGGGCTGGGTCTTGCGATCGTGCAGAAGGTCATCGTCTCGCACAATGGACGCGTGACGGCCGACAATCGCCCCGAGGGTGGCGCGCGGTTCCGCATCCAGCTGCCGCCGGCCGGTGCGTTGCGGTAACAGCCACTTACAGACGTCGGGCGGTACGCGGGAACTGATCGCGGCAGAACGCATGCCAGTGGTTCGAAGGCCCGGCGCCGCCGGTTCCTGGCCTTCGCCGCCGCGGTTCGAGGCCGGCCTGGTCCTTGCTCCATTCCTGGCATGCTCGCTCTTCGAGACCAACATGGCACCACGCTACTTGAAGCGGTTGTCGCCGCAAGTCTGCTCGTCACGGTGTCGGCCGGCACGGCGTCTCTAATCGCCCTCGCGCATCGAGTCGGTGTGCAAACCGAGCAGGGCATGACTGCGACGACGCTAGCGGCCGCCCGTCTGCAGAGGCTGCGAGCGGTGCCCTGGCATTACGAGATCGACGGGTCGGTGCCCGAGGTGTCCGTCCTCGCGTACTCGCCGCCCGACGCGCTGGAGCGTAATGCCACGGGCTATTGGGACCTGATCGACGAAAGCGGACGCCTGCTGGCAAGTTCGGAGACCGAAGGCGCGGCGTTCGTCCGCCGATGGGCCGTCTGGCCCGTGACGTCAGGCGCAACTCAGGTGCGCGCCCTGGAAGTTTGTGTGTTCGCGTGGCCCGCCGATGGCAATCCGGTGCCGCTCGCCTGCCTGGCCGGTGTGCGTACGAGACAGCCATGACGGAACGCGGATTCACCTTGGTGGAGTTGCTGATCGCCTTGCTCATCACGTTGCTCGTGGTGGGCGCCGCGCTGCTCCTGGCGCGTGCCGCACGCATTGCGCTCACCGTTGAGCCGGCGTCGATGGACACGGTGCGGCGATTGCGCGAAGGGTCGGATGCCCTTGCTGCCGCGATCGCCAGCGCGGGCGGTGAGCGTGGCATCGGGGAAGACACCGAGCCGCTGTCGGCGGCGTTGCCGGTGCTGCGGCTCGCGGGGACGGCCGGGACCGAGTTCAGCGAGCTCATCGTGACCCGGAGCGTCCAGGGCGGGCGCGGGCGGCTTGCCTCGGATCAACCGGGTCCCGGTGGATCGCTGACGCTCGAGACAGCCGACGGACTCTGCCCGCGGAGCGGCGATGTGTGCGGCTTCGCCGTCGGCGACGTGGCAGTCGCCTTCGACGGGCGCGGACACTTCGACGTGTTCATCGTCGCCGCGGTATTCGAGCCGCTCGCGCGCATCTCGCCACGGGCGCCGCTCACCCACGCCTATCGCGCCGACGCGTGGGTGGTTGCGGTGCGCCAGGAAAGGCTGCTGCTGGTGTCCCAGCCGTCCGGCGCCCGGACGCTGACGCGCATTACTGCCGCCGGGGCGCGGGAACCGATACTCGACGGGGTCACCCGGCTGAGGATGTCTGCCTGGGGAGAGGCGTCTCCGCCTGCCCTTCACGCATCTCCGATGACAGTCGGTTTCGCGCAGTACGGTCTGTCACCGCCGGCCACGGTCGAGATCGATCCGGAGGGCATCTTCGCCGACGGCGGCCATTGCATGACCGCTTACGACAGCGCCACCTTGGTCAGCACGCTGGCGCCGCGCCCTCCCGGCGAGGACGACATTGCGCCGCTCGCGCCCGCGGATTTGGACGATGGGCCCTGGTGCCCGCACGATGATGCGCCCGATCGATTCGATGCGGATTGGTTCCGCGTCAGGAGGGTGGACCTCGAACTGCAGGTCGAGGTGCTTTCGGAGGAGTTCCGCGGTCCGGCCGGCACGCTGTTCGTGCGTGGTGGCGCCGCCGCGCACGATTCACCGCGCTGGGTGCGGGATCGCGGCGTCCGGTTCAGCGTGGCGGTGCCGCGATGACCACCTGCGGCCGGCGCGCCGAGCGCGGCGTGGCGCTCATCGTGGTGCTGCTGGTCGCCAGCCTCGTCTCCGTCGCCGGCCTCGGGCTGGCGCTCGTGCTCAGCATCGGGCAGCTCGCAGCGCGCAATCACCGCGAGGCGGCGGTACTTCAGGCGGCCGCGCACGCTGCCATCGAGCTGGCGGCGGATGCCCTCGTGGTCGACGACTGGCAGGGCGTGCTCGGTGGGTGGCTCGTCGCGCCTGGCGCCGACGGCGGACCCGCTGGTGTCCGCGAGGTGGATGCGCAGGCCATCGATCTGGGTGCGGAGACGCATCTGCTCAATTGCAGGCGACGCGACGGCTGCTCGGCCGCGGAGCGCGCCGCGAATACGGTGGAGCGTCCGTGGGGTCCGAACAATCCCTTCTGGCAACTCTATCTGTTCGGGCCGCTCTCCTCATTTGTGCCCCTGCGGTTTCCTACCGCCATCTACGTGATGGTCTGGGTGGCGGACGACTCCCGTGAGACCGATGGCCGGCCGGACCTGGATGGTGGAGAAGCGCCCGGACGGCACGTGCTGCGAGCCCGGGCGCTGGCGATCGGGCGCGGGGGAGCGCGGCGCGTCGTGGACGCCGAGCTCGTGCGCGTCTGCCTCCAGGGTCGATCTCTGTGCGAACCAGGCATTCGTGTGCAATCCCAGCGGGAGGAACGCCATGCACTTCCTTGATTTCGCGCCGCCCGAGTCGTACGATCCAGTCATGATGCTTCGCGTGTTGCTCGCCATCGTCACACTGATAGCAGGCGCCGGCTGGGTGCAGGCACAGTCCCTTGCGGAGCTGGCCAAGACCGAAGCGGCGCGCCGGAAGACGGTGGATGCGCCTTCGAAGGTGTACACCAACGACGACCTCCACTCCGACTTCACCAAGGCCACGCCGTCGCCGGCCACGCCAGCCGCGGCCGCGCCGGCCGCGACGACCCCGGCGGCGGGAGCGGCTCCCGCCACCAGCGCCGACGCGCCCGCGAAGGGAGCGGCCGCGGGCGGCGAGGTTCGCGATCAGGCGTACTGGTCGGGGCGCATGGCCGACGCGCGCAGCAAGGTGGAGCGCAGCCAGGCGTTCGCGCAGGCCCTCCAGAACCGGGTCGACATGCTATGGACGGACTTCGTCAATCGCGGCGACCCGGTCCAGCAGCGCGCGATCGAACAGGAGCGCAACAAGGCGATCGCCGAGCTCGAGCGACTGAAGAAGGAAATCGACGAGAACCAGAAGGCAGTGGCCGCGGTCGAGGACGAGGCGCGGCGCGCCGGTGTCCCGGCGGGCTGGCTGCGTTCGTAGCCACATGGAACGTTGGTCGCGGGGCACCGAGCCCATCCTCCTGGTGGAGGACAAGGACTCGCTGCGCACCATGCTCCGCCACGCCCTGGAAGCCCAGGGCTACTCCGTCATCGAGGCCCGTGACGAGACCGAGGCTCGGACGGCGCTCGGTCAGTCCCTGCCCGCGGTGGTGCTCTCCGACCTGCGGCTGCCGGCTGGCGACGGGTTCGGCGTGCTCCGAGCCGCCAAGGATGCCGATCCCGATCTGCCCGTGATCGTCATGACCGCCTACGGGTCGATACAGGACGCGGTCTCGGCGATGAAGGACGGGGCCCTCGACTTCCTCGCCAAGCCGGTCGATCCCGACCATCTACTGCTGATGGTCGAGCGCGCGCTGGCACAGCGGCGGCTGCTCACCGAATACAACCTCCTGAAGGAAGAAGCCGCCAAGCGCCGGGGCATGCCGGCCATCATCGGCGAGTCGGCCGCCATTCGCCACACCATGCAGTCGGTGCAGCGTGCGGCTGGCTCGGACACGACGGTGCTGCTCGAAGGCGAGAGCGGAACGGGCAAGGAGCTCTTCGCGCGGGCCCTGCACGCGCTCAGCGAGCGGGCGAACGGCCCGTTCATCGCCATCAACTGTGCGGCCATTCCGGACTCGCTGCTCGAGGCCGAGCTGTTCGGGTACGAGAAGGGCGCATTCACCGGCGCGTCGCAGCGTAAGCCCGGCCGGTTCGAGCTGGCCCAACGCGGCACGCTGTTCCTCGACGAAGTGGGCGAGCTGCCGCTGGCGCTCCAGGCCAAGCTCCTGCGCGCCATCGAGACGAAGCGGTTCGAACGCCTCGGCGGCACTTCTACCATCCAGGTCGACGTGCGCATCGTGGCCGCCACCAATCGCGGCCTTCGACAAGCCGTGGCCGCCCGGCAATTCCGCGAAGACCTCTACTTCCGCCTCTCGGTGTTTCCGGTGACGATTCCGCCACTGCGCGAGCGGCCGGAGGACGTGCCGCTGCTGGCGCGGCATTTCGTGGAACACACGTGTGGCGAGCTGGGCCGCAAGACCCTGAACCTCCACGAGCGCGCGCTGGCGGCGCTCACGGCTCACGCCTGGCCAGGCAACGTGCGGGAACTGCAGAACGCGCTCGAACGCGCGGTCATCCTCGCCGAGGGCGACACCATCCTGCCGGGCCATCTGAATCTGAGCAGCCATGCCGTGCCGCCGGCTCCGGCGGCCGACCCCTGGGACTCCATCAACCTCGACGGCAGTCTCGCGGAGGCGACGACGCGCGTGGTGGCCGAGGCGGAGCGCCGGAAGATTCTGCGCGCGGTGCGCGATGCCGGTGGTGACAAGGGCCGCGCGGCCGATCTCCTCCAAGTGGGGTACCGGGCGCTGCTGGTGAAGATGAAGGAGCTCGGGCTCGAGACGGACGCGACCGTGCGCTGATTCCACCGCACCGCACCGACCGCTGCTCAATTCCGGATCCCGATCGCGTTGAGCGCGTGGCGCAGCTCCTTGTCCGTCACGTCGGTGATCTCCGCGGTCGTGCCGAGTGCCTTGGCAGCCACGAAGTGCAACGTTCCGGAAACCACCTTCTTGTCGCGTTTGGTCGCCTTGAGGATGGCGGCTGCACTGAGATCGGCCACCGGCGGCAGGGGACCGAGTTCCGCGACGACTGCGGCGATGGCATCCACCGTCTCGCGGGGCGTGACGCCGCGCGCGTGTCCTACGGCGGCCGCGGCCATCATGCCATAGGCAACGGCCTCGCCGTGACGGAGGCGGCGGTAGTCCGTGGCCGCCTCGAGCGCGTGTCCCACGGTATGACCGAAGTTCAGGATCCGGCGCAGGCCGGCTTCGCGCTCATCGCGCGAGACAACGTCCGCCTTGATGCGGCTCGAGCTTGTCACCACGGCCTCGAGCATGGCGGGTGCGTGGCTGAACAGCGCATCGCGTTCGGAGCGCACCGTCGCAAACAGGCTCGGGTCGGCGATCACTCCGTACTTGATGACCTCGTAGAGCCCGGCCCTGAACTCACGGCGCGGCAGCGTGGCCAGCAGCGTCGGATCGCTCACCACGAGGCGAGGCGGATGGAAGGCCCCGATCAGGTTCTTGCCCAACGCATGGTTGACCCCGACCTTGCCGCCGATCGCGCTGTCGACCTGGGCCACCAGCGTGGTGGGTACGTGCACGAGGCGCACGCCACGGAGGTAGGTGGCGGCGGCAAACCCAACCAGGTCGCCGATTACACCGCCGCCGACCGCGACGATCACGACCGATCGATCGGCCCGGCCGGTAATCAACGCTTCGTACACACGCCCGACGGTTAGCAGGTTTTTCGAGCGCTCGCCGTCCGGGACGAGGATCGGGCTCCTGCCCGGGCCCTTCGCCGCTCTAGCCAGCCGCGGTCCGTGCAGATTCCACACCGTGGGGCTCGAGACGAACACGTGCCGTCCGCTCAACTGCGAGTGCTCGAGCAATGCGGGGAGCGTATCGATGATGCCGGCGCCGACGAGAACGGGATAAGCGCCCGCTGATGCGGCCACCTCGATGCGGGTCGCGGCCATGACGGACAGGTAGAATAACACTCCGTGACGCGGCGCACGGACTTCCTCATCATCGGCAGCGGCATCGCCGGCCTGCGCGCCGCTGTGCACCTCGCCTCGGTCGGCGAGGTCGTGCTGCTCACCAAGGCCAACCCCGAGGAAAGCAATACCGGCCACGCGCAGGGTGGCATTGCCGCAGCGGTGGGCGCCGATGATTCGCCGGAACTGCATTTCGACGACACCTTGGCCGCTGGCGACGGCCTGTGCGTGCCCGATGCGGTGCGGGTGCTCGTCACCGAAGGGCCTCGATACGTGCGCGAGCTGATCGAGTGGGGCGCGCGCGTGGATCGCGACGACAATGGCGGCATCGCGCTCGCCCGCGAGGCGGCGCACTCGGTGCGTCGCGTGCTGCACGCGGCCGACGCGACCGGCCGCGAGCTGAGCCGGGCGCTGTGGGCGCGAGCGACGAGCCTGCCGCGTCTCGAGGTCTACAACCACGCGCAAGCCACCGCCCTGCTGATCGAGAACGGACGCTGCGTGGGCGCGCGCTGCCTCGTCATCGGCAATGGCCCTGTTTCGGCCCTCGACGTGCGGGCGCGCGCGGTGCTGCTCGCGACCGGCGGAGCGGGTCAGGTCTTCAGCGACACGACCAACCCGTTCGTGGCGAGCGGCGACGGGGTCGCCCTCGCGTGGCGCGCGGGCGCGCGCGTTTGTGACATGGAGTTCGTCCAGTTCCATCCGACTGCGCTGGCCGTGCCCGGGTCCGCGCGGACGTTGCTCTCCGAAGCCCTGCGGGGCGAGGGTGCGCGGCTGCTGAACGGCGAAGGCGAGCGCTTCACGGCGCGCTACGATCCGGCCGGCGATCTCGCCCCGCGCGACCGGGTCGCGCGCGCGATCGTGCTCGAGCGGCGGCGTACGGGCCAGCCGGTGTACCTCTCGCTGGCCCACCTGGATTCCGGCTTCGTGCGCCGGCGCTTCCCAACCGCCGTCGAGGCCTGCCTGGCGGCGGGACTGGATCTCGCACGCGATCGCATTCCGGTCGGTCCGGCCGCGCATTACGTGATGGGCGGCGTCGAGACCGATCTCTGGGGCCGGACCTCGGTCCCGGGATTGCTGGCCGCCGGGGAAGTGGCGTGCACCGGGGTCCACGGGGCAAATCGGCTGGCGAGCAATTCGCTCCTCGAAGGCCTCGTTTTCGGCGCACGGGCCGCCGCGGTCATGGAGGAACCGCCGACCGGAGGGACGCTGGCGGGCACCATTCGGGAGTGGATGCAGCCCGACGCGGAACCGGCCGCGCCCCACGTCGTCGCGTGCACGGAGGACGCCATTCGCGGCCTCATGTGGGCCGATGTCGGACTGTTGCGTGAAGGGCCCGCGCTTGCCAGGGCCGTGGCCACGCTCCGCGCGTTCGAGGCGACGATGGCCTCGGCCTCACTCGACGGCCGGGCCCCGGACGGGTGGCGCCTCGCCAACCTCGTCACGGTCGGACGCCTGATGGCTCAGGCCGCTCTCAGGCGGACCGAGTCCCGCGGCGGACACTACCGGACGGACTTTCCATCCAGAGACGATGTACACTGGTCGGCTCACATTGCCGAGCGGAGTCGGAACTGACCTATGAGCAGCACTGCAGGCGCCGGGGGCGAGGCGTTCGTCAAGGAAATCACGCCACAGTCCGAGGATTTCTCACGCTGGTATCTGGACGTCGTCCGGAAGGCGGAACTGGCCGACTATTCGCCGGTCAAGGGCTTCATGGTCATCCGGCCGTACGGGTACGCCATCTGGGAGCTGATTCAGCAGGAGCTGGATAGCCGCATCAAGGCGAGCGGCCACGTGAACGCGTACTTCCCGCTGCTGATTCCCGAGAGCCTGCTGCTCCGCGAAGCCGAGCACGTCGAGGGCTTCGCGCCGCAGGTGGCGTGGGTGACCAAAGGCGGCACCGAGGACCTCGAGGAGCGGCTCATCGTGCGGCCCACCTCCGAGACGATCTTCGGCGTGATGTACCAGAAGTGGATCCAGTCGTGGCGTGACCTGCCGGTGCTCATCAACCAGTGGGCGAACGTCGTGCGGTGGGAGAAGGTGACGCGCCCGTTCCTCCGGACGACCGAGTTCCTGTGGCAGGAAGGCCACACCGCGCACGAGACCGAGGCCGAGGCGCAGGAGGAGACGCTCAAGATCCTCGCGCTCTACAAGGATGTCTGCGAATCGGTGCTCGCCGTCCCGGTCATCGACGGGCAGAAAACCGACAGCGAGAAGTTCGCGGGCGCGTCCCGGACGTATTCGATCGAGGCGTTGATGGGCGACGGCCGCGCGCTCCAGGCCGGCACGTCGCACAACCTCGGACAGAATTTCGCCAAGGCGTTCGACATCAAGTTCCAGGGGCGTGACAAGTCGCTGCAGTACGCGTGGACGACGTCGTGGGGGGTGACGACCCGGCTGGTCGGCGCGGTCATCATGGCGCACGGCGACGACAGCGGGCTGATCCTGCCACCCAGGGTCGCGCCGTGGCAGGTGGCGATCGTGCCCATTCCCCGCGGCAACTGGAAGGAGACCGTGCTGCCCAAGTGCGAGGAGATTCGCGATCAGCTGAGGGCAGCCGGCATCCGAGTCAAGCTCGATGCCGACGACAGCAACACGCCGGGCTGGAAGTTCTCGGAGTACGAGATGCGCGGGGTCCCCCTCCGGCTGGAGATCGGGCCGAAGGACATCGAGAAGGCGTCGGTGTTCGCGGCGCGGCGCGACACCAGGGCGAAGCAGTCGCTGCCGATGGACGGGCTGACGGGCCATGTGTCGGCGCTGCTCGAGGAGATCCAGGCCAACCTCCTGGCCCGCGCGCGGGCGTTCCGCGAGAGCCATACCGCCGCCACCGCCAGCTACGACGAGTTCAAGTGCATCATGGAGGGGCGGCCGGGATTCGTGCAGTCGCCCTGGTGCGGGTCGGCGCAGTGCGAGGCGGACATCAAGTCAGAGACGCAGGCGACCATTCGCAACGTCCCCTTCGGCTTCGAGCAGCCGCCCGGCCTGCCGTGCATCAAGTGCAACGGAACGGCGGTCGTGACCGCGTGGTTTGCCAAAGCTTACTGATAGAGCGAATCTGAAGATCTCCTGATCTGGTGATCTGGCGATACATCCTCAGATGCTCGGTCGCCACAACCCGGCATCGAGTTGTGCGTTTTGCCAAGGAATCTTGGTGAGCCCGGAAGGAATCGACCATGTTCAGGCGAGGCGAACCTTCAACACAGATTAAGAGTCTTTGGCAGAGCCCAGTCACGACGTCGCAAGCAGTGATTTTCCGAACGAATCTGCGTGGGCTGATGACCCCGGACGACTCATCGGGCGACTTCGGTGCCACAAAGTGCCACACGCACGCAGGCTCAGGCTTGACACCGGCCAGCCGTTGACACCGATGACGCCGGGAACGCTGAAGGCGGGTGGGCCGCGGACTCGTGGTTCAATCCTCAAATCGACGGGATCGAGCATTCTCGCTTTCGGGCAAAAGCCACGTGGGTCGGCGTTCCAGCCTCTCCGTCCCTTCAGGCCTTGGCGAGCGTTCGGTGCAGTTCGGTCCGGTCTGATTTGCGCGACCGTCAACCTTCCTTCGGTCACGCCCCTAAGCTCAGCCGTCAGAAGGTAAAGCCGGCATCGCTGACCTCGATTTGATGTGAGCCAACAGACACGCTAAAGAGGGCTCGGAAGGCGCGGGCGGCATTTTGCATGGACGGGGCAGTTGCCTCTACCGCCTCCCTTCCCGCCGCGATATCGTTCGCCGGTGATCGGACGAACGAGCCACGTATGCGCCACATGTCCTGGCCGCTGACACTGCTGATGCTCGTGCTGGTCAGTGTCCCTCGTCCGGGCACATCAGCGCAGGATCGCCCTGCTTTCCGGTCCAGTGTGAGGACGGTGCTCGTTTACGCCACCGTGGTCGATGCGCGGGGACGTCTGGTGCCGGACCTCGATCAGACGAATTTCTCGATCGACGATGGCGGCAAGACCGCAGCGATTTCGGTGTTCTCCAACGATTCGCAGCCGTTCACCGCTGTCGTGATGCTCGACACGAGCGCCAGCATGGCGGCCAGCGTGGAACTCCTGAAGCGCGCGGCCGGCCAGTTTCTTTCGGGCCTGACGCCAGCGGACCGTGCGCAGGTGGGTGCGTTCAACGACCGCATCCAGTTGAGCGGGACCTTCACGAACAGGGCTGACGACCTCATTTCGGAGCTGGGCAAGTTGGAAATCGGCAATCCTACGCGGCTGCACGACGGGATCGCGGCCAGTTTGGACGCCCTTCGAGGCATCGAGGGGCGCCGCATTGTGCTGGTGTTCAGTGACGGTGAAGACACAGCAAGCCGCACTGACTTCAGGACGGTGCTTGAACGTGCGCGGGATGAAGAAGTCATGGTGTACGCCATCGGTCTCGAATCCGAGCATTTCGACGGCACGCGGGTGGTGAAGACCCGACCTTCGCGCGATCTCAAGCGGATAGCAGGAGAGACCGGCGGCGGGTATTTCGAGTTATTGAAAACCGTGGAATTGGCCCCGACTTTTTCACGGGTCATCCAAGAGCTGCGAAGTCACTATCTCCTTGGCTTTGCTCCTACGGTCCTGGACGGCAAATTGCACAAACTCGAGGTGCGAGTTGCCAAACCAGGGATGACCGTCCGCGCGCGCAAGAACTACGCCGCATCACTGGAGGCGAGCGGCGGACTTGATCAGCGGTCGCAGCCGATCTCGAGGGATTGAACGCGGCCGCTCAAGGCCTTGCTCAGTACTGGTTCTCTGCTGCCCGCAGACAACGTTTCCGATGCGCCCCGCCATCCCTCGTCGGCCCACATTGTGACGAATGCCGGGGGGCCAACCTGGACGCTGCGAATCCGGCGCCGCCAGTTCGCGCGAAACGGCAAGTCTTCGAGACTCGCGTACTTCCGGGGTCCGTTGATGAACTCTCGCGCTCCCTCGAACTGCTCGCCCTCGGACACCAGCGCGTAGCATCCGCCGGGATCCGGCATCGTCGTGCTTCCAGGTCCGCTGCCGTCGAGGC
>DATLLC010000150.1:0-8819 GCA_035538015.1 Vicinamibacterales bacterium
CCATCGCCCACGATATCGACGATGGTGACGCCCGGCGCCTCCGACGCACTGGCGATGACCACGTCGCCGGGCTCGTCCAGGGCAAAGCCCAGCACGTCGAAACCGCACGCGACGTTCGAAACGGTGGCGGGGGCGTACGCAGCGACGCTCATTGATGATTGGTGATTGGCGATTGACGATTCATTGGATAATCGGGTGATTGCGGCCTTGAGGATTCCGCTGATAGCGCCATTGACAGGGTGCGGCGTCGCCCGCACACGCAATCGTCAATCCTGAATCGTCAATACCCTCAATCAGCCGATTATCCAATGAATCATCAATCGCCAATCATCAATCGTCAATGAGCGTCGACCGCATACCCGCCATCAAAGTCCTGCTCCTGCCGAAGGACACCAACGCCCTCGGCACCATCTTCGGCGGCGTCATCCTCTCGCATGTCGACCTGGCGTCCGCCGTCGAAGCCCGGAAGACGGCGCCCCACCGCTACGTCACGGCCGCGATGCGCGAGGTCGAGTTCCATGCGCCGGTGTTCGTGGGCGATATCGTCAACTTCTACACGGAGACCCGCCGCGTCGGCCGCACCTCGATCAGGGTGGGCGTGGAGGTGGAAGTGGAGCGCTGGAGCGCCGGACACAAGGGCGACTGCGTCAAGGTGACCGAAGCGGAGGTGGTGCTGGTCGCCGTCGACGCGAGCGGCCGCCCGATTGCCGTAACGAGCGCGTAACACGACCGGAGAGCTGGCCATCCGCCGGGCGCAGGGCACGCGGCACCCCAATTTGCTCTTTCCGTTTCCCGCCTTGCCGTTTATTCTGTGATTCCGAAGATGAGCATACTGACAGGCGGACGCCTGAGGCCCAGTACCACCCCGGGCTCAGCCTCGTGGTCGATCACCGAAGCCGGCGAGATGTACGACGTGCCGCGCTGGGGGCAGGGGTACTTCTCGATCAACGAGCTCGGTCACCTGCAGGTTCATCCCACCAAGGAGTCTGGCCGCACCGTCGACTTGAAGCGCCTGGTCGATCGCCTCCAGCTCCGTGGCCTGGCTGTCCCCATCCTGATCCGCTTCACCGACATCCTCAAGCACCGGCTGGGCGAGATCCACGCGGCCTTCCAGCAGGCCGCCGCCCAGCACCAGTACCAGGGGCGCTACTGCTGTGTCTACCCCATCAAGGTCAATCAGCAGCGCCAGGTCGTCGAAGAGGTCCTGAACTTCGGCGCACAGTACGGCTTCGGCCTCGAGGCTGGAAGCAAGCCGGAGCTGCTGGCCGTGGCCGCCCTCGCCACCAACGACACGCCGATCATCTGCAACGGGTTCAAGGACTTTGAGTTCATCGAGATGGCCATGCTGGCCCAGAAGATGGGCCGGCAGATCATCCCCGTCGTCGAGAAGTACACCGAGCTGGAGCTGATTCTCGAGTATGCCGAGAAGGTCGGCGTCCGACCCAATATCGGGATGCGAGTGAAGCTCGCGGCCCGCGGCTCCGGCCGCTGGCAGTCCTCGGGCGGCTTCCGCTCGAAGTTCGGCCTCACCGTCACCGAGATCCTGCGCGGGTTCGAGGAGCTGAAGAAACGCGGCATGGAGGACTGCTTCAAGCTCCTCCACTTCCACCTCGGCAGCCAGATCACGCACATCCGAATCATCAAGAACGCGCTCAACGAAGCGGCACGGGTCTATTGCGAGCTGGCCAAACAAGGCGCGGGGCTCAAGTTCATCGATGTCGGCGGCGGACTGGGCGTGGATTACGACGGCTCTCAGACCAACTTCGAGTCGTCGATGAACTACACCCTGCAGGAATACGCCAATGACGTCGTCTACCACATCCAGACGGTGTGCGACGAGGAGGGCGTGTCACACCCGACCATCGTGTCGGAGAGCGGCCGGGCGGTCTCGGCCTACCACAGCATGCTGATCTTCAACGTGCTGGGGACGACCGGGTTCGGAGAGGAGCAGATCCCCGAGAAGGTGCGCGACGACTTCGAGCAGCCGCTGGTCGACCTGCTCGAGACCTACCAGTCGGTGACTCAGCGCAACGCCGTCGAGTCGTATCACGACGCGCAGCAGGCGCTCGACATGGCCATGAACCTGTTCAGCGGCGGCTACCTGTCGCTCGAGCAGCGCGCGCACGCCGAAAACATCTTCTGGGCCATCTGCGAGAAGATCAACAAGCTCTGTAAGGGTATGGACGATGTGCCCGAGGACCTCCAGGCGCTGGAGGAGATGCTCTCGGACACCTACTTCTGCAACTTCTCGTTGTTCCAGTCGATCCCGGACAGCTGGGCCATCAAGCAGCTGTTCCCCGTCATGCCGATTCACCGCCTGGGCGAGGCGCCGGTCAACCACGCCGTCATCGGTGACATCACCTGCGACTCCGACGGCAAGCTCGACCAGTTCATCGATCGCCGTGACGTCAAGAAGACGGTGATGCTCCATCGCTTCAACGGCGAGCCGTACTACCTGGGCGTATTCCTGGTCGGCGCCTATCAGGAGATCCTGGGCGACCTCCACAACCTGTTCGGCGACACCCACGCCGTCCACGTCAACCTCTCCGACAACGGCGACGAGGGCGCCGACGGCGCGCGCGTCGAGCACATCATCAAGGGCGACTCGGTCCGCGAGGTGCTGAAGTACGTGGAGTTCGACCCCGAGGCGCTGATGGGCAAACTCCGGCGCGACGTGGAGGCCGCGGTCAACGCCAACCGCATGGAAGACCAGCAGGCCGGCCGGCTCCTCAAGTTCTACGAGGAGGCCCTCAACGGCTACACCTACCTGGAAGATCCGAACGCTGATTAGGCTCCAGGCTCTGGGCTCTAGGCTCTAAGGTTAGGCTCTGGGCTCTGGGCTCTAGGCTTTAGGACAGGCGGCTTGTCACGCTGTCCAACCAAGGGTAGGCCGGACTGAAGCTCTTCCTGAAGCCAAGAACCCAAAGCCCGTCGCGGCGCGCGCTGCTCCAGCGCGCCGCTCAGGCGCGCGCCGCCGTGCGCCGCCGCATCTCGAAGAACTTCCGCACCGAGCGATCGAAGCGCTCCTGCAGGGGCTTGCGCTCCTCGGAGGGCAGCGGCCCCAGGCGCGTCCACGCCGCCTGCGCGCTCCGCACTTCCTGCTCGGCGGCGCGCTGGCGTGCATCCTCCGCCTGACGCGCGGAGCCGGCACCCATCGTGTTGGCGGCCAGCGCCTCGCGCCATTGGCGCGCCAGCAACTCCGCCGGCGAGAGATTCTTGACCGGCTCGGCACTTTCGGCTGGCAGCAGCTTCTCCACCTTGGCGATCAGCTTCTGCATCCGGTCACGCGTCGCCCCGGGATCCAGGTCCGTACCGGTGAAGGCTTGTGGAAAGCGAGTGACCAGCTTCAGCATCGCCTCGTTGACGCGGTCCGCCAGCGGCGCCAAAGTGTGGCGCGGCAGCTCGGGACCCTGGACCCAACGCGCCCGCGCCGCCTGGACGCGCGCGAACAGATCGTCCGGCATCGCGGCGTCCAGGGCGTCTTCAGCAGGCACCAGCGCCTCGAGCTCGGCGACAGCCGTTTCGCGATCGGCGACCTTGCCCTGCAGCGCTGCATGATCGCGGTTCTTGAAGCGCTCGAAGAACAGGTCGCAAGCGGCCCGGAACCGCTGCCAGATCGCTTCGGACTTGCTCCGCTTGACCGGTCCGATACCCTTCCACTCCACCTGGATCTGCTTGATGCGCGCAGCCGCCCTCTCCCATTCCGAGGACTGGGCGAGCTGCTCGGCCTCGGCGACCAGCGCTTCCTTCTTGCGCAGGTTCTCGGTCCAGTCGTGCTTGCGCTGCTTGAGGTCCTCCTGGCGGCGGGTGAAGAACTTGTCGCAGGCCGCCCGGAAGCGTTCCCAGCTGGCGCGCTCGTGCCCCCGCGTGACCGGGCCGATCTCCTTCCACTCCGCCTGCAGCTGCTTGATGGCGTCGGCGGTCTTGACCCAGTCGGTCGAGTCCTGGAGCGCCTCGGCGCGCTCGGCCAGGGCCACCTTCCTCTTCAGGTTCTCGGCGCGCTCGGCGTTCTGCTGCGCGAAGAAGTCCTTGCATCTCTCGTAGACCTGGTCCTGCGCCGCCTTGAAGCGCGTCCAGAGAGCACTCGCCTGAGATCGCGGCGCCGCCGCGACCGGTTTCCAGCGCTCCTGGAGCAGCCGCATCTCGTTGGCCGCCTTCTCGGGCTCGGCCTCGGCGATGGCCACCAGCGCTTCCATCTTCGTGCAGAGATCCTCCTGCACCTGCACGTTGGCCCAGCGCTTCCACTCCTCGGCCTCGCGCATCTCCTGAATCCGTGGGGCCAGGCTCGTCCGCACCGCCTGCAGCCGCACCGTCAGGTCGTCGCGATCCTGCTTGGCCGGCAGCGGGCCCATCGTGCCGATCGCCAGCTTGACCTCCTTGAGCAGGCCGTCGGCGCCCTTCAAGGTCAGTGACTCGGCAGCCGCCCTCGCCTCGAGGTCAGCAACCACGCCCTGCAGCCGGTGGAGGTTCTTGTGCTGATCGCCGGCCTTGGCCTCGCGCAGCATCTGCTCCTTGGTCTCGATGGCCTGCGCTGCCCGGTCGTAGCGCGCGGTCAGCTCCGGGTCGATTTCGAGCTCGCGGGCAATCGTCTGCCACTGCTTGCGGAGCGCAAACCATTGACCGCGCACATCGCCGTAGTTCTCCTGGGCCGCCACGGCTTCCATCTCCGGCAGGATGGTCGGCAGCCGTTCGGCCAGCTCCCGCGCCTGGAGACGGCGCTCGTGACGCCGCTCCGCCGCGCGACAGGCCTCCGTGAAGCGATGGTCCAGCTCCGCCGTCCACTCCTCGGGCATCGGCGGCAGGCCCTCCCACGTCGCGCGCGCCTCCGCCAGCCGATCGAGGATGTCGTCGCCGTGCAGGGCCTCGATCGCGGCGCACACTGAGGCACGCTCGCCCTGTTCCCGCTCCCGCTCCAGGCGCGCCCGGTCCGTCTCCAGCCGCGCCTCGTCGTCGGCGGTAATACGCGCACGGACCGTGTTCGACGCCCGTTCGAACGCGTCGCCCAGCGTAGCCTCGATGTCCGCATCGGCCAGCAGTTCCACCCACGCCACGCGCGCGGATCCGTAGCCTTCACGCAGGGCGGCGATGTCCGCCATGCCGCCGAGGCCGGTCATGCGCGCCACCAGCTCTCTCGCTCGTTCCTGATCGGCTTCCTGATAGACGGCGGCCGCATCGGCCCGCAACTCTGGCGCCGGCTCGAGCGGCTTGGACAGGGCACGGGCGCGCTTCTGCGCCGCCTTGGTCCGCGCCTTCTGTGCGATGGCCATGAGCAGGTCGAGCGACGGGGTCTGAATGGCGTCGAGCGCCGCCACGGCGGCATCCGGGTGCTCCCCGCGCACCGCCACGCTCTCGAGTTCGGTCGCATCGCCCAGGCGGCTCACGGCCAGCAGCCGCACGCCCGTTTCCGCCGCATGCCGCGCGATGCTGCCCAGCAGCTTCGGGTCGCTCAGCGCCTCGACTGCCTGACGACGGAGGGACTCGGGCCCGGCGCTCTTGGCAAGCAGGGCCAGCTCGCGCCCCCGGCCGAGGGCGACGAGCGCGGCCACTGCGGGCGCCGCCTGGGAAGGCTCGTGCTTGCTGGCCCGTTCGACGAGCTGCGCCACCGCGGCGTCCTTGACGGCGGCATCCGACTCGTTGCGCACGATGTCGGAGAGTACCGCGGCGTCGATGAGGCGGACCGCCGCCGCGCGGCGCACGCGCGGGTCGGCATCGTCCTTGGCGAACGCCGCCAGGGCCGACTGATCGTCGGGGTCGGTTTCGTGAACGGCTTCGAGACGGATGTTGGGGTCGGCGTGCGTGTGCTTGGACGGCGAGCGGAGCTTGTCGAGGATGCCCATGGTGGTTCAGACCGCGACGCCACCGGTCGGTGACCAGGGGCGGTACGGCCTCTCCGGAAGAGTCGGTGTCGAATCCGCGCGACCGACACGGCGCACCGCCGGCCGGACGCGCGTCGCTACGGCGCGCGCTACAGAACGGGGATTATCCTCCGGGGCGCGCGTCGGGCGCAATGCGGCTTGCCAATTATCATCCATTCATCTACATTTATAGATGTGAAGGAGGCCTCCACCCTGTACCGGCTGCTGGGTGACGAAGCGCGGCTGCGGCTCCTGCGCGTGCTGGCCCGAGACCATTTCAACGTCAAGGAGCTCACCGGCATTCTCGGACTCGCCCAATCGGGGGTGTCGCGCCATCTCGGCCTCTTGAAGGAAGCGGGGCTGGTGGACGAGGAGCGGGAAGGGGCGTTCACCTACTACAGGCTGACGCCGGCCACCCACGCCAACGGCAATCCGCTGTGGGCCTTGCTCGAAGCCCAGTTCCATCAGGCCGAAGGTTCGGCGGCGCTCAAAGCCGACGAAGCGCGGCTCCAGGAAGTGCTGCGGCTCCGCCGCGAGAACTTCGACCGCCATGCCGGACCCGACACGCGCGACGGCCGACAGCTCGTCCCAGGCCGCAGCTGGGCCGCGTGGTCGCGCGCGTTGGGATTGCTGCTGCCGTTCTGCGACGTCGCCGACCTCGGCTGCGGCGAGGGGTACTTGTCGCTCGAGGCGGCGCAGTGGGCGCGCAAGGTGGTGGCGGTGGACCGCTCCGCCGAGGTCCTGAACCGCGCGAAGGCCCTGGCGGCGCGGAGGCACATCCGCAACGTCACCTGGCGCCGCGGCGAGCTCGAACGGGTGCCGGTCGAGGATACGAGTGTCGACGTGGCGCTCCTCTCTCAGGCCCTGCACCATGCCGGCGAGCCGGCGCGCGCCGTCGGCGAGGCGGTTCGTATTCTGAAGGACGGCGGGCGGGTGCTCGTGCTCGACCTGCGCTCGCACGACGAGAGCTGGGTCCGCGAGGCGCTGGGCGACCGCTGGCAGGGCTTTGCCGAACACGACCTGCAGGCGCTGCTCGAAGGCGCCGGCCTGACCGACGTGCGCGTCCGCGTCGGCGCCCGGACCCCGGGTGATCCGTTCGTGGTGCTGCTCGCGGTGGGCACCAAACCGCGGCGCCGGAAAGTGCGTACCTGATGTCTACCGACAGTCGTTCTCTGCTCGCCGCGGCTCTCGCCCGCCGGATTCTCGTCCTCGACGGCGCCATGGGCACCATGGTCCAGCGCCTGGGACTCACCGAGGCCGACTTCCGCGGCGAGCGTTTTGCCGCGCACCCGCACGACCTCAAGGGCAACAACGATCTGCTCGTACTGACCCGGCCCGACGCCGTCGCCGACATCCACGCGCAGTACCTGGACGCGGGCGCGGACATCGTCGAGACCAACACCTTCAGCGCCAACGCGGTATCGCAGGCGGATTACGGGCTCGAGGCCATCGCCTACGAGCTGAACGTGGCCGCTGCCCGAATCGCGCGACGGGTGGCGGACGAGTGGACGGCGAAAACGCCGGAGCGGCGCCGCTTCGTCGCCGGCGCGATGGGCCCGACGACCAAGGTGCTGTCGATCTCGCCGGACGTGAACAACCCGGCGCTGCGCTCGGTCACGTTCGACGCGATGCGCGACGCGTATCGCGATCAGGCCCGCGGCCTCCTCGACGGCGGCTGTGACGTCCTGCTCGTCGAGACGATCGTGGACACGTTGAATGCCAAGGCCGCGCTGGTCGCCATCGACGAGGTGTTCGAGGAATCGGGCATCCGGGTCCCGCTGATGATCTCGGCCACGATCACCGACCGGAGCGGGCGCACCCTGTCCGGCCAGACGCTCGATGCGTTCTACGTGTCGGTCGAGCACGCGCACCCGTTCTCGGTCGGTCTCAACTGCGCCCTGGGTGCGCGGGAGATGCGACCGTACCTGGCGGAGCTCGCGCGTATCGCCACGTGCTACGTGACGTGCTACCCGAACGCGGGCCTCCCCAACGCGTTCGGCCAGTACGACGAGTTGCCGGACGAGACCGCCGCCCTGATCCGCGACTTCGCGGAGAGCGGGTTCGTGAACATCATCGGTGGCTGCTGCGGGACCACGCCCGATCACATCCGCGCCATCGCGCGAACGGTCGAGGGGTTGCCCCCACGGCCGCACGCGGCCGCGCTATCCGACTCCCGGTTCTTGACTGCCGAGTCCCAACTGACCCGCTACTCCGGCCTCGAGACGCTCACGATCCGGCCCGACTCGAACTTCCAGATGATCGGCGAGCGGACCAACGTGACTGGCTCGAAGCGCTTCGAGCGCCTGGTCAAGACCCGCGACTGGTCCGCGGCCGCCGAGGTCGCGCTGGATCAAGTCCGCGGCGGGGCCAACATCCTCGACGTCAACATGGACGAGGGCATGCTCGATTCCGAGGCGTGCATGACCCACTTCCTCAACTACATCGCCACCGAGCCGGAGATCGCCCGGCTGCCGATCATGATCGACAGCTCCAAGTGGACGGTGCTCGAGGCCGGGCTGAAGTGCGTGCAGGGCAAGGCGATCGTCAATTCGATCAGCCTCAAGGAGGGCGAAGCCGACTTCCTGCACAAGGCACGGACCATCCGCCGCTACGGCGCGGCGATGGTGGTGATGGCCTTCGATGAGCAGGGCCAGGCCGACACCGTCAGCCGCAAGGTGGCGATCTGCCAGCGCGCCTACCGGCTGCTCGTCGATCGCGCCGGGTTCGATCCGACCGACATCATCTTCGACCCGAACGTGCTCGCGATCGCCACCGGCCTCGAAGAGCACAACGCGTACGCGATCAACTTCATCGAGGCCACCCGGCAGATTCGCGCGACGTGTCCCGGCGCGCTCGTGAGCGGCGGCATCAGCAACCTGTCGTTCTCGTTCCGCGGCAACGAGGTGGTGCGCGAGGCGATCCACGCGGCGTTCCTCTACCACGCGATCAAGGCCGGCCTCGACA
>DATLLC010000151.1:0-5212 GCA_035538015.1 Vicinamibacterales bacterium
GGGAAGAACGAGTCGAAAGCGAGGTCGTCGGCGCGGTAGCCGTTGCCGTCGCATTCGCGGGCCTCGCGGCGATCGCTCGAGCCGCGGCGTGCGGCGCGATGGTTTTCTGGCGGACATTCCGGATCCGCCGCGCGCTAACCAAGGCCATCGCGTCGACGCTGCCGACGCGTCGGCTGCCGGCTTCGGTGATTGACACGGATTTTCCAGTGGTGGCGATTGTCGGTCTCTTCGCCGCCCGGCTGTTCGTGGCCCGACGCGTCCTGGACGCGTGCTCGGCCGAGGAGGTGGAAGCGGTGCTGGCGCACGAACACGCGCACGTGCGACAGCACGACAACCTGCGCCGGCTGGCCATGGCCGTGGCGCCCGATGTGCTGGGCCTGTGTCGGGCCGGCCGGCGGCTGGAAGCGGCCTGGATGCAGGCCGCGGAGCTCGCCGCGGACGAATGGGCGGCGGCTCGCGGCGATAGCGGGCTGCATCTGGCCTCGGCGCTGGTGAAGGTGGCGCGGCTCGCCGCCCCGCCGGTCAACCCCCTTCCGGCCAGCGCGCTCTATCGCGGTGAGCCGATTACCGAGCGCGTGCAGCGCCTGCTGGACCCCCCTGCCACGACCGACATCCGTCCGTGGCCTGCCTGGGCCCGCGCGCTCACGTGCGCCGCGCTCGTCGCCGCGGCGCTGGCGTCGCTGTCGTGGCTGCATGCCGCCGCGGAACGACTGCTGCTGCTCGGCCAGTGAGCCATCACGAATAGATCACCAGATAGATCAACTAGATCGCCAGATAGATCAAGCGATCAGATCGCGCGATCACCAGATCTGAAGCTCGATCACGAGATCACCAGATCGAGAGATCATCAGATTCTCTATGTCGATCAAAACCCTTTTTCTCGATGCCGGCGGTGTCCTCGTCCACCCGAACTGGGTGCGGGTGAGCGAAGCGCTACGAGAGGCCGGCGTTGACGTGAGTGCCGATCGCCTGGCCGCCGCCGAGCCGCGGGCGATGCACGTGCTCGACGAGGCCACGATCGTCGGCGCCACCGACGATCGCAAGCGCGGGTGGATGTATTTCAATCTGATCCTGGAACAGGTCGGCGTCGTGCGCTCGACGGAAACCGATCGAGCCCTCGATGCGCTCCACGACTACCACACCGAACAGAATCTCTGGGAACATGTCGAGCCCGATGTGGTTCCGGCGCTGGCGTCCTTTCGCGAGCGCGGTCTGCGCCTGGTGGTGGTATCCAATGCCAACGGGCGGCTGCGACACCTCTTCGAGCGGCTCGATCTCGCGCGCTGGTTCGACGCGCTGCTCGATTCCCACGACTGGGGCGTGGAGAAGCCGGATCCGCGGCTGTTCCAGCTTGCGCTGGCCGAGTCCGGGGCCGATGCGTCCAGCACAGTGCATGTGGGGGACCTGTACTACGTGGACGTGGCGGGAGCCCGCCGTGCCGGGCTCGCCCATGCCGTGCTCTACGACCCGGCCAGCCTCTACGAGGAGGCCGATTGCCCGCGTATCATGCGGCTGGCCGATCTCACCGGGTGGTTGGACGCGATTGCCGGCCCGGCATGAGCGACAGCCAGATACGGAACCGCGTCCCCTGTCCCGGTGCGGAGGTCACGCGGAGCGCGGCCTGGTGGCTGCGCACGATGCCGCGAACCGCGGCCAGTCCCAGTCCGCGGCCGGTCTCCTTGGTCGAGTAGAAGGGGTCGAACATGCGGATCATGGTCTCGTCACTCATGCCGAGCCCGTTGTCCACGACGTCCATGAACACGTAGGGGCCAGGCTCTACGTCCGCCCCGAAGGTCATCCGCGAGAGCATGTCGCGATCCAGCGCCTCCTGTCCCGTGGCGACCGTGACCAGTCCGCCTTCGTCGACTGCCTCGGTGGCGTTGATGATCAGGTTGAGTATCACCTGCCGGATCTGGGTGGGGTCCGCGTCGACCATGGGCAACGGCCCGGCGCTGTTGTAGACCAGGGTGCAGTGCTTCGAGACCGACGCGGAGAGCACGTCCACCATCTCGCGCACCAAACTGTCGAGGTCGACACGCTCGGAGACCACGCGCCCCTCGCCAGCGTAGGCCAGCATCTTGGAGACCAGGTCGGCGGCCCGCTGCGACCCGATGACGATGGCCTCGGCGGTGCGGCGCTGCGTCGAATCGGGCGGCGCCTGCATCGCCAGGAGATCGGCGTTGCCGAGGATGCCGGTGAGCAGGTTGTTGAAATCGTGCGCCACGCCGGCGGCGAACACGGTGAGGCTCTCGGACTTCTGCTGCTCCTGGACCCGCCGCTCCAGCGCGTAGCGCTCGGCCTCTGCCTGGCGCCGCGAGGTGATGTCCCGCACGATCACCAGCCAGCCGTTGAAGCGGCGGGCGCGATCCCTGACGGCCGACACGCGCACCTCGAAGTACTTGGGCCCCGGCACCGTCTTGACCACCGCCGGCATCTGGCTCGACCCCCGCGCCTCAGCGGTCGCCTGGGTCCACCAGGATACGACCGAGCCGACCTCCTGCCCGACCGAGACTGGCGTCACGCCGGTGAAGCGTTCGGCCGCGGCGTTGAGGTCGATGATGCGCCGCTCGGCGTCCAGGACCAGCACGCCGTCTTCCATGCTGTCGACCACCATGTCGCGGGCGACCGGCACCAGGCCGAAGAGCCGGTGATGGTACAAACCCCAGGTGAAGCACAACCCCGACAGCGCGAAGGTCAGCGGCGTGACGTCGAAGCCGCCGACCGCACGCAGTCGCGTGATGTAGAGGAGATTGCCGGAGAGAGGCAGCAGCGTGCCGACCACGATGGCCCAGTACTGTGGCCGGTAGGGTGGAGGAAAGGTGCGGACGCCGACGACCAGCATCCACGTGCCCAACGCCATCAGCAGGTAGGTGTAGGTCAGATTGGCCCAGTACACCGGGCCATACGAATAGACGAGCGTGGGTCCCCACCACGCGTCCAGTGGGGTGATGTCGGGCCACACCAGTCCGTGCATCCCGTTGGTGATCGCCGCCACGATCGAAAGGGCGGGCACCACCCACAGCGCGACCCGCACGTCGGGTCGCGACGGCCATGCGAAGCGCCCGTAGCCGCTCGCGAAGATCATCCACAGCAGGCCGATCGTGGCCACTGACAGGTAGCGCACCTGCGCGATGGTGATCCGCGCCGACACGTCCGGCACGAGCGCGTGGAGCGCCGTCGTGAGGCACCAGTGGGCGACGCTGAGCATCAGCCACGAGAAGGCGGGACCCCCCGGGGCGGAACGCCGGCTCCTCGCCACGACGGCAGCCCAGATGGAGAGCCCGGTCGCCACGAACAGCGCGAGCACGTAAGAGGGGAGCGCCCAGGACACCAGAGAGAATCTTAGCTGGAGGCGGCAGTCCGCGCCGCAGCCGTTCCTCGGGCATCCCGCAGCCCGCGCGTCGCGCATCAGCCCACCGCTTGGCCGGGCCGCGCAGCTACCGGACGGCTGCCGCGCCTCGCGGGACCCGCGGCGCGGCCGCAACGCCGACGGGCGGCCTCGCGGCCGTCCACTCCACGAAGTCGTCAGCCATCGCCGCCGGTGGGCCTGCGGCCGATCGATCGAGATCCCGCCACCGCAGGCGGCCGTGCACGCCGTAGGGGCGGACGACGAGGCCCTCCCGCGCCACGCGCACCTCGACGAAGCTCTGGAAGAACGGGGCCGTGTTGTAGTCGAAGATCGCGGACAGCCATTCGGCGGAGAAGGGCCAGGCGTCGAAGCTGCGGGTCCACCACCACGCCGGTCGCTTCCACCACGGCGTCTGGGCTTCGATCTTGTCGACCACGGCGGCCGAAGACGGGTAGTAGGCCCACGCGCCCAGCGCCGGCTCGGGCGGCCAGGCGAGCGACGCCCCGAAGCTCAGGTAGGCGCCGCCGCCACCGTTGACCAGGTGCTGCAGCGCATGGCCCGACGCATCCGGCGGCTCGGTGTAGTGCTCGAGATCGTGAGTGTCACCGGCCATCACCATGGCGACGCCGCTGGCCTTCAGCCGGTCATAGAGCCGCGCGAAGTCCTCGAATCCGGGTCGCTGATCGTAGCCGCCGGCGTAGAACGGATGGCCGAGGACGGCGACAATCATCTTGCCGCGTGCGCGCGCCAGCGCGGCGCCCAGCCAGTGTTCCTGCTCGGGATCCACCCGCTTGACGATGCCGGTGTCGACCGCGATCAGCGCGAAATCGTCGGTCTGCACGTCGAAGAACGGCGCACGCTGGAAGCCGGTGGGCACGCCGTACTCCATGCGAAGTCGGGCGGCACTGCCGATCAGCTGATCGATGCGATCGGCGGTGGTCGTGCTGATGTTCAGGTCGGCGTCGACTCGCGCGCTGATGGCGGCGCGCGCCGCCTCCGGCGTCAGGAACGTCGCGTTGAATCCCTCGAGGGCATCGTACCAGTCATGGTTGCCGGGAATGGCATAGACGGGCTTCGTGACGCCCTTGAACGGCAGCCAGAACTTGTTTTCGTAGTCGCGCATGGCTCCCGTGGGGTAGACCACGTCGGAGGACACCACCACGAAGCGGACATCGTCTCGCGCCGCGACGGTGAGGAGTTGATCGCGCAGGACGTGCTGCGAGGCGTCGCCTTCACCGGTGTCGCCGATGACGATGAACGAGAACGGGACGTCGCCGGCGAGACCGGGCGGCGAGACGGAGAAGTCCGCGGTGTCGCCGCCGGCCTGGGGATTTCGATTGCGCACGGCGCGCACCATCGCCTCGCGCCAGTCGTCGGTTCGTGTCTCGGCCCACGAATTGTAGATGCCGGCTGCCCAGTTCTCGGTGTCGAAGTACCAGCTCATACCCCAGACCGGAACCGTCGCCGCGATGACCGCCGCAAGTGGCAACCCGTGCTGCAGTGCCTGGCCGAGCGCCGCGCGAATGGAGTAGCGCGCCGCCCTCATGCGCACGGCGAAACGCAACCGATGGCGCAACCACCAGGCGGCGAGTGTCAGAAACCAGCCGGGCCGGCTGTCGTCCTGGCCGATATACCAGCGCCACAGGGGACGCTCGATCCATCGCGTCGGCCATCGCCACGCGAGGTACAGCGGATTGATCACCAGGAGTGTGATGAGCGTCGCCACGAACATGTCTCCCGCCACGGCGACTGCCGGTGCGAGAAATCCAAGCAGGCTTCCGTCGGGGGCCATCCTGCCGATGTGGATGGCAAAGAGGGTCGCGATGAACGACCACACCCACCCGCGATCCACCCCGGCGCGGG
>DATLLC010000152.1:0-10023 GCA_035538015.1 Vicinamibacterales bacterium
TCCCGACTATCGTCTCCGCGCCAGCAGGCGCGCGACATGGTGGCGGCGCTGAAGAAGGCGGGCGTCAAGCACCAGTTCGTGCACTACAAGTATCGGGGTCACATGCGGCCTCACCGACGAGGTCGTCAAGGAGATGCTCGAGTTCATCGCCGACATCGAGAAGCGGTGATGGGCTTCGTGCGATGGCGCGGTGAATGAGCGCGCACTCACCGCAACCCGAGATCGCCAGTTCGACAGATCGATCACGAGATCGACCGATCGAAAGATGTATCACCACCTCACCAGATCACCAGATCAAGAGATTCGCCTACACCACACCCTCCTAACGGTTAAGGCGACGCGAGGGCCCTAATCGCCAGAAGCCGTCGTTTATTCCAGGTCGATCTCCACCTGGCCCCACGAACGTGACCCTGCCGCTTCACCGAGCGCCTTGTCCTGCCGACATGGAATATTCGGCCGAGCCAGACGGTTTGGGGGTGGGTGTGCTGTACCGCGCGAGCGGGCCGACACATCCACGGAACGGGTGTGCGGTCATCGGCGCCAGTGCCGACCGCGCGGCTTCGGATTCTTGGCTGATGGAGGTAGTGATCATGCGATTCGTGCAAGTCATGGTAGGTGTCCTTTGTGTTTCAAGCGCTGGAGCTGCGTGGGCGGCACCGGTGGTCCGCGAGGCGTCCGGCCCCAACGCGGTGTCGATTCAGGCGGCTGTCGATCAGTTCAGGAGCGACCTCGGGGCCAACAACGGGGTCGTGGCAGGGTCGCAGCCGGGCGGTCGCCGGGAGATCAACTGGGACGGTGGCGGTGCCGCAGCCCCCCCCACCTTCGATGGTCAAAGGCTGACGCGGTTTGCCGCGCGCGGTTCGACGTTCGTGACCCCGGGCACCGGGTTCGAGACGAGCGGTGCGCCTTCGCCGGAGTTCGCGGACATCAACCCCGCCTACGGCGCGCTCTTCGCCCCATTCAGTCCGCCGCGGCTCTTCGTTGCGCTCGACACGAATGTGATGGACGTGCTCTTCAACGTGCCAGGTAACGAGGCTGTGCCCGCCGGCGTCACCGGATTCGGCGCCGTGTTCACCGACGTCGACAGCGGAACGAGCACGGTGCTGCAGTTCTTCGCGCCTGACGGCGCACTGCTCTTCGAGCGTGCCGTGCCTGCGGCGACGGGCGACGAGACGCAGTCGTTCCTTGGGGTGTTCTTCGACCGGGGAGAGATCGTCGGTCGCGTGCGGATCGTGAGCGGCAACGCCGCGCTCGGCCCGAACGAGACGGGCGCCCGCGATCTGGTTGCGATGGACGACTTCATCTACGGCGAGCCCGTGTCCACCGAGGGCTTCGTCATCTCTCCGCCATCGGGGCCCATCTTCCAGATCGGCAGCTTCGATCTCGTGATCGGCGTGGACGCCGCGGCGGCACCGGTGATCGGCGGCCGGCTGACATTCGACGGGCTCGACGTCACCCAAGGTCTGGTGGCGTGCTTCCGTCCGGGCGCCCTGAGGCGTGGCGGCAGTACGTTCTCGTGTCAGGTTCCGCGGGGCTTTTTGACGGAGGGCGAGCATGTGCTGCAGGCGGTCGTTAACTTCGCCGACCAGACATCGCGCCGGAATGCGGTGCGGTGGACGGTGGTGGGCTCGTCGCAGCAGTAGCGCGAGCCGAGTAACAAGACAACCGAGGTGGCCGGTGTGACACGTCCGGGTCGGGCCGGCGTGTTCACCGGTGACTCGCGGCCGACCGCGTCCATGCGGCGGCAGGATGAGACCAGAATGAGACCGGGAGGGCGGTGGCCGACCACGCTGTCGACGAGCTCAGCCGGGTTCCGCTCCCCCCTCCCTTGACCGCGCCGATCAGGTCGGTTACGTGCAGGTGTCGTTTCGTGTAGTGCGCCTGACGTCTGATCCTCAGCGTCCGCGAGATCAGCTGCGACGCCCGCAGCTCAACAACTGGAATATTCAAGCGGCCAGGCGATTAGAGGTGAGTGTTGTCGCGCGCGGTGCGCGCAAGGGTGCCTCGACCTCGGACTCGCGAGGCGTGAAAGAGGAAATGTCATGGAATATGCAAGAGTACTAGCAGGCGTGCTGTGTGTGACGGGCACGCTTCTACCGACATCGGCGTTCGCGCAGGGGGACGATACCAGGACTCCACGCACGCACCCGGTCAACTACGCCAACGTCGTTCACATCAGTCCGCACAATGGAGTGAAAGGCGACTTGGCTCCTATTGTGCGGATCGTGTCACCGCTGGCCGATTCCCGCGTCGCACCCGGCGAAGGTAGTGTTGGAGCTGGGAGCCCCAACGGCACGGGCTTCGCGGTCACACTGGAGATCGTCACGCGCGACAAGACTCCGGTGAGCCTGCGCGAGGCGACCAACATCCGGCGCGTGGACCTTCTCAATGCGGGCGCGCTCAACCCGAACGCCCCCGGGCTGTACTTCTTCTTCGATGTGGACCTGATCACTCCCGACGGCAAGGTCCTGCCGAAGTTCAACAATTTCGCCTCCGCGTTCAACATTGCCGGCACGGACGATACACCCGGCGACGGTGTCACAGCCTGGTTCGGCTGGCACGTGCTCGAGTCGGTGCCTGAGGACGTCAACGAGTTCACGATGACGGCCGCCTTTGTCGATGATGCAGGCCGCATCGGCATCGACCGGATTACGCTGAAGGTGGATCGTTCCAAATCTTCTGGTCAGGCCCTCACCCCGGAGCCTTTTGCCTTGACTGGAACCGAAGGAGTTCCCGACGCACCGGACGTGACGTTGATCGCTCCGCGCGTGCCGACCTCGATCGCACTCGGTGCGCAGGGCAATGCGCTGAACGCCAGCAACGGCGCTCTATTCTTCATTCAGGTCAGCGCCGTTGCCCAAGGCGATGCCGAGATTGCGGTCAGCGAGAACGGCATTCGCCAGGGCGTTGTGAACCCGGCCATCGGGCTCATCGCCGATGGTTCGCAGATCCCCAATCCAGCTACAGGCGCGACGGGCGGGCCCAATCGCAACTTCCCCGGCCTCGACGTCACGTTCTCGGTCCCCGTCCGTCAAGCCAACGGCAACGTCGTTCCAGCAGGCGTGAACCTCGCCCCACTATTCAATATCGCTGGTTCGGAGATTGACGCCGACGGCCGCGTTCGCGTGACCGCGGACTGGGTGGTAGGAACAGCTCTCGTGGTGCCGGCCGGCGAGAAGACGGTCACCATCACGGCCAAGGTTACTGACACACTCGGACGCACTGGTGTCACCCGAAACACCGTCACAATCAGCCAGTCTCAAAGCGGGCAAAACCTTACGCCCAATCCCCAGTAACCCGAGATCGCCGCAGGCGAAGGGGCCCCGGAATGGGCCCCTTCCACTTCTCCAGCGCTGGGATAACTCACCTTTCGGCTCCTTGACGCGGACGAGCGGCTGGCGTTCCGCCGCTTTGGCGCTCTGCCGGGCGTGTTTCCGATCGACGCGGCCGCGGCGGTGCTGACCGGGCCGAGGGCGGCTCGACCGGGACCGACCACGCGCTCTCCGCCGTCGCGCGCCTGATCGACAAGAGCCTTCTCCTGCGAGTCGAGTCGCCGGCCACGACTCGTCCGGTCTGTCAGATGCTCGAGACCGTGCGCGCGTACGCGATGCTCGAACTCACTGCGACGGGTGAACGCGACGATGCGCTGCAGGGTTGACCCGCTACTGCATCGGAGAAGCCGCCCTCGCCTCCGAGGGACTGATCGGACCTCGGCAGGTCGAACATGGCGCCGGCAATCTGGACGCGACCCGAGACTGGTTTGCGCGAAGTCTTGAAGAGTTCCGCGCCCTGGGGATCGAGTGGAGGATTGGCAGCGCCTTGAGCGGGCTCGGGTGGGCGGCCCTCGCGAGCGGCGATGGCGACGAACAGAACGCCTCGCCGCCGAGTCTGCGTCGGCGCTTCGATCCTGCGGCTCGTGGTTTCTGGCGCTGGGGCTGTATATCCGTATCGTCCTGGCGTTGAGAGGCGGCAGGCCGGATGAGGTGTTCGCGTTGATGCGCCAGAGCCTCGTGCGCGTGCGGGAGTTCCAGGACACGTTCGCGGTCGTGTATGGTCGGGTCCCTCGCGCCGCGGCGGCCGCCGAGAAGGGCGACGACGCCTGGGTGGCGCGGAATCTGGGCGCGCGCCACGCCATCTCTGAGCGTGCCGGTGCCACGCTGGTCGACCTGGTAAGGAGCGCCGTCTCGGCCAACGGGGACAGGCACGTCTCGATTCGCCCTGCATCGCCTGGAATATCCAAACTGGTGCATCGGTTAGTCGACTGTGGACGCTTGGAGCGACCACCGGGTTCTGCAAAGACGGCACGGCTCGTTCTGTCAGCGTGGACTTCATGTTCACAGGAGGCGATCTGATGACTGAACCGGCGTGGTTCACGCAGCCGCGTTCGATCGGCTCGGTCAGGTCATGAAGAACGTCGAGGGCGTGCACCTGCGCGATCTCCCGCCGTTCACCACTTTGCTCGTCCGGACGGTCAACTCGCAGTATCGCGTGGTCCTCACTCAGGGCCGGGAGGTCTATGTGCAGGGGGCGCCTTCTTTCCAGATGCGACGCGGTGCATCAGCTGTGAGTGTCAACACGCGGTCGGTCGGAACCCGCGTCGACGCCCCAATGGGCACGCCGGGACTTCGTGTGAGGCTGCGTCGGACAATTGCACTGCTGACCATCGTCGCGGTTGGCAGCACGACCGGCTACGCGCAAGCAGCCCAGGAGACCATGGCGGTCGTCGAGTCGGACGCGCCAGTTCACAAGCCGCTTTTTGTGAATCTCGACGTCAGTCCCGACCCGTTCAGGTCGTGGCCCGTCAATGGAGCAAACCCGCCGACAGGCTTGGCGAAGCGCCTGCCACAAGCACCAACTAGCAGCCGATCGAGAGTTCAGGCCCGATCGACAGCACGTGTGGTCGCCGGTGCCATCGTCGGCAGCGTCGGCGGGTTTGTCGCCGGCGGATTTCTCGGCGCGCACATCGAAGGCGATCGCTGCAACTGCGATGATCCTGGTGTGCGCGGTCTCCTGATCGGCGCTCCACTTGGAGCGGCGACCGGTGGCATTGTCGGCGCAAAATTTCTTTTCTAGTTGCTTCCCGACTGTCGCTCGATCGCAGATGAAGACGCGCCCGGTACCTGCCGTCCGGCTCAATACGTCTGCAACACCGCGGTCCCAATCCGTTTCGGGACCTGCCCGACCGGGTGAACGGGGCCGCACGGGAACAGAAGGAGAATTCAGGAATGAGATTCGCGAAGATCGTAAATTCGGTCATGTGACGGGTGTCGCTGTGCTCTACAACCTGGGGCGCATCTCGATAACAGACGCGATGGCCGCCGGACAGGACCTGCTGCTTGGCGTCCTCTTCATCTTGGCCTTTGCGATGACGCGCTCCCGTGAATAGTGCCGGCCACTTAGCCGACGGTTGAGCGTTATCGGCGACCTCTCTCCATTTCGAACGAACAGTCGGATTCCAGCTGCTCATTGAGGGCTTTCCGCAGGGCCTGGCGGCCACGAGAGAGTCCGGACATGACGCTGCCGATGGGCATCTCCATCACGTCGGCGAGCTCGCGGTAGGACAGCCCTTCCAGCTCCCGGAGTTCGAGCAGCTGCCGGTGGCGATCGGGCACGAATCGCATCGCGCGCTCGAGCAGCCTCACGTCGTCGGTCTGGAGCGCGAGCGACTCGGGATCCAGCGTTCGATCTATGGTGTGGCGCTCTTCATCGAACGGGTCGGTGGCTGCCTGGCGGCCGGCCGCCCGCCAGCCATAGCACGTGTTCCGCACGATCCGCAGGAACCAGGCTCGCCCGTTTCCCCCGGTGAACGTTCGAAAGTACCGGAGCGCCCGGAGCGACGCTTCCTGGACGACGTCCTCCGCGTCATGCTCGTTCCGCGTCAACCAGCGGGCGAGGCGGTACGCGGCGTCGAGATGCGGAAGCACGACATCGGAAAAACTGTCGGTCATGGCCGGGTCCACGTTGGTTCGGACGCATTCGTCATTCATGGAGCGCTCTGAGAACTTCCTGGAGACCGGCTTCGAGCGTCGGATACTCGAAGCGGAAGCCGAGCCCGCGCAGCCGGATGTTCGAGAACAAGCCGTCGGCCCGGAAGTAGTCGGCCGAAACGGACCCGCCGGCGAGCCTGATGGCCACGGCCGGAAGCCGCCGCACGCGCAGCGGCCGGTTGGCGACCCGGGCGAACTCGGACGCGAAGTCGGTCGCCCGGATCGCTTCGTCGTTGACGAGAAAGTAGCGGCCGCCCACGGCGCCGCGCTCGGCGAGATGCGTCAGGGCCCGCGCGCAATCCGTGACGTGAATCGGCGATACCCAGGGCCCGGGCGCGCCAATCTGCAGTACCGGACGGCCGGCCAGGATCGGTTCGAGCACCCGATCTCGGAACCATGAGCCGTTGCCATAGACCCAACCCGGCAACGCCGTGACGATCGGCAATCCGGTCACCAGGTATCCATCGAGGCGGTCGAGTGCGGGCGCCAGCGTCCGGCCCCAGGCGGAAGGACGCGGCGGAGCGTCCTCGGTGACGGGAATTGGCCCGGTGGCCCCATAGGCGCCGGCGGAGGCGGCGTACACGATGCGGCGCGTCGCGACTCCGGACAACGCGTCGAGGAGGTGCCTGTCCATCGACACCCGCGCCTCCGACATGGTCCCGGCCGCCCGGTTCGTGACGTAGAGTCCGCACGCGGAAGGCGGTGGAAGATGGAAGACCCAGTCGGCCGCGGCTACGTCCTGCCAGAGGCCCGGCTCGAGGAGGTTCCCCATGACCGGCACCGCTCCGGCGCGGCGTACGCGTTGGGCGGCCTCGACCGAGCGCGTGAGACCGTAGACCCGGTGACCGCGTGCCACGAGCACCCTCACCAGGGCCGTGCCAATCAGCCCCGTCGCTCCTGTGACGAATGCCGTCGTCGTCGTCGCCGTCGTCGTCGTGCGACCCATGTGTCGAGTGTGTCGCCCCGGTCGGCCGCTGACCACCCACAGCGCCCGCACGACACTCGTACGCGGCTCGTACAGTCAGCGTGAAAGGGTGAATCGATGCGATGGCCTGAGGGACGAGCGCGGGGAGTTACAGACGAGTCGCGTGGGGCGCCGCCTGAAGTCGCTGGCTGGCGCGTGAGTGGCTAGAGCTCCGGGCGAGCCCGCAACCGCATCGAGGTCAGCGCACTCAGTCCACGCGCTCACACAAATGAGAGACGGTGTCGACTATTCCAGGCGTCCCACACGGCGACGTTGACGCGAGCCACCAGCAACGACTGCGCACCTCTTTCCGCAGATCCGCCTCGTTTGCCGCACCGGGAATATTCGAGGGTCAACCAGACTTAGGCGAAATGGAGACCGTTCGTGGACGTCGTAGACAACCAAAGAAAGAGGAATGACATGCGCGCAATCGTCGCAGCTGTGACAATCGCCTTGACCGTAGGTACGTGGGCCTGCAGCGGCTCTACGGAGGACGTTACTCCGGTCGCACCGACGCCGGTCGCGACACCAACGCCGACCCCGACACCAACGCCGACCCCGACACCAACGCCCACCCCGACACCAACGCCGACCCCGACACCAACGCCGCCGAGCGGCGTGGTGACGATCAACGTCGTGGACGAGAATGGAGCGCAGTCCTTCTCGCCGAATCCCGCAACCTTACCGGCCGGCCAGATGGTCGTCTGGCGCAACATCGACAACACCACGCACCGGATGGTGTTGGACGCCGGGTCCCTGGACACCGGCAATCTCGCTCCCGGCGCCTCGAGCCAGCCGATGTCGATCAACGCGGGCGGCGGGCCGTATCACTGTTCGATCCACCCTTCGATGGTCGGCACGATCGTTCAGGGTGCGTCGCTGGCGCGGTGACCAGGCAGATGACGCCTGATCAGGACCTCTCATGAAAGCGACACTTATTGGCCTCGTGCTGTTGGGGGCCACGGTTGTGCCGGCGCCCACATGGCGCGTTGAAAAGGGCGACGTACGCGTGATCTGCTCGATGACGATCGGCGGCAGCTTCGATGCGAAGACCGCCGCTCTCAGCGGGGTGGTGACGGCCCGCGCGAGCGGTTCGGAACCATTCGACGGGAGCCTCGCCGTTGATTTGCGCACCCTGGCCACGGGGATCGCCCTGCGCGACGAGCATCTGCGCGAGAACTACCTCGAGGTGGGCAAAGGGCCGGGCTTCGAGGCCGCGACGCTGTCGGAGATTACTCTGAACGGGTTCACCGCTGACGTGCCTGAAGGCAAGGGATCGTTCACAGGCGTACTGGTACTGCACGGCGTGAGCAAAGCGGTGACCGGACCGGTGGAGGTTCGCCGGGCTGACGCCGGTCTGCGCGTGAAGGCGTCGTTCCCGGTTGAACTGGCCGACTACGGTATCCGAAAGCCGCGCTACCTGGGCATCGGGGTCAGGGACACCGTCCAGGTCGAAGTGGTCTTTGCCCTGGGGCGGTCAGCACGATCATGAGAACGCTGTTTTCCCTGCTCGCCATCACGGTTCTCGCAACCACGGCATGGGCCGAGCCCACCTTTCTCGCGAAGCAGTACACACGATGCACGGCCTGTCATTACTCGCCCACCGGCGGCGGGCTGCTGACCCCGTACGGGCGGCTCCTTTCGCACCGGGAGTTGGCGACGACCGGCGCCACCGGAGAGGCTCCCGCTGCGGGGGCGGCGGACGATCCCCATGGGGAGCAGGCATTCCTGTATGGCGCCCTCGGCGACACCCTTGGGCCGGTCCAGCTCGGGCTCGAGCTGCGTCCGTCCCAATTGCGGATCGGCTTTCCCGGTGGCCATCAAGACCTGAATCTCCTGATGAATCTCGATCTCAGTGGGGCCGTGCAGAAACACGGGTGGACCGCGTACGGCACGGTCGGCCGCGAGCCGCCGCATTCTGCCGTGCGCGACGGTCGCACGCTGCCGGACAGCGCGTTCATCTCCTACGAGCACTGGATTTCCTATCAGCCCGATGAGCGCTTCCAGCTTCGCGTGGGACGATTCCTGCCCGCCTACGGCGTGCGGTTTGCCGATCACACGACCTACACGCGGAGATATCTCGATCTCGATCGCAACGACCAGGTCTACGGCCTCGAAGTCAGCCACACCACAGGTTTTTCGTTGGTTCAGGTGATGGTCAGCCCTGGGAAGGCCGAGGCCATCCTGCACGACCGAAGCCGTCGCGGCTTCTCCACCGCGGGCCGCTGGCAGCTCGACCTCTCTCCGCGCGCGACCATCGTGGGATCGGGTTTCTATCGTCACTCGACGGATGCCGGTCCACGATCGGGCGCGGTGGGTGGCGCGTTCGGCTTCGCGCCAACCTCGCGGGTGTCGATCTGGACGGAAGCGGACGCCGACCTGGAGACGAAGGCGGCGGGCGGACGCTCGTGGGTGGTGGTCAATGAGGCCTCCGTCGAGGTCTACCGCGGGATCTGGCTGAAGTTCTCGCCGCAGCTCCGCACAGCCGGTGCGGCGCCGGGATCCTCGCAGGTCCGTCGCTTCGCCTTCGCAGCGGATCTGTTACCGCGCACGCACTGGAACGTCAACCTTGCGTACTACCTCGATCACTCGTTCAATGCCACGACGTCGACACGAGTGGTGCAGTTGCACCTGTTCATGTAAATGCGGACGGGGGTCACATGCGCCGACCGATCGAAAGATGTATCACCACCTCACCACATCACCAGATCACGAGATTCGCCGACCCCGAGACAGACCATCGGTCTGCGCCCTCGATGGTCCCAAGTGGGCGGCTTTCCGAAGCCCTAGAAGCGCTTCAGGTACGACGCCTTGAGAAACAACCCACGGTTGACGGTCACATACCGCTCTCCCTCCTCCACCGGCACGAGCAAGCCGTTCGCATCGGCCCGCTTCTCGAAATTCGAGCCATAACCGACGTGAAACACCGTGCCCGGCACGAACTCGTACGACGCCAGGAAATCGCTCAGGAAGCGGCGCTCCGAGCTGTCGTACTGCGCCTGGTATCGCACCAGGAAGTGCTTGTCGAACTGGTAGGTGGTCTTCGAGTTGATGATCTGCACGTCGTAGACG
>DATLLC010000153.1:0-10502 GCA_035538015.1 Vicinamibacterales bacterium
GCCCGGCGGACCGCCTCGTGGACCGCCGATGAACGCGATCAGGGCGGGCCACGCGAAGATCCGCGCGTAGCGAGCGATATCGAACAGGATCGACGCCGGATGGAGGCGCTGCTCAGACATCGTCATCGGATCGATCCAGACCTAGCTCGTCGCGAAGCGCGAGCGCCGTGTCCCACGCCAGTCCGGGCAACGACACTTTCGCGTGATCGGTTCCGGCGGTGTAGACGATCAAGGTTCCGAGCCCGTAGCGCCGCTCGAGCGGGCCCTGCGAGACGTCGGTATGCTGCACCCGGGATCGCGGCACCTGGGTGATGCTGCGCCAATAGACGCCGCGTGCGATGCGGAGGCCGTCGGCGTCCAGCCGATAGCGGGTGTGCGCGAAGTCCCGCGCCGGCCACACCTCGGCATGCCACGCGGCAAGCGTCACGACCCCGAGCCAGAGCAGGCCAAGGGCAAGCGCCCCCCAGGCCGGCAAGCCATCGGCTGCGAGCAGCGCCACCATCAGCCCGGCGAACGTCGCGGCCGAGAGGCCGATGACACGGAGGCGGCCGACGAGGCGCTGCTGAGCCACGGAGCGCGGGTCGATCTCTCGTCCCGCCTCATCCTCGGCCACAGGATCGATCTCGGCGGGCTCGCTCACCCTGGGCGCGCCAGGTATCGCTGGTGCGGCACTCGCGCATTGCCGCGCCCGATTATCCTGTCGCCAATGGTCATGAGGCTGGGCGTCAGTTGCTGATCGAGATGAGGACGAACACCAGGACGAGCACCGCGAGGATCGCGAGCAGTACCTTCCAGACGCTCAGCGGGTACTTGCCGGCGATCTTCCCGGTGTAGCCATTGACGATGACCTGGAACGCCTTGGCACCGTAATTGTACGTGAGCAGCCAGATGGGCACGAGCACGTGCTTGAACGTGCGAGCCGAAAAGGTCGGGAAAATGCGCAGGTTGCGGTGGGTGTCTCCCGGCACCTGCTCCCCGCAAAGGCGCTCGAGCGCCGCGAGCATCTGCTGGTGCGACTGCTCCGCCGCCTCGAGCAGCACCACCTTGTAGTGTTCGACGACGTGGCCGGAGAGAAATGCCGTGTCGTAGGGGACGACCTCCTGGGTGGGGAACGGCTCCACCTGCCGGAGCAACGAGATCGGCAAGCCCTGCGTGCCGGGCACGGGATCGTCGTCGAACGCGTGATCGACGACGCCGGAGGCCGGCTCCCAGCGCGTCCGCTGTTCCTGGCGTACCACCCGGTTGCCCTTGCTGTCGGTCCCTTCCACGCTGACGTAGTAGTGGTAACCGGCCTCCGCCTCCCACGGGCAATGGACGTTGGCGTCGAAGGTCCAGTACGGAATGTAGAGGCTGTGGATGGTATCGACCAGTGCGGCCCGGGCCAGGCGGCCGGGCGCGAACCATTTGCTGCGCCACCAGGCGCGGATGTCGTCGCGCACCCGGTTTCGATCGATCCTGAACGGAAGCACGCCCTGCGGGCGGATCGGCGACTTGATCTCCTCGTAGTCCACCAGCGCGGGCGATCCACAGAACTCGCAGTTCTGTCCGACGCGCGCGGGGTCGAACACCATCACGGCGCGGCAGCTCTGGCACTGCACGCTGCGCCTCGCGGTCTGCCAGCCGCGCTCGTCGTCGGGCAGCTCGCGGAGGGCGGTGACCAGGTCCCGCTCGATCACCTTTCCGGTTTCCCGATCGATGACGTAAGGCGCCTCGGTGCCGCAGAACGGGCACACCAGCTTCTGCTTGCCCGGATGCCACTCGGCCTGCGCGCCGCAGGCGGGGCACGCGTGCTTCTCGAGCGCGGAGATCTCCTGAGCCATGCGCGCGGGGCCAGTCCGGCCGGTCGGCTCAGTCGGCCATGTAGGCGGTCAGCGCCGCGCGCGAGACGCGCCAACTCGATCCGATCTTCTTCCCCTTCAGCTCGCCGGACTCGAGCACCGCCATCACGTCCGCTTCGGACACGCCGAGCACCTGCGCGGCATCGGCGGGTCCGAGCAGCTCCGGCGGCGGGGACGTCCCCGTCCCCGCCGGCGCCCCCGACGCCACGGTCGGCGTGGCCTGCCCGCCGGCGAATCCCTGCTGGACCATCTGCTGCGCGAGCCCGAACCCGACCGCCAGTTCCGCCGCGGTGCCGGCCGCACCTCCACCGCCGCCGCTCTCGAAGCCTTTGCCCATCTGATACTTCACGAAGTCGTTGAGGTTGCCGATGGCGGCCATGCTGGAGCGCTTGTCGATGGCCTGCTCCACCTCGGGCGGCACCGACACGTTCTCGACGATGAAGCTGGTAATCCCCAGGCCGTATTTCGACGTCACCGCCGGGTTGATCAAAGGCAACAGCGCGTCGCCGAGTTCCGAGTAGCGCGCGGCCACATCGAGGACGGGAATCTTCGCCGATGCAATCGCGTCGGTGAAGATGCTCACGATCCGCGAGCGCATGGTGTCGCTGAACTCGTCGAGCCGGAAGTTGTGATCCGAGCCGGCCACCTCGCGGAGGAAAGTCTTCGTCTCGACGATCTTGAAGTCGTAAGTCCCGAACGCGCGGACGCGCACGACCCCGAAATCGTTGTCGCGAAGCATCACCGGGTTGGAGGTGCCCCACTTGTTGCCGGTGAAGAGGCGCGTCACAACGTAGTAGACGTCGGCCTTGAAGGGCGAATTGAAGCCGAAGGGCCAGGACTTGATCTTCGTGAGCACGGGGATGTTGTCGGTGGTGAGCCGGTGCTTACCGGGCCCGAAGGTGTCGCCGAACTCGCCGAGGTAGACGAACTGGGCCACCTGCGACTCACGGACGATGAGTTGGGCGCCGTTCTTGATGGCCTTGTCGTCGTCCGGGAAGCGGTACGACAACGTGTCCCGGGAATCCTCGGTCCACTCGATGATCTCGAGCAGCTCGCCCTTGATGAAGTCCATCAGACCCATGGTGGTGCACTCCTTCGAAAGAGGTAGGCGATTGTAGATCACGGAACACGAAGGACACGGCGTTGTTCGTGATCCGCGCGTCAGGTTTTGAGCCAGCGGGCGAAGGCGTGCAGGCCGGCGAAGACCAGGCCGCCAACGTTCAGGTCCTGGATGAAGGAGGCGTCGCGGACGAGTCCGACGAAGTGGGCCTCGGTCTGGCGGCGGGCGCGCTCCAGGTTCAGGGGAAGCGCCGGGTCGATCGGCTGGCCGCTCCGATCGGCCTTCTGCAGCTGCTCGACCAGCGCCTGCGCCTGCTGCATGTCGAGCATCGAGAGCGGCGAGCCGCAGTGCCCACACGCGGATTCCTTCCCGAGATCGACGGTGGCGCCGCAATTCGAGCAGTGCACCATCTGCACGTTCGCCCGCAGATCCTCGATCTGCTGCGAGGTCAGCGCACGGATGAACTGCTTCTCCTTGAGGAACTCGAGGAAGGTAGTGAGGCGCCCGTGATGGTTCGGGCAGCGCAGATACTGGAAGCGGGTGTGGCGCTGCATGTCGGTGGTGAGCCGCAGGCGTCCTTTGCAGCGCGGGCACTTCGCCAGTTCGGCCGCGGTGGGGTTCGGCCGGCCGGTGTGATCGCCGATGACGCGGAAGAGCGCGAGCGTCGATGCCGGCGTCAGGGCCAGGTTCTCGTAGATATCGAACCAGAGGGACTGACAGGGAAAGCACAGATCGACGGTCACCGTCCGGCCGTTATGGCCAGTGAGCGTGTGCGCCTGCATCGGCGCCTGGCAGCGCGGGCACTCCATGGCGCGGATAGCCTGGCGAATACACGGACCTCGGGATCTCGAGACCCTACGCGATCTCATCCGTCCTGAAGATCCTGAACCCCCGCGCCTCGTAGTTCGTCAGAGCGTGCGGGTGGTCTTTCGTGCACGTGTGCAGCCAGACCCGCGGTCCGATGTCGCGCGCATGCTTGACCGCGCACGCCAGCAGGCGCCCGCCCAGGCGGCGCCCGGTGAACGCGGGCCGCAGTCCGAAGTAGGCGATCTCCACGCTCTCGTCATCGTCTTCGCGGCGGAGCTCGAAGTAACCGGCCGGCTGGGAGACGGCCCACAGCACCCAGAGCTGGAGTTGCGGCTTCATGAAGTGGTAAGTCCATTGCCGATCTGTCCACTCGAGCCGATCGGTCCATTGATAGTCACGGCCCACCTCGGCATAGAGCAGCCGGGACAGGTGCGGTTCGGGGAGGATCTCGCGGCGCAGCACGTGCCCGTCCGGAAACAGGCCGACGATGGGCACTTCGGTCTCGCGAGGCAGCTCGAGGTAGAACCGCTGGTGTCCCATCGATCCCGCACGCCTCAGTGTCCCGTGGTCCTGGTGACAGCAGGCGGGGCGAAGCGCTTGAAGAAGCTCGTGTCCTTCCACGACGGCCTGGCGTCGCGATTCGCGACTCTCACGGACAGCCGGCCGATCACATCGGTGAAGCCGACGGCCGCGCCCCGATCGATCGGCTGCGCGAGGTCGTCCGACGGGGCGTGATAGCGCGTGCGCGTCCACTCGGCGTCGACCTTCTCCTCGGGGGAGCCGGGCTCGAAGCCGACTTTCATCGCCAGGGCCGGGACGCCCTGACGGATGAAGCTGTACTGGTCGCTGCGGATGAAGCGGTTGCGCTGGGGCTGCGGATCCGGCCGGACGCCGAGGCCCATCTCCTGTGCCACCGCGCGAACGTCGTCGCCCAATTCGGATTCGTCGAGGCCGAGCACCATCAGGCTCTTCAAGGGATAAAGCGGCAGGAACATGTCCATGTTGAGGTTGGCGACGATGGCCTCGCGTGGCACCGTGGGGTTCAGCGCGAAATAGCGCGATCCGAGCAGCCCCTTCTCCTCGGCTGTCACCGCGACCATCAGGACGGAACGCCTGGGCCTGGCTGCGACCACTGCCGAGGCCGCTTCAATCAGCGTCGCGATGCCTGATGCGTTGTCCATCGCGCCGTTGTAGATCGGGTCACCGTTGATCGGCGCACCGACGCCGACGTGATCGAGGTGCGCCGTGAGGACGACATATTCGCTGGCGAGCGCGGGATCGCTGCCCTTGACCATTCCCGCCACGTTGTGCGATTCGATGTCCTGACTCTCCACCTTGACCTTGGCGCGAACCGTGAGCGGCAGCGCGAAGTGTGGGAGAGCCTTGCCCTCCTCGGCAACCCGCAGGAGCTCGGCGAACGTGTGACCGGAACCGGCGAAGAGGCGTTCGGCCTTCGCGGGATTGAAGGCGATCGAAACCTGTTGGCCGGCGGTGTCGTCGAGCGACGCGTCGGCCAGCGCCATCGCGGGGTTCAGGCGGTTTGGCGACGAACGCTCCCACGGCACGTCCATGGCCTTGGGGTTGGCAATGGAGATCACGCCGATTGCCCCGAGGCGCTTCAGCGTGCTCCAGCGTTCCGCCGCGGACTGATAGTGCGCGCTCAGCGCCCCGGGCACCTCCTTCGGGCTGCCCGCCAGGTACACGACCACCGTGCCCTTGACGTCCAGAGCGGCGAAGTCGTCGTGCTTCGCTTCGGGAATCTGGAGTCCGTGCCCGGCGAACACGAGCGGCGCCTCCACGCTGGGCGCTGGTTCGATCCGCATGCCGAAGGTCGCCTCGTCACCGAGGACGACCGGCTCCGGCTTGCCCGCCCTGACGAGAGCCAGGCTGGACTGCGACTCGTCGATCTTTCGGGAGCGGAAGGCGACCGGCTGGAGATAGCCGCTGGCGCCGGCGGGCTGGAGGCCTGCCTGCTTGAAGTGCTCGACCACGTAGTCCGCCGCCTTCCGGTGTTCCGGACTGCCGGTCTCCCGTCCGCGCATCTCGTCGCTGGCGAGCGCTTCGACGTGAGCGAACCATCCGCTGGCCGGGTCGGCGCTTGCCGCCGTCGAGGTGGCCGCTGGCGGCGTTGATCCGGGCGAGCACGCCGTGAAGGTTGCGACGATCAGGGGGACGAGCGCCAGGCCGAGCACAAGCGGTCGAGGGTGGCAGCCCAGGGACGTCATGTGGCCACACTAGCACGGGTACAGGCACGGGCGGAGGGGTGCCGGCTCGGATAGCGCTTGACGGCGGGCCGGCGACTGAATGACCATTCATTCATTGCCATGCCTGCCGCCTCAGCCAGACGCCTCGCGGCCGTGAAGGCCACCCCGGCGATCGACAAGCGCGACGCCATCCTGCGCGCGGCCATCAAAGTCTTCGCCCGCCACGGCTACTTCCAGTCGCAGGTCGCCGACGTCGCCCGGGTCGCGGGCGTGGCCGCCGGCACTGTCTACCTCTATTTCCGGAGCAAGGACGACCTGCTGGTCTCGATCTTCGAGCGCACCATGAAGGACGCGATTGACGAAGGGCGCGCCGCGCTGGCCGACGTCGCCGACCCTGTCGACCGGCTTCGCCGCATCGCCCGGCTCCACCTCGATCGCCTCGGCCGCGATCGGGACCTCGCCGTCGTCATGCAGGTGGAGCTTCGGCAGTCGATCAAGTTCATGGAGCGCTTCTCCTCCACCCACCTGCAGGACTACCTCAACATCATCCGCCGCACCATCTCGGAGGGCCAGGCGGCCGGCGCGTTCCGGAACGACGTCAGCCCAAACGCCGCGGCAAAGGTGCTTTTCGGCGCGCTGGACGAGATGGCCACGAACTGGATGCTGAGCCGCAGGAAGTACGCGCTGGCCGGCGACGCGGACGTCGTGGTGGATCTGATCATCGGGGGCCTCGGGCGATGAGCGCTCGCGCCGTCAATTCGGTCGCGGTGCTGGGCGCGGGCACGATGGGCGCGCAGATCGCGCTGCACTTCGCCAACGCCGGCATTCCCTCGCTCCTGCTCGACCTTACCTCCGACGTCGCGCGACAGGGCCTGGACAAGGCTCGCAAGCTCAAGCCCGATCCCCAGTTCACACCCGATGTGGCCGGGCTCGTGGCCATCGGCGGCTTCGAGACACACCTGGATCGGATCGTCACCGCCGACTGGGTGATCGAAGCGGTGGTCGAACGGGTGGATGTCAAACAGCAGCTGTTGGCAAGAGTCGATGAGCGGCGGCGGCCCGGGACCATCGTATCGACCAACACGTCGGGCATCCCGATTGGCGCCCTTGCCCAGGGCCGCTCGGCGGATTTCCGCCACCACTGGATCGGCACGCACTTCTTCAACCCGCCGCGCTATCTCCGCCTCCTGGAGATCATCCCGACGCCGGACACGGATCCTGGGGTCATCGCCGCGGTCACCAGCGTCGCCGACCTGCTACTCGGCAAAGGCGTCGTGGTCGCGAAGGACGCCCCGAACTTCATCGGCAACCACATCGCGCTCTACGGCGTCGCGGCCATGCTCCAGGCGCTCTCCGGCGGCCACTACTCCATCGAGGAAATCGATGCGATCACCGGACCCGCGATCGGTCGTCCGGGGTCGGCGACGTTCCGGACGATGGACATCGCGGGCGTGGACGTGCTCGCGCACGTGATGCGGAACCTGCACGAGCGACTGGCCGAGGCGCACGACCGCGACGCCTTCGTGGCTCCGCCGTTCGTGGCACAAATGATCGAACGCGGGCAGCTGGGCGAGAAGACCGGCAAGGGGTTCTACGAGCGCCGGAAGGGTAGCGGCGGCGAGTCGGAGATCTGGACGCTCGACTGGCAGACGCTGGAGTACCGGCCGAAGCAGGCCGCCCGGATCGGGTCGATCGAGGCCGGCAAGTCGATCGACGACCTCGCCGAACGCGTCCGCATGCTGTTCCACAGCCAGGACAAGGCCGGCCAATTTCTCCGAGAGACACTGGCGCCGACCCTGATCTACACGGCGCGCGTCACGCCCGACATCGCTCACAGCATTGACGACGTGGATCGCGTGATGCGGTGGGGCTTCGGCTGGGAGCTGGGGCCCTTCGAGCTGTTCGACACCATCGGCGTACGCGAGGTGATGGCGGCCGCCGTCGAGGTGGGCGGCCATGCGGTGCAGGGCGGCACGCCACCGCTGCTGCAATCGGTGCTCAGTGCGGGGGTCAACCGATTCCGCGAAGGGCTCGTGGCCCCGGCCGCGCGCGACCTGCAGATCCTGCGCACGGCGAAAGACCAGCAGCGGACGGTGAAGAAAAACGCGGGGGCAAGCCTGGTCGACCTCGGCGATGGCGTGCTCGCCGTGGAGTTCCATTCGAAGATGAACGCGATCGGCGGCGACACCATCGCGATGCTGCAGGCTGGCTTGAAGGAGGCCGCGAAGAACCATCGGGCCCTCGTTGTCGGCAACGACGCCGCGACGTTCTCGGCCGGCGCGAACCTGATGCTGGTGCTGCTCGAAGCGCAGGAAGGCAACTTCGACGAGCTCGAGCTCATGGTGCGCCAGTTCCAGCAGACGACGATGCAGCTGCGCTACAGCGATGTCCCGGTGGTGGTGGCCCCCGCGGGGCTCACGCTTGGGGGCGGGGTCGAGATGGCGCTGCACGCCGATCGGGTCCAGGCCGCGGCCGAAACCTACATGGGCCTGGTCGAAGTTGGCGTCGGACTGATCCCGGCGGGAGGCGGTACGAAGGAGATGCTGGTGCGGGCGATCGCGCATCTGCCGACGCCGCAGGCGGATCCACTGCCGTACCTGCAGAAGGCGTTCGAGACGGTCGCCCTCGCCAAGGTGTCGGCCAGCGGCCCGGATGCCGCGCGTCTCGGATACCTCGCCCCGACTGACAGCTTCACGATGAACCGCGAGCGTCTGATGGCGGACGCGAAGGCGCGGGCGCTCGAGCGCGTCCGCGAGGGCTATCACAGGCCGACGCCCCGGACCACCATTCGCGTGGGTGGCGACTCGGTCAGCGCGGCCCTGAAACTGGGTGTGCACCTGGCCTGGCGCGCCGGCCGCGCGAGCGACCACGACAAGCTGATCGGGATGAAGCTGGCGCACATCTTCGGCGGCGGGGCGCTGCCACATGCGGCCAGCGTGAGTGAACAGTACTTGTTGGATCTGGAGCGCGAGGCGTTCCTCAGCCTGCTCGGCGAGCGCAAGACGCTGGAGCGCATCCAGCACACGCTCAAGACGGGGAAGCCGCTGAGGAACTAGGGCGGGGCAGAGTGCAGAGTGCAGGGTGCAGCGTGCTGAGTGCAGGGTGCAAGGTGCTGGGTGCGGCGGGCTGAGTGCGGGTGCTGAGTGCCGGGGTCTGGGTGCGGGGGGCTGGGTGCGGTGCGAAGGGCGGAGTGCGGCGTGATCGATATCGGGCAGGGTGAACCGATCGTGCTCGTGCCTGGGTTGCAGGGCCGATGGGAGTGGATGCAGCCGACCGTCGCGCGGCTGGCGCAGCACTACCGCGTGATTGCCTACTCGTTGTGCGACGAGCGGACCAGCGGGTTCCCGTGCGATCCGGCAATCGGGTTCGACAACTACGTGGAGCAGCTCGGAGCGGTGCTCGATCGGGCCGGCCTGCCGCAAGCGACGCTGGTCGGCGTGTCGTACGGCGGCCTCATCGCCATGGAGTTCGCCACGCGGTCACCGGCCCGGGTGACCCGGCTGGTGCTGGCTTCGTCGCTCCCGGTCGATTGGCAACCCGACCGCCGCGCGCGCTTCTACCTCCGGGCCCCGCGGTTGTTGAGCCCGCTGTTCGTCGCCACCGCGCCCCTGCGATTGCGGCCCGAGGTCCGAGCTGCGTTTCCGGCCTGGAGCGAACGCATGCGGTTTCTGGCCAGCCACACCTGGCGAGTCGTCACGGCGCCGATGTCCCCGGGAAAGATGGCACGCCGCGTGCGATGGGCCGACGCGCACCGGTTTGCGGATGCCGAGGGCGTCCAGGCTCCCGTCCTCGTGGTCACCGGTGAGCCCGGGCTGGACCGGGTCGTGCCGGTGGAAGTGAGCCGGCGCATCGTGGCCCGGATCCGGCGTGCGCGGCACGTCGTGCTTCCGCGGACGGGTCACCTGGGTATCGTGACGAGACCCGAGGGCTTCTGCCGGGTCATGAACGAATTCGTGGAAAGCGGCGCCTGAACACGGCGGTGCGGTGGGACGACATGGACACGCTTCGCGATATTCCGGGACCCGTCGGCGCCCTCGAGGCGCGTCTCGATCTGCCCGATGGCTCGCCTCGGGCCGTCGCGGTGATCGCCCACCCGCATCCGCAGTACGGGGGAACCCTGCAGACCAGGGCGGTGTACGAAGCGGCGCGGGCGTTCTCGCACATTGGCGTGGCGGCGCTACGCTTCAACTCGCGCGGCGCTGGCGTCAGCCGGGGCGCGTTCGATGACGGGCGCGGCGAGCAGGACGACTACCGCGCGGCGCTGGACTACGCGGCCGCGCGCTTCCCGGGGCTGCCGATCTGGGCGGCCGGGATGTCGTTTGGCGCATGGGTGGCCACCGCCGTCGGTGCGGCCGACCCACGGGTCACGCTGCTGCTGGCTATCGCACCGGCCGTGGATCACTACGACTACGCCGGCTTGCGGATCAGCACGAAGCCGACGTTCGTCATCCACGGCGAGGCAGACGAGGTGGCGTCCATCCGCCAGGTGCGCCGGCTCTACGGCGACATGATCGAGCCGAAGGAGCTGATCGTGATCGCGGGCGCTGATCACGTGTTCGATGGACAGGCTTCGCTGGTCGGTGAGGCGATCGA
>DATLLC010000154.1:0-12971 GCA_035538015.1 Vicinamibacterales bacterium
CTACAAGGTGATCGGCCGCTACGTGATGCCGTGGGAGATTGGCCTGTCGGGCTCGTGGCGGTTCCAGAGCGGCCAGAACTACGGCCGCACGCTCGGCATCAACTTCCCGGGCGACGGCAACCGCACGTTCCGGGTCGAGCCGATCGACGCCCGTCGGTACCCGAACGTGTCGATCCTCGATTTCCGCCTGGACAAGGGCTTCACGTTTGGCCGCTACGGGAAGCTCACCGGCCAGTTCGACATTTTCAACATCTTGAACTCCGGCGCGCCGACGACGTTCCGGCGGACGAGCGCGAACTTCCTCGAGGTGACCGAGATCCTGGCGCCGCGAGTGATGCGCTTCGGCGTCCGCTACGACTTCTAGGGACCAGCCGCGCGTTCTGGCGGACGAAAGACCGCTCCTCAGGGGCGGGAGAATCGCCGGAAGGGGCGGGCCCAAGGGCCCGCCCCTTTTTTTGTCTCCATTTGCATTCCAGCCGCCATGGCCCTACCATTCGATCGCTCGTCCCGCGAGACGTGTATTTCACCCCACCGGAGCGGTTGTTGGTGTTGGGTTGTCTTGTTCGTTGGCCGCGGCCTTCCGGCCGCGTCATGGAGGCACAATGATGAGGTGGAGGACTCCGTTACTGGCCATCTATCTGGCGATCGTGGTCGCCAGCGTCGCCGGTGCACAAGATTTCCGCGGTCGAATCAACGGCACCGTCACGGACAACACCGGCGCGGTGCTACCCGGCGTCACCGTCACCGCCACCAGCCCGGCGCTCATCCAAGCGCAGGTGCAGGTCACCGGGGCTGACGGCGTCTACCGCTTCATCGCCCTGCCGCCGGGCGTTTACACAGTGGACTTCGAGCTCGCCGGCTTCCAGAGCATCAAGCGCGAGGGCGTGCGCGTCGTCATCAACACGACGCTCAGCGTGGACCAGCAGATGCAAGTCGCCACACTACAGGAGACCGTCACCGTCACCGGCGCGTCCCCCGTCGTGGACACGTCCACCACGCAGGTTGGCACGAACTTCACCAAGGAACTGCTGACGGAGATCCCGAACGCGCGCGACATCTGGGCAGCCATGGCGCAGGCGCCGGGCATCCAGATGACCAGCTATGACGTGGGCGGCTCGCGCACGGGCACGCAGACCGGCTTCCTCACCTACGGGTTCGGCGATCAGAACCAGACGAAGCTCGAAGGCATCGACACGACCGAGGGCACCGGCGCCAATGCCGGTTACTTCGACTTCGGCAGCTTCGAGGAGTTCCAGGTGGGCGGCGCCGGCACGGGTGCCGACAGCTTCGGTGGCGGCACGAACATGGCCATCACCGTCAAGTCGGGCGGCGACCGCTTCACAGGCAGCTGGTACAGCGACTGGGAAGGCGACGCCACGATCAGCGACAACGTCCCGGACGCCTTCACGGTCGCCAATCAGCGTGACGAGGACGGCTACTTCGTCAACCAGGCCCTGAGGCGCGGCAACCCGATCGATCGCCAGTACGACATCAACTTCAACGTCGGCGGTCCGCTCTGGAAGCAGCGGGCGTGGTTCTTCTACAGCTACCGCCTGAACGACCAGTATAAGTACACGCTGGGTATAGACGAGCTCGCACGCTCGAAGCTAAGCAACAAGTACACCTTCAAGGGCACCTTTCAGCTGGGGCGCAACAACCAGCTGATTGGCTTCATGAACAAGCGCGAGAAGCTGCAGGAACTGCGCGACCTCGGCCCGCTCACACCGGTGTCGGCCGCGCGCTATCAGTCGTCGCGCAACTACCCGTGGAAAGGCGAGTGGACCAGCGTGCTCAACAGCCGGATGTTCCTCGACGTGCTGGCCGGCAACTGGTACAACTTCTTCCCGCTCGAGCCGACCGACCAGTACGGGTTCGTCAGCAACGTGGAGCCCGGCCGCATCGACACGGCCACGAACCAGCGCACGGGCTACCACGACTCCTACCAGGACCAGAAGCGCTACAAGCCGCAGGTCTACGTCGCGCTGTCATACTTCAAAGACGGCTGGAAGGGCTCGCACGACTTCAAGTTCGGATACGACTGGAAGCGCGATCGCCGCTACTTCACCAAGCCGCAGCCGGGCAATATCTTCTACCGCGACCTCAATGGCGCGGTGAACGACCTGGATCTGTACAACTCACCCACCACTTCTCAGAACGACGTCGTCTACAACGCGGTGCACATCAGCGATACCTGGAAGGCGTCGGATCGGCTGACGTTCAATCTGGGCATCCGCTTCGAGGGCTACGTGGACGAATACCCGGAGCAGTCGGTCGTCCCGGGCGGCCACCCGGCCCTGGCGAACTGGCCGGCCGACTTCAACCCCACCGAGCGCGCCCGCTACATGGCGCTCATCGCGCCCCAGACGGTGCAGGCCCGCACGGTGGCCGACACCTTCAACGTGTCGCCGCGCGCCGGCTTCGCCTACGACCTCTTCGGCGATAACCGGACGGTCGTCAAGGGCTACTACGGTCGGTTCTACTTCAACTCGGCCGACACGCTCGCCGACCGCGAGAACCCCGTGGGCGACGCCCGCCTGCGCTATCAGTTCATCGATCGCAATGGCAACCGCCTGCTCGACGGGCCCGCCGAGCTCGGAGCCTTCCGCACGCCACAGGGTAATGCCGGGGGCGTCGAAGTGGACGACAACCTCAAGCGGCCGTACTCGCAGGAGTTCTCGGGTCACCTCGAGCGCGAGATCGTCAGCGGGCTGTCGGGCCGCTTCTCGTACGTCTACAAGCAGGTGCGGGACGAGTGGATGGAAGTGGATCCGAGCCGCGCGGCGGTGATGAACGTGCCGTTCACCTTCGTCGATATTGGCGCCGATGGTGTCCGCGGCTCGGCCGATGATCAGACGCTCAACCTCCTGACCGTCCCCGCCGGGACACCCGCGTCGCGGTTCTACACGAACCCGACGGACCCGACGTACGACAGCGACTTCCAGACGCTGGAATTCGCCATCAACCGGCGTTTCGCGGGTGGATGGATGCTGCTCACCTCGTTCGGCTACACGTGGCTCGACCAGTACCACAACACAACCTCGGGTACGGGCGCCCTCGATGCTCTGGCCATGGGCAAGGAGTACAACTGGCGTCCCAACCAGCGGCTTTACGGCGACAACGGCAAGGAGACGTCCACGCTGTGGAACTATAAGCTCATTGGCCGGTACACCATGGTGTGGGACATCGGCGTCTCCGGATCATGGAAAGTGCAGAGCGGCCGGCAGTATGGCCGCAATACCTCGGTCGCGGTGCCCAACGACATCACCCAGAGCATCCGCATGGAACCGGTCACGTCGAATCGCGCACCGACCGTCTCCATTCTCGACTTCCGGCTGGACAAGAGTATTAGGTTCGGGAGGTTCGGCCGCCTGACCGGCATGGTGGACGTGTTCAACACGCTCAATTCGGGCACGGTCGTAAATTTCGCGACGACAACCACGACCACAGCCACGCCGAGCTACCTGCGCGTGCTGGGCATCCTCGATCCGCGCATCGTCCGCTTCGGCCTGCGATACGACTTCTAGGCACGGGGGTTCGAAGCACAGAGGTTCGAAGCAGGGGGGTTCGAAGCAGGGGGGTTCGAAGCACGAGGGTTCGGAGCACGAGGGTTCGGAGCACGGAGGGCCGGCGGGTGTGCCGGCCCTCTGTGTTTTCCGGCCCGGCGCCGCGCCTCCGTGTGCAGGTCTGAACGCTTCGTGCCCGCACCTCCGCGTGCACCTGCGTGATTTGAACCCTCGTGAATTGAACCGTCGTGATTCGAAGCTTTGTGATAAACGTGTGCTGCCTGTCTGATGGATCGACGTAAGTGGGCCGCCCGGATCGGCGTCGCGATGGGTTACGTGCTGGTCGCCGTGGCTTTCACGTGGCCATTGCCGCTCTATCTGGGCACGCGCCTCACCGGCGACCCCGGCGGTGACACCGGTGTGTACGTCTGGAACCAATGGGTGTTCCAGCACGAGACCGCGACCGGATCGAACCCGCTCTCGACCCAACAGATTCTCTCGTTGTCACAGCGGGTGGACTTGTCGCAGCACAACTACACCGCCTTCCTCAACCTGCTGGCGCTGCCGCTGATTCCGGTCATCGGCGTCATCGCGGCGTTCAACATCGTCCTGCTCCACGTCACCGTGCTCACGGCGCTCTGCGGATACGCGCTGGCTCGCCTCGCCTTCGCGACCACCAGGCTGGAAGCCTTCAGCGGAGGCCTCGCCTTTGCCTGGGCACCGGCGGTGGTCGCGCGCACCACCGGACACTTCAGCCTGGTCGCGGCCGCGCCGCTGGCGGCGTTCGCCTGGTGCCTGATCAAAGCCGAGCGCACGCGGCACATGCGTTATGCGGTCCTCGCCGGGCTGACCATGGCGTGGGCCGCATTCTGCGACGCGTACTTTGCCGTGTTCTGCGTGATGCTGGCCGGCCTGTACGTGTCGTCGCTGCTCCTGCTCGTCACGCGGCGTCAGCCGCTCCACGCAGTGCCATGGGTGTGGCTGCTGGATCTGTCGATCCTGCTGGCGGCCGGTCTCGTGCTCGGTCTGGCATTCGGCCGTGGCGGCCAGCTGGAGTTGCTCGGGTTCCAGGTCAGCGTGCGGGGCCTGTACACGCCGGTGCTCGTGCTCACGATACTGGCGCTGGTCAGGGTCGCGCTGCTGTTCCGAGCGCGGCCGGCGTCGGCCTCACAGCGCTCCTGGATCTGGAAGTTTGCGGTGATTGGGGGCATCGCCTGCGCCGGGCCGCTGTCGCCGGTCCTGTACGGGCTCGGCGTCGGAATCGTGCAGGGTCAATTCGTCAGCCCGCCGGTGTTCTGGCGCAGCAGCCCGCGCGGCGTGGACCTGCTCGCCTACCTGCACCCGAATCCCAATCATCCCGTCTCTAAGTGGCTGTGGGGCGATGGCCAGGCGACGGCTCCGGTCGCATTCGTCGAGTACACGGCCGCGTTCAGCTTCGTCGCCATCGGCATCGTGGTGGCCGGCCTGCTCTGGGCACGGTACCGTCCCAAGCCGTCGTGGTGGTGGCTCACGTTGGGATTCACCGCATTGTCGCTCGGCCCCTTCGTGATCGTAGCCGGTACGAACACCTACGTCCCCGGCCCGTGGGCGTTGCTCCGCTACGTGCCCGTCATCAACGCCGTGCGCACGCCGACACGATTTGCCATCGTGGCGGCCCTTGGACTGGCCATGCTGATGGCGGGCGCGCTGGCGGCGCTTGGGGAGCGATGGCCGCATCGACGACGCGCCATCGGTTGGGTCGCCATGGTCGTGCTCCTGTGCGAACTGACTCCCGCTCCCCGAACGCTGTACTCCGGCGAGTATTCTCCTCTGTCGGACTTGATGGCCTCAGACCGGCGGCCGGTGCGGGTCCTCAACCTTCCGTTCGGGGTACGAGACGGCCGGTCCTCGGCCGGCGATTTCAGCGCCCGGTATCAGTTCGAGCAGACGCGTCATGGCAAGCCGCTCATCGGCGGCTACCTGTCCCGCGTGTCGCAGCGGCGGCTGGTGGGCATGATCGAGCGCTTCCCGCCGCTGGGCCCGCTCGTCGCGATGAGCGAAGGACGCATCCTGTCCGACGCCGACGCGGCGCGCTTCGTCTCGGAGGGACAGGCCTTCGTCTCGGCGGCGAACGTCGGCTACGTCGTCATCGACTTGACGCGCGTCACCGCCCAGCTGAGGACTCTCGCGGTGCAGGCGTTCGGGCTCGAGGCCATCGCAGTCGACGGGCCGTACACGCTCTACCGGCCCAAAGACTTGCGCTAATCTGGCTGGATGCGCCGCGGCCCGCTCCTGCTGCTGTTCGCCCTGTCGGGCGCGGCAGCCCTCGTCTACGAGGTCGTCTGGACGCGGCTGCTGGCACTGCAGGTCGGGCATGGGCTGGCGGCCGCGAGCACGGTGCTCGCCGCTTTCATGGGCGGCCTCGCCATCGGCGCAGCCGCGGGCGGCCGCATCGGCCAGCGGATGGATCCCCGGCAGGCTCTACGCGGCTACGCCGTACTCGAAGCCGGAATCGCGGCCATCGCGCTCGCTCTGCCGTGGCTCCTCCTCGCTCTGCGGCCGGTCCTGGCGGCGCTCTACGACAACGGCGCCGCAGGGCTCGCGTTCAGCACCGCGCGGCTGGTCTCGAGCCTCGTCCTGTTGTCCCTGCCAGCGGCCGCGATGGGCGCCACCTTCCCGCTGGCCTCGCGGTGGCTCGTGAGAAGCGCGCCACTGGTGCCGGAAGAGGCGGGCCGGCTTTACGCCGCCAACACGCTCGGCGCCGCGGCGGGCGCCGTCGTTACCGGGTTCGTGCTCCTGCCCTCTCTCGGGTTGGCGGGAGCGACGATCGTGGGCGTCGCGCTCAACCTGGCCGCAGCCGGCGGAGCCTGGTGGCTGGCCGCCCGCGTCGACGGGACGGCCGCACCCCTGCCAGCGCAAGACGGCAAGTCGAAAACGCGTCCCACCGGACCATCCGGACGTCCCTGGCTGGCGGCTGCGGCGCTGGGCGTCACCGGGTTCGCCTCGCTGGCCCTGCAAGTGGTCTGGACACGGCTCCTCGCGTCGATGCTCGGACCTACCATCTACGCGTTCAGCGCGGTGGTCGCGATCTTCATTCTCGGCATCGCCAGCGGCTCGGCACTCGCGGCGTGGCTGTCGCGCCGGCTCCAGAGGCCGGTCGCGGCCCTGGGCCTGGCCATCGCCACGGGCTCGGCGCTGGCCCTGGCGGCGGCGACGACCGTCGATCCCGTGCTGCTGGCCGTCGCCGAGGTCGTGGCTCGCCCGGAGGCGACCTTCGGACAGGTGGTCGCCAGGGAATGGGCGTTTACGGCGGCCATCCTCCTGCCGATGTCGATCGCCTTTGGCGCGGCCTTCCCGTTCGCCCTGTCGGTGGCGGCCCGCGACGAGTCTTCGATGGTGGCCGACCTCGGGGTGGTTTACGCGGTCAACACGGCGGGCGCCATCGCGGGCGCGCTCGGCGCGGGCTTCGTGCTGGTACCGTGGCTGGGCCTCTACGACACGATTCGCCTGGTGGCCGTCCTGATGGCGCTCTGCGCGATCGGGTTGTCGCTCGCCGCCCGCCCCCGCCCGGCGTGGGGACCGCTGGCCCTCGGCCTGGCCGTCGGCTCGGCCGCGTGGGTCGTGCCGGAATGGGATCCGCGCCTGCTCTCGAGTGGCGCCTACAAGTATGCGCGCTCCCTGCGCGGGCCCGACCTCGTCACCTCGCTCACTGCCGGCGAACTGCAGTACTACCGGGAGGGCTCCACGGCCACCGTGGCCGTACGGCGGCTGACGGGGACGACTTCCCTGTCCATCGACGGCAAGGTGGATGCGTCCGACGCGGCCGATATGCTTACGCAGCGCCTGCTCGCGCACGTGCCGCTGCTCCTGCACCCGTCCCCGCAACGGGCGGCGATCCTCGGTCTGGGCAGCGGCGTGACGCTCGGTTCGGCGCTCACCCACGGGCTCACGCACGCGGTGGTGCTGGAGATCTCCCCCGAGGTCGTTGAAGCCTCACGCTTCTTCGACCACGTGAACCATCGGCCGCTCGCGGACCCGCGGACCCAACTCGTGGTAGGCGACGGCCGCACCCATCTCCTGCTGGCCGACGAGCGCTACGACGTCATCGTGTCCGAGCCATCCAACCCGTGGATGGCCGGCATCGCCTCGCTCTTCACACGCGAGTTCTTCGAGATCGCGAAGGCGCGGCTGACGCCGGGCGGCGTGCTGTGCCAGTGGGCGCATACCTATGACATCAGCGAGGCCGATCTGCGCTCGATCGTGGCGACGTTTCTCTCCGTGTTCCCCGATGGGACACTGTGGCTCGTCGGCGAGGCCGACGTGCTCCTGGTGGGCTCGACCGAGCCGCTGGCCGGGCGTCTGGCCGGCATCGGCACCGCCTGGAAGCGACCTGGGGTGAGCGACGACCTGGCCTCGGTCGGCGCCCGATCGCCACTGGCGGTGCTCTCGGCCTTCGTTGCCGACGGAGCGTCGCTGAAAGCATGGGCCGGCGGCGCGCCCATTCAGACCGACGACCTCGCGCGGCTCGAGTTCTCGGGTCCGCGGAGCGTCTTCGGCGCCGAGAGGGCCGACAACGGGCGGGCTCTGCAGGATCTGGCGGCGGCCTCCCCGCGTCCGGTCGCCGTCACCCAGGCCGTCGCCGAGGCATCGGCCGAGGACTGGCGAGACGTCGCCGACATGCTCTATCGGGCGGATGGCTACGCGCCGGCGCTCGATCTCTTCGTCCGCATCGTCGAGCGGAGTCCTCGCGATCGCCGGGCGCTCGATGGGCTGATCCGCGCGGCCGTGCCGCTCGGCCGGGCCCCCTACGCGCGCGACGTCCTGGCGAAGCTGGCCGCGGATCCGGTGAACGACGAAGCCAAGCTCGCGTTGTCCCAGCTGCTCGCCTCCGAAGGCGCCTTCGAGGACAGCGCCCGGATTCCCCTGGGAATGGTCCAGAGCCAGCCAGCAAATCTGCCGGCCGTCGAACAACTCGCCTCCATCTTCAGCGACGCCGGAGACGCGGAGCGACTGGCGCCGGCCGTCGCCCGCCTGCGCGCGCAGGCGCTCGATCGTGCCTCCACACGCTACTACTCCGCCGCGCTCGCCTACATGCAGCAGCGGCCCGACATCGCCATCCGCGAGGCCGAGGCCGCCCTCGCCATCGATCCGGCCTACGCACGGGCACAGAACGTCCTGGGAGCGGCGCTGGCGGGGGTCGGCCAGCGCGATCGGGCGCGCGCCGCGTTCGTATCGGCCCTCCGCCTCGATCCGCGAGACCCCGCCACCTACTCCAACCTTGCCACGCTCGAAATGGAAGCCGGTAACGTCGGCGCCGCGCGACGACTGTTCGCGGAGGCGCTGACGCTCGACCCATCGAACGCAGTCGCGCGCGAGGGTCTCACGCGCGCGCTGACGCCGTAGCCATCCAATTCGGCGAAGCGCGATCCAAGCGCCAGAACCTCATCGCGCTCATCGTCGGTGACAAGCGATGGCAGGATGTCTGCTTCGTCGCTGCCATGGACGATTTTTGGCCACTATTACGTAGCCTCTAACGCGCTTACTGTGACAGATGACGCCAAATCAGCGGGCGATGTACCGGTACGACCATTGCATAGTGCGCCGACAAGGAGCTCAATTATGAGCGTGGTTCGCTTGCTCGGTTTTGCCACGCTGCCGTGCGGGTGCGTCGTCGGCCGGTATCGCGACGTCGCCAGCACGCGCGAGGTGGTCTATGTCGAAGAGAAGGGCGTGGGATGCGAGAGCCACGCGCACCGGCGTAATCAGACCGTGACGCCGGAGCGCGAGCGCTTCGCCAGCTCGCTCGTCAGCAGCAGCCTGCGCGCCTCCTAGCGCGCGGCCGCGTCAGCCCGGTCTTCGGCCCGGGTTGCCGTGGCTCGTACTACAATCGGCAGGCGTCCATGCCTTGCCGTTCCACGCCATTCGCCGTCCTTCGCCCGGGCCCCAACGAACTTCGGTTCTTCCTTGGTGATGCCCTCGAGCATCTCGCCGCGCTGCCGGCGGCCTCCGTCTCCGTGCTGGTCACGTCCCCGCCCTACAACCTCGGCGTCCGCTACCGCAGCTTCGACGATGGGCAACCCCGGGAGGAGTATTTGCGCTGGACCAGCGAGTGGCTGCGGGCGGCCGCCGCTTCGCTGTCCCCCGACGGATCGCTGTTCCTGAACGTCGGCAGCAAGCCGACGGACCCCTGGACCGCGCTCGACGTCGCGCAGCAGGCGCGCCAGCACCTGCGCCTCCAGAACATCATCCACTGGGTCAAATCGATTGCGATCGATCGCGACCTGGCCGGCGCCGGCGTCGGCCTCGAACGCGATCTGGCCGTCGGCCACTACAAGCCCATCAACAGCCCGCGGTTCCTCAACGACTGCCACGAGTTCGTGTTCCACTTCACGCCAACGGCTGCCACGCCCCTCGACCGCCGCGCGATCGGCGTGCCGTATCAGGACCGTTCCAACATCGGGCGCTGGGCGGCGGCGGCGGGAGGCACGCGCTGCCGCGGTAACACCTGGTTCATTCCGTACGAGACCATCCAGAGCCGCGATCGCGAGCGGCCGCACCCGGCCACCTTCCCGCCGCGTTTGCCCGAGCAGTGCCTGCGCCTGCACGGCCTCGATCGCCTGGGGCTGGTCGTCGATCCGTTCCTGGGCCTGGGCAGCTCCGCGGTCGCGGCCGCCCGCGTCGGGGCGCCGTTCGTCGGCGTCGAAATGGACGAGGCCTACCTCGGCGAAGCGATCGAGCGGACCCGGGCGGTACTTCGATGAGCTCAGCGAATCGAGCGATGTGAACACTACGTTACATGCTTTTCAGAGATGGTTTGCCCACGAGGGCGGTCATACGTCCATCTCGTTAGCTCTAGATTGGCCTTGAATCCATCTTTCTCAAACATATAAGCTCATGGCGCAAGGAGCGTATTCGTGGACCTTCGCCAGCTCGAGATCATTCGCGCCATTGCCGAGACAGGCTCCTTCACCGCCGCCGGCCACAAATTGCACGTGTCCCAGTCCGCCATCAGCCGCCAGATCCTGCTGCTCGAAGACGAGCTGAAAGAGCCCGTCTTCCTGCGCGTCGGCCGACGCATCCGGATTACGCCGGCGGGAGAGTCGCTCCTCCAGCTCAGTCACCGGGTCTTCCAGGATCTGAAGGACACCACTGCCGGTATCACCGACAGCCAGGAATCGCTGCGGGGCACGGTCCGCCTGCTGGGCGGGATGACCGTGTGTCTGTATGTCTTCCCCACGCTCATGACCGAGCTGAAGCGCCAGCACCCCGACGTGGACCTCAAGGTGATGTCGGGCAGTTCCGAGCGGTGCCTGCAGCAGCTCCGGGCCGGCGGGGGCGACCTCGCGCTGCTGACGCTGCCCGTGGATCAGCCCGACCTGGTGACCGTGCCGGTGCTGCAGGAGGAACTGCTCGTGGTGACCGCGGCCAAGCATCCGCTGTCGCGGAAGCGGAAGGTGCTGCCCCAGGATCTCGTGCGTCAGCCCTTCGTGCTGTTCGAGTCCGGGTCGAACACGCGCCGCGCGATCGACGAGTTCTTCATGTCGGCGCGGATCGAGCCCGACATCGTGATGGAGACCGAGAACGTCGAGATCATCAAGGCGATGGTCCGTACCGGCGTCGGCATCAGCATCATCCCCTACCAGGCCGCGGCCCGGGACGTGTCGAGCGGCCACCTGTTCTTTTCGCGGATCGAGGGACGCTCGCTGGTGCGGGAGACCGGCTGGGTCTACCCGCGCATGAGCCGGACTCCCCGTTCGGTCTCCGAGACGATCAAGGCGTTCGAGCGGGTCAAGCCGAAGCTCCGCCTCGCTCCGTAGACCGGGTGCCGCGGCCCGCGCCGATGATCGCCGCGCATCGACGGAATGCGATCATTCTATTTTTCAACCGCAGGCCGTGGTCCTACGATCGCGGTCATCCCAAGAAAGATGAGGTGTGCCGATGAGTGACCCGCGCGACCATGTGATTTCGGTCGTCCTGTCCGACGAGGAATGGAAGGCGTTTCTACGGTTGCAGCCGCAGCCCGTGGCCTGGCTGCGGGAGCGTATCACCGAGGCGATTACTTCGGCGCCGGTCCCGCCTGTTGCTGACGGAGCGTATAGGACGTCCGCGAGATCACATTGAGGTTCGGCCGGGTGACCTTGACCTCCACCTTCCGCGTCCGCTTCAACGGATCGGGATTCGAGGAGTAATAGCCCAGCACGTAGTAGTCGCTCGTCTCGGCGTCGATCCGCTTCAACGCTTTCGTGAAATCGTTCTGGTTGACGACCGCGATGCCGCCGGTCTCGTCGGCGAGGACCCGCAGGCTGTCCTGTGTCTTGCGCACGTAGTTGCCGTACTCCACCGGATCCAGCTGTTCGTCGAGGTCCGCGCCGGCCACCAGGCCGCGCGGGTCGATGGTGTAGAGCGTCGAGTTCGCGCGGTTGGCCGTCCGCGTGACCTCGGACAGTTCGCGCGCCAGGTCCGCATCCGCGAACTGCTGGCCCTGATTGAACTGCTGGTTCATCTGCTGGCCTTCCTCGCGCGACTGCCCGTAGCGGCCGCCGAACACCGGATCCTCGCCCATTCGTGATTCCGCGAAGGGATTGAAGTCGTAGCCGTTGCTCACCCAGACTACGGCCTTGCGCCGGTTCGTGATGCGTTCGAGCTGTCGCAGCATGTCGTACGCGGTCGAGAAGGCCACGTGCGCCCGATACCGTACTTCCGCCGGCCCGTCGGCGGTGTCCGCGCCCTGGATGATGTCCGAAGGCTTCAGGCCGTTGCCGGTAATCTTCTTGATCGCCTCGTCGAGCACCTTGTGGTCGTAGGTCGGATCGATAGCGAGCGACGAAGGGCCGGTGGACACGATCGAGAACATGTCGCCTTCGTGAATCAGGTCGCGGGAGATCCGCTTGAAGAGATCCCGGATCCGCCCGGTATTGCGGAAGTCGAGGTGCAGATCGTCGACGATGATGAGGAAGATGCGACCGGTCGTGTCGTTCCGCGGCCGGGACGGGGGCAGGATGACGCCCTCCTCGGTCGGCGGCGGCGGCGGCGCCAGAAGGTTGTGCACGCGGCCGCCGTGCACCAGCGTGAACGACGTGATGGCCTGCGCCACGCCATCTTCCAACACCTGGAAGTCGTCCTTCGTCAAGTCGGCCACGAACTGATCCTGGCCGTTGCGGACGATCGCGTCCATGGTGACCAGATCGATGTTGACCCGGAAGGTCGGCTGCGTGCCCTGGCCCCCCGGCGCCTGCGCGCTCAACACCGCCGCCGACAACGCCAGTCCTGCGAGCACACCAAGACGAAGGCGGTAGGTCAGCATGGTCGGATTATAAGACGTTTGGCCGGTCCTGACGGCTCCCGACAAACGCAACCGTTGGATAGGATAGAAGGCGATGCGTGTGGCGATTGGGGCGGATCATGCGGGGTTTGAGCTCAAGCGGGACCTGGCTGGCTACGTGGCCCAGCACGGCCACGAGGTGACCGACCTGGGCACCCACTCCACAG
>DATLLC010000155.1:0-23461 GCA_035538015.1 Vicinamibacterales bacterium
GTTGTCTGTACTTGCCATTTTTAGCGATGGCGATGGGCTTTCCGAGACTGATGCTACGCGCCTTGAGAGTCTAGCAGCGGAACTCTCGAACTCAGTCTCAGACGAGGGCATTAGCACAACGGTCACAATTGCTGGAGTAAACGAGCAGCTACTCAGCAAAGTACTTCCGGGTGATAAGAATTCCGCAGCTGCATGTTTCCCAATCGGTGTGTTGGCACTTAAAGTCCCCGATGGCAAGCCCTTCGAGCCTGCAGCTGTCCGATGTCTAGTTCGCTCCACTGATAGTGTGGTACAGGTGGAGAATGGAACCTTCGTATTCGTCCTACAACGGGCTTCTGAATCTTCGGTGGCGGCAGTAATGGAGCGAATTCAGTCCACCTGCGGTTCATTGGGAGTCTTGCCACGTTTTGAATGGGCCATCCTGAACGAACTTACCGATAGTACAGCCGGAGACGTATCGAACGTCATCGCGACGGTCGGAGCGAGGTTTCTCGGGCAAGTATCTACAAAGTTGCACTGACGCATTCTGCTGAACCATTGACCGCACTCCCCAGGCGAGCGGTGCAGCATGAGCCTCAATCAGCGGATCGAAGGTCTAGTCGATCACGGCCAGTTTAGGGAAGCGCTGGACATCCTCGTTTCGGAGACCTCATTACCGGAGAGTCTCCAAGCGACGAAGCTCTTCCTACACTCTCATGTTGACGACCTGAAGAAGGCGCAAGCTGCCGCCGAGGCAATGCTGCGAAGGCAGATTGAGCCAAGGACTTCAGCCATCTGCAAGGAGGTAATCGGACGGTCCCTGCTGGTCCACGGAGACCGTCCCGCCGATGGTCTCAGACTGGTGTTTGAGGCTCGAGATATCGCGCGATCATCATTGGGACTAGTGGCCCACGCTCGTTACAGCGCGGACCACGTGGCTGCTCTACTCCACCGCGTGGGCATCAACGAGGCTTCGGCCCAGATTCAGGCCCTCCGCAAGATCGTACTTGCGTCTGGAGATGTGAGAGCGCTGACGCTAACCCATCTCATACAGGCGGAGATCAGAATAAAGCAGGGGCATCTGGTGAAGGCAGGGCGAGACCTCAGCTCGGTTGAAGACCTCCTAAGTCGGCAGCCTCATGTGGTCTTGGATGGTCGGCGAGGGCTCGCAGCGGCGGCGATCGAATCTTTGGACGGGACGCTAAGGAATGCCCGAAGCCTAGCAGAATATGCCGTCAAGTGTGCTGACATTTCTGGCTCAATCACCTTGCGAATTCCAGCTCTGGGCACACTAGCGCATGTCCTGCTCTTAGAGGGCGACCTTACTGGTTGCTCGAGACGCCTAGACGAGGCGATGCGCATTGCTCGTCCGGGCGGTGCGACCTTGATCGGGTTGAACGACACGCAGATGCAACTGATGCTCGCTCGTGAGGCTGCAGAGGAGGCGTTAACCAAGGCGGACGAGATTCGAGAGCTATCACATCGATTTCAGGAAGGCCGATCCTACTACGGGCTCTGGCACCTCCACACCCGCGTCCGCTGGCTGCTCCGCACCCACAGGCCCGACGAAGCTCTCACCACCGCGGAAGACGCCCTCCCCCACATCGAACGGATGGCCGACCGCAACCTCCTCGTCCGCATGCAGCTCATCACCGCCGAGGCCCTCGGCGCCTGTGGACGGCCCCTCGACGGCGCCACCCTGCTCGCCACCGCCCTCCAGCAGAATCCCGACCCCGCCCTCGACATCGTCGCCGAAGCCTCGCGCGTCGCGGGCTGTCTCGCGGTCGACGACCGGGGCGCCGCGCACGATCACTTCGAACGGGCCATCCGCATCTTCGACGCCCTCGGCCACCGCACCGCCCGGGATCAGACGCGCCGCCTCGCCGGCCTGCCACCCGGCGATCGTACCGGGTCCGCCGTCAGCGGTCCGCGCGAAGCCGTCGCGCCCGCCCGAGCCGTCGAAACCTCCGCCGCCCTGACCTACCTGGCGAAGCATCCGCCGCTGCTCGGCGCCGAAGCCCTCACCCTTCTCCAGAAGGCCCGCGCCTGCGCCTCCGCCTTCCTGCTCGAAGAGGATCACACCGGCGCCAGGCGCATCGTCGACCACGGCCACGAGCGATCGACGCCAGCTCGCGCCGTCTCGCCCTACGGCACCAACATCCCACTGGGCAGCCTCGGCGTCCGGCACTACGCGCTCCGCGTCGAGGCCTGCCCCGGCCCGGCCGCCCGCAGTACGCTTCAGGCCGTCGAGCGCCTGGTGCACGCCTCCGTGACGCTGGCGCGAATGCGACAGGAGGAGCGGGAACGCGCCGCCCTCTGGCCGGAGCAGTCACCCGAAGAACAGCTCGGGCTGGTCCACGCTTCGGAGGTGATGGCCGACCTGGTGAAGATCACCCGCCGCGTCGCCCGGAGCGACGTGACGGTGCTGATCACGGGCGAGACCGGGAGCGGCAAGGAGGTCTTCGCCCGGGCCCTGCACCAGGCCAGCACACGGCGGGACGGCCCGTTCATGCCGTTCAACTGCACGACCTTGCCCCGCGACATGCTCGACAGCCAGCTGTTCGGCTACCGGCGGGGATCCTTCACCGGCGCCACACAAGAGTACCCGGGACTGATCCGCGGCGCCGAGGGCGGGACGTTCTTCCTCGACGAGATCGGCGAGATGCCCCTGGATCTGCAGCCCAAGCTGCTCCGGTTTCTCGAGTCCGGAGAGATTCTGCCGATCGGAGAAACCCGCCCGCTTCACGTCAACGTGCGGGTGGTGGCGGCCACCAACGCCGACCTCGATCGGCTCGTCGCCGAGGGCCGCTTCCGCGAGGACCTGTTCTACCGCCTGCATGTCGTCCGCCTGAAGGTGCCGCCGCTGCGCGAGCGACGGGAAGAGGTGCCCTTGCTGGTGCGAACCCTGGTCGAGCGCTTTGCGCGCGAGCATCAGCGCGAGCCGATCCGGTTCTCGGACGAAGCCCTGGAGTTCCTCACGCTCTATCACTGGCCCGGCAACGCCCGTCAGCTGGCCAACGAGTTGCACCGCCTGATCGCGCTCGTCGAGCCCGGCGCACTGGTAATGCCTGAACATCTGTCGCCGGAGATCGGAGTGCGCCGGCCGCAGCGCGCGGCCCGCGATCTCAATGAAGCGGAGCTTCTCGTGCGCACCGATCAGCCGCTCTCCGCTGCCGTCGAGCACCTGGAGCGGGTGCTGATTGCGCAGGCCCTCGACCAGTGCGGTGGCAACGTCGAACGCGCGGCGCAGATGCTCGGCCTCTCACGCAAGGGATTGTTCCTCAAGCGGCAGCGGCTCGGGCTGATTTAGCGATCAGGCGTCGGGATCCACTTGAGTTGACGATGCCGTCAGCCCAGACTCCCGGTCAATTGCGCCGGTTTCCACTCGATCAGCGAACAGTCGGAACGACTACTCAAGTGAGTTGAGGGGTCAGAGGACCTCGATCTCACGCACCCACTGGGTGTTGTCTTCGCGCCCGCTCGCGAGGCGCGTGCGTCGCTCCTCGGCGATCGGTTGAGCCGATCCCTCCGCGTCGATCGCCCGCGACACGACGGTGTGCGGCCCCGGGGCGAGGTCGTTCACCTCGAGGGCCCAGAGACGCCACGCATACCGGCCCTTCGCCGGATCGAGCTTCGCCGGCTGCCACGCGCCGTCGTCGATCCGGACCTCGACGCGGTCGATCCGCGTCTGCCCGCCCCACGTCGGTCCGGCGATTCGATACGTCCAGCCCGCCTCACTCCGGCGACGCACCACGCGTGCAACCAGCGACTTCAGGTGAGTCTTGCTGATGGACTGGTCGAGCCAGATCGGGCCTTCCGGCGTGTCGACGGCGCGAAGGCTGAGGTAATTGCGAACCTGGTGCTGGCCCTCGTACCGGCGATCGATCACCTCGATACGCGACAACCACTTGATCTGCGTCATGCCGTACCATCCGGGCAGGATCAGGCGCAGGGGAAAGCCGTTTTTCGGCGGCAGCGGCTGCCCGTTCAGCTGAAACGCCAGCAGCGCATCGGGATTGAGAGCATCCTGCACGAACACGCTCCGTCCATGCGGCGACGTGTACTCTCGGTTACCGGCCTGGAACTTCTTCTCTTTCTCCAGATCCGCGCCGAGGAACACCACCTCGCGCGCCTCGGGCTTGATCCCACATTCCTTCAACACCGCCGCGAGCGGCACGCCCCGCCACACGCCGTTGCTGAGCAAGCCCCCCATTCGTGTCGGCCGCGTCGAGTTGCCAGAGCACTCGAGGGTCACCGACTCGTCGCGGGCGTCGGGTCGCGCCATGATCTCGACAAGCGGCAGCTCCCGCGGCCGCTCCACCAGTCCGCCCACGCGGAGCCGGAAGGTGGCCGCATCGACCTTCGGCGTCACAGTCTGATGGAAGGCATAGAAGTCCTCGTTGGGCGTTGCCCAGCTCGTGAGCGTCCGCAGATCCATGCAGCGCACGGTGGGGTTCGCGGCCTGGGCCTCGACCTTGAAGTCGTCGGTGTAGTCCGTGAATCGCACCAGCTCCTCACCGCTCTGCAGCGCCCACAGCTCGTGCGGCACGCCCAGGGCGCCCAACGCAGCGATCGTGGCCTGCACGAACTCACGACGTGTGGTCATCCTTGGGAGTATACCCATCGCTGTCGCGACGCGCGGAGGCACGGTGTAGGATGAGCAGCGAACCGGCATGAGATCCCGACGGACATGGTGGCTGATGGCGACGCTCTCGGCCTCGGCGATCGCCCTCCCATCTTCGGAGGCAGTGCGGGCACAGGAGCCTGTGGGCTTCGCGCCCCGGACAGCCAGTTACAGCATCGACGCCACGCTGGATACCGGCGCTCGTACGCTCACCGGTCGCGAGATCGTCACGTGGCGAAATCCCGGCGGCAAGCCGGCCTACTCGATACGACTGCACCTGTACTGGAACGCCTGGCGCAATACCGAGTCGACGTGGCTCAAACAGCTGAAGCTCGCCGGGCTCGAGGAGGAGCTCTTCGACCGTCCGGCGGCGGATTTCGGCTGGCAGCAGGTCACCGAACTGCGGCTGATCAACCCGGACGGCACGCCGGGTGCGGACCTGCTGCCCGGGTTCCGCTACATCCAGCCGATCGATCAGAACACCGCGGATCGCTCGCTCGCCGCCGCCGACCTGCCGGTGGGCATCGAGCCAGGCCAGACCGTCCGCTTGCAGGTGGCGTGGCGCGCCCAGGTGCCGCGCACCTTCTCTCGGACCGGCGCGATCGGCAACTACTTCTTCCTCGCGCACTGGTTCCCGAAGCTCGGCGTGTTCGAGGGCGATGGCTGGGTGGCGCGGCAGTTCTTCGCCAACACCGAGTTCTACGCCGACTTCGGCAGCTACGACGTCCGCCTGACCGTGCCTCGCGGATGGATCGTCGGGGCCACCGGCCGTCAGGTATCGCAAACCGACACCGACCACGGCACCACCGTCCACCGCTACGCGCAGGACGACGTGCACGACTTCGCCTGGACGACGAGCCCTGATTTCATCGAGCAGGTCGAGCGGTTCGAGCATCCGACGCTGCCGCCGGTCACCATGCGGCTCCTGCTGCAGCCGGAACACCGCGGCCAGGAGGATCGCCATTTTGCGGCGACGGCGGCCGCGCTCAAGTACTACGGTGAGTGGTTCGGCGCCTACCCCTATCCCCAAATCACCATTGTCGATCCGGCGTGGCAGAGCGGGTCCGGTGGCATGGAGTACCCGACACTCTTCACCGCTGGAACGCGGTGGCTGGCTCCCCAGAGCAGCAGCACGCCGGAGGGCGTCACTGTGCACGAAGCCGGTCATCAGTTCTGGTATGGCATCGTCGCCAACAACGAAGTGACCTCGGCCTGGATGGACGAAGGCCTCAACACGTTCTCCGAGGCGCGGGTGCTGGACGAAGCTTTCAGGCCGGACTACCACGTCCAGCGGTTCTTCGGCGGCTTCATCCCGTGGCAGTACCGCGACATCCCGCTTTCGCGCGCGACCGACGGCAATCTGCTGAACGACTACCGTCGGGCCGCGACCCGCGATGCGCCGGCCACGCCCAGCTACTTGTACTGGCCGGGGACGCACGCGGAGATCACCTACGCCAAGACCGCGCTGTGGCTGCACACGCTGGAGCGAATGCTGGGCTGGGAACGGCTGCGACAGGCGCTCACCACCTACTTCCATCGCTACCGCTTCAAGCACCCTCAACCCGCGGACTTCTTCGCGACCCTCAACGAGGAGACCCGCGAGGACCTCAACTGGTTCTTCGAGGAGGCCTACGGCAGCGCCAACGTGTTCGACTACGCCGCCGAGCGGCTCGAGACGAGCGCCATCGGGTCGCGCGGCTTCGTCGACGCCAGCCAGAGCGCCCCGCTCACGTTCCATGAGACCACGGACGAGACGAAGTTCCGCACGACGGTGGTCGTGCGCCGGATTGGCGACGCGCGCTTCCCGGTGGATGTGCTCGTGACCTTCGAGAATGGCGAGCAGGCCCGCGAACGCTGGGATGGTCAGGCGCGGTGGCAGACGTATTTCTACGAAAAACCCACCCGGGCCGTTTCGGTGCAGGTGGATCCCGACCGTGTGCTCCTGCTCGACGTGAATTACACCAACAACAGCATCACGTTGCGTCCCAAGAGTCGCGAGGCCGCCGACCGCTGGACGCTCAAGTGGGTGGTCTGGCTGCAGGATCTGCTGATGGATTACGCGTTTTTTGTGTGAGCGACGGGCAGACACGATGATGGATGCGTTCAGAGACGGGCTCGGCCGGGTCCGACGCGCGCCGTCGCTCGTCGCCAGTCTCTGGCTGTCCACCCTGGGCCTGGCGATCGGCCCGGCCGTCGTGGTCCACGCGCTCATCGAAGACCATCTCGGCTCGAGCCTGATGGCCGACTCGGCCGCGGCCGTGGTGAACTTCGATTGGTGGAACGAGTTCCTCGCGCAGGCGACCGGCCTCGGACAGACGTTCGTGCCCGCCGTCCTCGGTTTCGCCGCCGTGCTCGACAACCTCGGCCGCCTCGCCGATCACAAAGAGCTGACACCGGTGCTCGGCGCCCTCGTCGGTGCGCAACTGCTGCTCAGCCTCTTCCTGTCCGGCGGGCTGCTGGATCGGCTGGCCCGCGACCGTGTCGTCGGAGCCGGCGCGTTCTTCTCGGCCTGTGGCGTGTGGTTCTGGCGGTTCCTTCGGCTGGCCGCGATCGCCGCGCCGATCTATCTGTTCCTCTTCGGCACCGTGCACCGGTGGCTGTTCGACGACTGGTACGTGGACTGGACCCGCAACCTCGCGGTGGAGCGACAGGCGTTTTCTGTCCGGCTCGCGTTCTATGCGCTGTTCACCGCGCTGGTGTGCGGGGTGAACGTGCTGTTCGACTACGCAAAAATCCGAGCGGTCGTCGAGGATCGACGGAGCATGCTCGGCGCACTGGCGGCGGGCGGCCGTTTCGTAGCGCGGCATCCCCGGAGGACGTTGACCCTGTACCTGATGAATCTGGGACTCGCCATCCTCGTAGCCGGTGCCTATTACCTCGCCGCGCCTGGAGCGGGTTCGGGCCTCGGGGCCTTCGCCGTGGGACAGGCGTACATCGTGCTGCGCGTCATGGTGAGGCTGCAGTTCATGGCGTCGCAGACCGCGCTCTTCCAGAGCCGTCTCGCGCACGCCGGTTACGTTGCCCGTCCCGTCCCTCGGTGGCCCGACTCGCCGGCGGCCGAGGCCATCGGACCGGGCTAGCCGTGTGGCACCTTCCCTACGATCACTGGTCGATCGCGACCATCGCGGTTTGCGCGGTGTCGCTTGGAATCGCCGCGTCCGGCCGGTTGCCGCACGGCATGCGCCTGGCGCTCGTCCTGTTGGTCGCCGCCGCCCTGCGCATCGACGCCTCATGGCAGTGGAGCCTTCACGCCTGGGACGAGCGATTCCATGCGCTCGTTGCCAAGCGCATGCTCGACGACCCACTGAAGCCAGCGCTCTACCCGACCGACCATGCTGATGCCGATTCGTCGCAGTGGGAAACAGCGCACGTCTGGCTGCACAAGCCGCCCCTCGCCCTGTGGTCGATTGCCGCGAGCTACGCGCTATTCGGCGTCAATGAGCTGGCGCTGCGGGTGCCCAGCATCGTATGGGGAGTAGCGGCCGTCGGCCTCACCTACCTCATCGGCTCCAGCGTCTTCGGGTCAAGCGCCGGCCTGATCGCCGCCGGGTTCCACGCCGTGAACGGATTCCTGGTCAGCCTGGTGGCAGGGCGGCGTGTCGCTGATCACGTCGACACGCTGCTGATCCTTCTCGTGGAGCTTGGCGCCTTGATCGTGTTGACGCGTATCCGGCGCCGCGACCGGTACACCGCAACGGCCTGCGGTCTGGTCGCCGGCCTCGCCATCCTTACCAAGTCGCTGCCGGGACTCTTGCCACTGGCGCTGCTGGCGGTGGTGCCGCACCGTGCGTCGCGCCATCGGGTCCTCACCGTCCTGGTGGCGAGCGCGGCGGCCGCGCTCGTCGCGGTGCCGTGGTTCCTGTATCTCAGGTACGCCTTTCCCAATGAGTCGGCGCATGAGTGGGCGTACACGCTGAATCACCTGACCGACCCGCTCGAGGGCCAGGGCGGACCGTGGTGGACCTATCTGACCGACGGCCCCCGTTTCTTCGGCGAGCTCTTGCCGCTCGCCATCCTCTGGTTCGGGTGGATGCTCACGCGCGCCGACCAGGACCCTCGGTTACGCGTGCTGGCGGTCTGGCTGGTGCTGCCCTATGCCATCTTTTCCGCGTCGGCGACGAAGCTACCGAACCTGGTGATGTTGGCCGCGCCGGCGCTGTTCGTGATCTCGGCCGGATTCTGGAGTTGGCTCCGCAACCGTACGGCGGCAACGGTGCGCCTCGCCTGGCTCAGGGTCGTTGCGCTCGCGCTGCTGCTGGTGCTGCCCGGGCGCTACCTGCTGGAGCCGACCGGCCCCCTGGAGGCCAGGGATCGCTCGCCGGCCGATACCCAGGTGTTGCGCCAGCTCGACGGGCGACTCGGACCGGGCCCGGCGGTGCTCTTCAATGCTCCGGACGCGGTCAGCTGCATGTTCTACTCGCGCATGCCGTGTTACGAGCGGCTGCCGACGGCCGCGGAGTTCCAGCAGTTGAAGCGCTCGGGCGTGACCACCGCCATCTACTCGAAGGATCTCGCCGGCGTGGATCTCGCCAGTTACCCCGGCGCCATCGCCATCGCCGCTCCGGAGTGATCGCAACCCGCCGGAGCGCCATTCTGGAACGATCGCTACGTGAGCTGAGGGTTAACCCCACAATTTCACTTCAGCTGACGATGCCATCAGCCCAGCCTCCCGGTCGTATGCGCCCATTCCATCTGATCAGCGAGCAATCGGAACGACCACTCAAGTGAGCTGAGGGGTTAGATCACGATGTCCCCACTCGTGATCGTGGCCGCCTCCTTCAGTTTCTGGAGCGCTTCCTGCGCCGAGGCGCGGAGCAGCGGATCCTGATCGCGTTCCCACTCCTCGAGGACTGGCACGAAGCGGTGCAGGTGCAGCTCGCCAATGGTATACGCCGCGCACGAGCGCAGCCACGGATCGGCGCTCTGCGTCAGCACCTCGACGGCCTCATCACGTCCGACGAGCGTCGAGCCCAGCAGCTGGTTGGCGCGCTGGATGCGATCTCGGATCGACACGTCGCGGTCGATGATCGGCATCAGCACGGCCCGCATCTCGGGGGGGAGGATCGTGTCGATGAACTCGAGGGCGTTGTCGTGGACCATCGGGTCTGACGATTGCAACCCGACGTAGGCGCTGTGCAGATCGTGCTCGGGGTACAGCATCTTGAGGAGGCGGAAGATGCGCTCCGTCTCCTTTTCCATCGACTCGCGCAGCCCCTGCCGCACCGGCTCCCCGGAGTCTGACAGCGAGCGGGCCAGCGTACCCATCACCTGATAGGAACGGTAATGGCCGAGAATCTCGGCCGCGAGTACGGATTCGATGATCTTCCGGTCCACCGGCCGATCGGGGTGGAGCTGTCCCAGCTTGTTCAGCGCCGCGATGCAGCGGTAGCGAAGCACCACGTCCTTGTCGAGCACGCTCTCGGTGAGGACGGCCTGGGCGGCCCGCGACCCGATGGCCTGCAGCACGCCCGGAATCTCGCGGCGGACATCGGCGGGCATCTCGGCGTCGACGAGCGCATCGCGCAGCGTGCCGACGATCCGATCGCCAAAGGCGGCCAGGGCCTCGACCGCCGTCGCCACGAGGCCGGGCTCCTGCATGCGCTCGATGATGCGCCCCACGAAGATGCGCTTGTTCAGCCGCGACGCGGCCAGGATCGAGGCCTTCGCCACCTCGATGTCATCGTCTTGGAGCAGCACGCGCAGCTCGCGATCGAACAGGTCGGGCAGGAAGCTGACGAGCCTCGCGGCCTCGAGTCGAGTTCGAGAGCCGTCGGGGCCCGTCTCCTCCACCATCTTGGCCAGCATCAGGCGCGCGGCTTCGACGTTCTGCGCGCGGCCGGGCCGCGCGAGGAAGGCGACCATCGAGGCGCGAATCGAGAAGTCTTCGAAGTCCCCCACCGACTCGATGCTGGCCAGCGGGTCGACGTTGCTGTGCTCGGTCAGGTAGAGCAGGGCTTCCGTGCGCACCTCCAAGTCCGGATCCCGGAGCATGTGCTGCACATGCTCCCGTACCGACAGGTCGTCCGCCTTGGAGAGCAGCGCGAGCGCGCGGCGGCGAACCTCGGGCACGGGATGCTTGAGCAGGCCCCGCACCGCCGGATGAATGGCGCGGTCATGCGCCATCTCGAACAGGCTCAACGCATAGACAATCTCGTGCGTATCGCCCCCCAGCCTCGCGGTGAGCATCTCGGTGGCCGCCCGCTCGAGCACCGGCGCGGTGTCGCGCTCGGCGTCGAGGCGGTGCTGATGGATGCTGTCCTGCAGGTTCTCCACGTATTCGCGCCGCGCGACGAAGGCGGCGGCGATCCACCCGCCGAGCAGCACCAGGCAGACCCAGGCCATATCCACCGGGCTCCAGCCGAGCGCGTTGGCGAAGACGAGGACCGCCAGCCCACCGAGCCCATCACCCATCCGGTAGACGGCCGTGTCGATGAACGACTTGACGACGAAGGTCTGGCTGGCCGGAACAGGTAGATACAAGAGCTCGACGGTCGCCTTGTCCACCGAGTAACGGAGCACCTGGTCGCTGGCGCGCAGCAGGGTGGCCGCGATCAGCGTACCGGTGGCAAGCACGCCCACCGAAGTCAGGGTCAGCGCGACCGGAACGATGAACAGGGTCAGGCCCACGCCGCCGCGGCGGAGCGCGCGGCCCGTGAGCAGCAGCTGCAGCGCCAGCGAGGTGACGCCAGCCACCATGTTGAACGTGCCGAAGAACATTGTCAGCGCGTCGGTATCCGGGATCGCGGCCTTGGCGATGGCCTTGAACTGCCAGGCCTCGACTGTGGTGGCCAGGGAGGACAGCAGGATGACCGCGCCGATGGCCTTCAGATATCTCGAGCCGGCAATGATCTCGAGCGCGTTGGTGACCCCGCCGTTGCCGTCCGCGCCCGCGGGGCCCTCCGAGCGGACGGACGCCGGCCGCCGATGCCAGATCTGCAGCACGAGCGCGACGCAGACGATCTGTAATGCCGCCGTCAGCAGCAGCATGATCTCGGTGCCGAACCGGCCCACCGCCAGTCGCGTGGCCAACCCGCCAACAATCCATCCCAGAATGGCGCCGCTGCCGATCAGGCCGAACGTCCGCTTCGCCTCGCGTGTGGTGAGGACGAAGTTCGCCAGCGTCCAGACCTGGGCGGGCCCCAGCACCGAGAAGACCCCCACCCACACGTAGATCAGCACGAACAGCGTCGGGCTCTCGCCGCCCGGGACGGTGGACCACCACCAGAAGCCGAGCGCCGAGACCGCGAAGGCGAGGAGGCTGGCGACCTGCAGGTTACGGAGGTTCAGGCGCTCCCCGGCTCGGATGTACACGGACACCACGACGCCGACAATGACTGCAATCGCGATGTCGGCGTAGGGCAGGTCCGCGGCCCGGAACCGCTCGAGGAACAAGGCATCCCGCGCCGCCTTGCTGGCGACCGAGCCCGCCATGGTGAGGAACAGGTAGCCGAAGAGGGGCAGCGAGCGGCGCAGCTCGCGGTGGTTCATGCCGAGAAGGCGGTGGAGCAGGTGCAGCATGCCAGAGGGGGTAGCGTGAGTTTACCCCGCCCGGGACCATTGTGCCCCGCAGGAGACAGCCGGACGCCCGACCGGATCCGAGGCGCTGAGCCGCCGATCCCGATGCTGTAGAATCGGCGCAAGTGTTTGCCCGCCTGCTCCGGCCCCTCGTGCAGCTCCGTGATGGCGAAACCACCACCGTCCTGCTGATGTTCCTCTACTCGTTCCTGGCGATGGCCGGCTACAACATGATCAAGCCGGTCACCCGGGGCTTGTTCATCGAGAAGCTCGGGGCCGAGAACCTGCCCTGGATTCAGTTCGGCGCGGGTATCGTCATCGGCTTCATCATGCAGGGCTACACGCGGACCATCAGCATGGCGCCCCGCCGGTGGATGATCCCCCTCACGCTGGGGTCCATCGTCCTGGCGATGAGCGCGTTCTACCTGCTCTTCGGCAGGCTCCCCAACAACCGCACCGTTGCGGTGGGCTTCTACCTCTTTGGCTTGATTATCGGCATCCTGCTGATCAGCCAGTTCTGGACGCTGGCCAACGACGTATACGACCCGCGACAGGCCAAGCGCGTCTTCGGCTTCATCGGCGCGGGCGCCAGTCTCGGCGGGTTTGCCGGGGCGACCTTGACCTCGGCGGTGGTCCAGCAGATCGGGACCAACTCGGTACTGCTGGTGAGCGCGGCGACCCTCGCCGCCTGCACGCTGACCGTGGCCTACATCGTCCGTCGGGAGCCCACCGCGGGTCGCAGCGACGCGAGCAAGACCGGCGAGGAAGCCGGGGTGAGCGGGTCCGAAGCCATTCGCATGCTGCGCTCGTCGCGCCACCTGCAGACCATCGCCATGGTGATCGGCTTTGCCGCCATCGGCGCGGCGATCATCGAGCAGCAGCTCAACATGGCGGCGGCGCAGGAGAAGGGCGCGGCCAACGTCGGCGCCGTCACCGCCTTCCTGTCGCAGGTCGTCGCCTACACGTCGCTCATCGGCTTCGTCATCCAGATCACCCTCACCAGCCGCATCCATCGATACCTCGGCATCGGTTTCGCCCTGCTGATCATCCCGGTCGTGGACTCGGCGACCGGGCTGCTGATGCTGCTCTCCGGGGCGCTCTGGACCTCCGGCGCGGCTCGCGTGGCCGACACGTCGCTGCGCTATACCGTAGACAAGACCACGCGGGAGATCCTGTTCCTGCCCTTGCCCGTGGACATGAAGTACCAGGCCAAGCCGTTCATCGACGTCACCGTCGACCGGCTGGCCAAGGGCGTTGGCGCGCTCATCCTGCTGGTGCTGGTGCAGCCGTGGGGCCTCGGGCTCGAGTGGCGGCAGTTGAGCTACGCCAGCATCACGATGATGATCGTGTGGGGCGCATTCGCCCTGAACGCGCGCCGTGAGTACATGCGGGCGTTCCGCCGGAGCATCGAGCAGCAGGATGTCCGGCCTGCGGAGCTGCGTCTCGAGTCCGCCGACCTCTCCTCGATCGAGACCCTGCTGGCCGAGCTCGCTCACGTCGAGCCGCGACGGGTGATTTACGCGATCGACATGCTCGACGCGCTCGACAAGCGGCAGCTGGTGACGCCGCTCCTGCTGCGGCACGACTCTCCGGAAGTGCGCACCCGCACGCTCAGGCTGGCCCGCTACACGAACCCGGCCGATGCCGAGCGGTGGCTGCCGGGCGTGGAGCGCGCGCTCGGCGACGAAGACGGCGAAGTGCGGCTGGCCGCCGCGCGGGCGCTCGCGACCTTGCGCGGTGAAGCCGCCGTAGACGTGATGCGGCCCTATCTCGACCATCACGATCCCAACCTCGTGGTCACGGCGGCCGCGGCGCTGGCCGCGAGCGACCTGCCCGCGGACGTGGATCGCGCGGAGGAGACACTGAAGCGGCTCGCCGCGGACACGCGCGAATCATCCGCCGAGTTGCGCCGGCAGGTGGCCCGGGCACTCGGCCTGGTCACCAACCCGCGCTTCCGCTCACTGCTGGTGCCGCTGCTCTACGACGACAATTACCACGTCGCACGCGCGGCGGTGAACAGCGCCGGCACCATCGAAGGCGACGACTTCCTCTACGTGCCCACGCTCATCGGGCTGATGCGTAACCGGCGCCTCAAGGAACCAGCGCGCAAGGTGCTGGTTGGCTATGGCGAGGCCGTGGTGCCGACGCTCGCCTACTTCCTGGGCGACAACGACGAGGACCTCTGGGTCCGCCGTCACGTGCCCTCGACACTTGCCCGCATTCCCTGCGAGGCGTCGGTCAAGGCCTTGCTCTCGGTACTTGACGCCCCGGACGGCTTCCTGCGTTTCAAGGCGGTCACCGCCCTCGAGCGGATCCGCCGGGAGAATCCGGAGCTCGCGATCGATCGTCCGGCGATCGAGCGGCACGTGGTGGCCGAGGCCGGCCGCGCCTTCGAGGCCCTGACGCTCTACACCAACCTGTTCGTGACCGGGTCGGTCAGCTCGTCGTGCCTCCTGGCCAGGGTGCTCGGCGAGAAGCGCGAGCGCGCGATGAACCGGGTGTTCCAGTTGCTCGGCCTGATTCTCCCGCCGGGGGACATCTCGGTCGTCGCCACCGCCCTTCGCTCCACCGATGCCCGGCATCGCACGAACGCGGTGGAACTGCTCGACAACATGCTCACCGGCGAAGTCCGCCGCCGCGTGATGCTGCTCGTCGACGACATGCCCGCCGACGAGCGCGTGCGCCGCGGCAACGTCATCTACCGGACCCGCGCGCGCGACCTCGAGGACACGGTGGCTCAGCTCATCCACGACGACAACCAGGTCGTGGCGTCGGCGGCCATCCTCCTGGTCGAGGAGCGCGGGCTGGCGTCGCTGTCAGGCGATCTCGAGCACGTGCTCGCACATCGCGATCCGCGCGACTGGCACGTATTCGAGGCCGCGTCCTGGGCTCTGGCGGCATCGCGGATGCCGGCCGACCGCCGGCGAAAGCTGTGGCAGGAGCCGCTGCCGACGGTGGTGCTTGTCGACACCTTGCGGCGCCTTCCGCTCTTCGACTTCACCTACGTTGACGAGCTGTTCCGAATCGCCGGGCTGGGCGGCCAGGTGCGCCACGAGGCCGGGCGAACGCTCTACGCGCGTGGCTCTTCGCCCAGCACGCTGCAGTTCGTGCTCGATGGCCGCGTCGAGGTGACGACGCCGTCAGGCCCGCCAGACCTGCGAGCAGCGCCCTCGCCGCTGGCCTTCGAGGAGATCCTCGAAGGACACCCCATGCGGGTCAGCGTCCGCGCCCTCGAGCCGACGATCTGTCTCTCAATCGGCACCGAAGAGTTCCTGTCGCTCCTGGCCGAGAACGTGGAGCTGGCCGAAGGCATGATGCGATGGCTGATCGAGGGCCACGCCGCGCTCTCGGCTCCGGTGCTCCTGCCCGGCGACCTCGCCCCTGAACTGCAGCGGAAGGTGGCAACCGGCGGCCTGCAGGCCGTGGACCGCGTGCTGCTCCTGCAGTCAAGCCCCCTGCTCAAGGCCGCCACGGGCACGCAACTGCTGCGGCTGGCCGCCTCCGCCAGGCCCGTCACGTTCAAGGCCGGTGCGGATCCCCTGGCCAATACGATCGAGCCATCGATGCTCGTCGTCCTGAACGGCACACTCGCTGTCGCCACGCCGGACGGCCGCACCCAGACCGCCGACTCCGGAGACGTCGTCGGGATGTTCCAGGCATTGAGCGGGAAGCCGCTGGGGGCGACGGTCTCGGGCCAGACCGATGGCACGGCCCTGCGCTTCACGCGCACCGATCTCTTCGAGGTGCTGTCGGACGAGACGGCCTTGCTGCAGTCCGTCTTTGCTGGTCTCCTGAGCGTGGCCTCCCGGCGCGTGCACGAGGTGCAGCCCGCGTAACACCTCCTTCGTGGTCTTCGTGTCCCTAGCGTGGGAGCTCGATCTCGAAGGCGGTGCCCTCACCGGCCGCGCTGCGTGCCGAGACCCTTCCGCCGTGGCGCTCGACAATCGCCTTGACGATCGACAACCCCAGGCCGGAGCCCGATGCCGAGCGAGACGGATCGGCTTTGTAAAAGCGATCGAAGATGTGTGGCAGGTGCTCCGGCGCGATGCCCACGCCGGTGTCCGTGACGCGGATCCGGGTGACCTCCGGTGCCTGTTCCGCGACCAGGGTGATCCGGCCGCCGGCCGGCGTGTGCCGGAGCGCGTTCGACGCCAGGTTCTGCAGCGCCTGTTCGAGGCGCCGCCCGTCGCCCCGCACTTCCATTTCCTCGTCGGGCAAGGCCACGTGGATGGTCACCTGCTTCTCCCGCGCGGTCTGCTCGTGTCGCGCCACCACGCGATCGAACAGCTCCGACACGGCCACGGACTCTGAGACCATCGTGATGCCCGCAGCGTCGAACCTGGCCAGGTCGAGCAGATCGCCCACGAGCCGCTCGATCCGGTCCACTTCTTCCTGGATGATTCGCACGTAGCGTTGGCCGTCGTTGGCGCTCGGACCAAACTGCGGCAGCGTCAGCGTCTCGGCATAACCGCGAATGGCCGTCAGCGGCGTCATCAGCTCGTGCGACACATCGGCGAGCAACTGCCGGCGGGCGCGATCGGCTTCGGACAACTGCTGCTGGCGGGCCGCGAGATCGTCGGCCATTCGATTGAAGGCGTGCGCCACCGCCGCCACCTCGTCGCCGCCAGTCGTCGGGGCACGAGCCGCGAGATCGCCCTCGCCGAACCGCCGCGCCGCATCTTCGAGCGCGCGCAACTGCGCGTGCGCGGGACGAAACACCAGCAGTGCGGCCACGGCCGTGCCGCCAAGCAGGAGGAGCACCGCGCCGATGGCGAGCCAGGGCCCCAGCTCCTCGGTGATCCGGCGCACACCGAGTACTGGCGACACGAAGATGACGGCCACCACCTCGTCTCCCGATCGGACAGGCGCGGTCGCCAGCCGGCGCCGGCCGAACATCGGCGGTGCACCGGGTGGCGGGCCGAACGGGCCATCGCCGCGGGGGCGACGCTCCCACGCATCGCCCGGCCGGGGCGGACCGCCCTCGCGGCGAGGAGGCGCTCCTGCCTCCCTGCCCGGCGGAGGACCAAACGGGCGCTCACGGCCACGCGGTCCTCGACGGAGTGCGGCCATGCGCTCGAGCCCCGGCGGTACCTCGACCCCGGGTGGGCCGAGCACCACACCGTCGGGGAAGATCACGAACGCGGGCCGGTGAAAGCCCGCCAGCCTGCTCGCGGCGTACTGCTTGAGATCGAGGGACGGATCCCGCTGCAGTGCCGATTCGAATTCGGATGCGACGAGCTCCGCGAAGTCCTGCCCGACGCGCTCGGGCTGACCTTGCTCGGTCTGCACCGCAATCCAGACGAATGACGCCGCCTGCGCGGCCAGCATCATCGCCAGCAAGACGATGAAGCCGAGGCCGATGCGCCAGTAGAGGCTGCTCAACCAGCGGCGGCGTGGGAGCGCTGGGAAGTCAGACATCGGCAAACTTGTACCCGCTGCCCCAGATGGTCAGGATGAGCGAGGGGTCCGCCGGCGTCTGCTCGACGCGCCGTCGGAGTCGCTTCACCAGCGTGTCCACGCTTCGCAGCGTGACGTAAGTGTGGTCCGGCCACACCCTCGAGAGCAGCGCCTCGCGGCTGAAGACGATGCCCGGATGAGAGGCCAGCAAGTGCAGCAACCGGAACTCCTGCGCGGTGAGATCGATTTCGTCCCCGCGAACGCGGACTCGGCGCCGAGCCGGGTCGATCTCGATGCCGTGCACGTGAACCGGCCGATCCGACGCGGAGGTCGGTTCGGTGGCCAGCGCCGCCGCCGCAATCTGGGAAGCACGTGGGCGACGCAGCAGGGCACGGACGCGCGCCACCATCTCGCGCATGCCGAACGGCTTGGTGAGGTAGTCATCAGCGCCGCTCTCCAATCCCAGTACCTTGTCGCTCTCTTCGCGCCGCGCCGTCAGCATCAGCACCGGGACATCCTGGTTGGGCCCGCCCCGGCGAACCGCGCGGACGATGGCGATGCCGTCCACGCCGGGGAGCATCAGGTCGAGGACGACCAGGTCGTACGCCGTCGAGCCCAGCCGATCCAAGGCCTCGCGCCCATCCGCGACGGCCGAGGTCTCCAGGCCCTCGAGACCGAGGTGGAGCGCAATCAAATCCCGGATGTGAGCGTCGTCTTCGACGATGAGCGCGTGCGGCATGGGTGACGGATGAGGCGCGTCCCTGCGCCATTCGTACCACATACGACGGCGGCCGGCAGCGCGCGGATCAGTTGCCACACATTTTTCACAGCGGGGCCACGGCGCCGCCACGATAATCCCGTCTCATCAAGCAGGGAACGGAAGGAGAACCTCAGACATGAAGACCTTGCTTCGAGTGACGTTGGCCGCGGGCGTGCTCGCGGTGTCGACTGTGGCCTTGACCCCGATGTTCGCGCAGGACGTTCCGCCCGAGGGCGGCCCCCCACTGCGGCGGATGGGGCCTGGCGGCCCCGGGGGCCGCGGATTCGGGCCCGGGCCGGGTGGGCGGTTCGGCATGCTCGGCGAGCTGGGATACGGGTTGCGGCAGCTGGACCTCACCGATGCCCAGCGCGAGCAGTTCCGGGCTGTCATGCAGTCCCACCAGGCCGAGTTCACGGAGATCGGCAATCGGCTCCGTGCGGCGCATGAAGGACTGGACGCCGTGGTGAGTGCAGACAGCGTCGACGAATCGGCCATTCGTGCGCGGAGCGCCGATGTCGCAGCGATCCAGGCCGACGCCGCGGTGCTGCGGGCGAAGGTGCATCAGGAGGTCTTCAGCCTCCTGACGGCCGAGCAGCAGGCCAAGGCCAAGGAGCTTCGAACGCAGGCGCAGACCCGCATGAAGGAACGCGCCTCGCGGATGCGCGAGCGCGGCGGGCGCGCCCCGGGGCAGGGCTAGCGACGGCGTTCGTCATCCGCACTGATTCTCGCTTCGGGTCACGTCACGAGGCTGTGGGCTGGGGCCGCGCCCGGCTCGACGGGCTCGTGACGCGTCCGGAAAGGCCTGGTCTCACTTATCGACCTGGGTCCACACTCCGCCCGCCTTGTGGCTGCCGAGCACCGCGTCCACCAGACATGCGGCGGCGTACCCATCGTTGAAGGTCGCCACGGTGGTGGGCTGCCGGCTCTCGATCGCGCCCGGGTCCGCGATGATCGCGTAGATGTCGCGAATCACGTTGAAGAACGCGTCGGACCAACCTTCCTGGTGACCACCGGGGAGCCGCGCGTAGCGCGCTGCGTCGGGCCCGATCAGCGAAGGATCCTTGGCGAGCATCGTGTTGCCCCGCCGCCGTGCGCCAATCCACAGCTCGTTCTGCGACTCTTGCACCCAGCGGAGCGAACCCCCGCGACCACACACTTCGAGTCGCAGATCGTTCTTGTGGCCGGCGCAGACCTGCCCCACCGTGACCGCTCCGATTGCGCCGCCCGAGAAACGCAGCAGCACCGTCGCCAGGTCCTCGCTGGTGATGGGCACCCGCGTGCCACCATCCGCGGCCGCGGCGAAGGCCTGGACGGCCCCGGCAGGCCTGACCCGCGTCGGTACCACCGTGGACAATTGCGCCAGCACCGCTTCGATGCGCTGCCCCGACACGTGTTGAGCGAGGTCGCCCCAGTGCGAGCCGATGTCGGCCATCGCAGAGCTCTGTCCTTGCGCGGGATCGAGCCTCCACGAGTAGTCGGTGTCCTCGAGCAGCCAGTCCTGCAGGTAGGCCCCGTGGATCAGGTGCAACGGCCCGAGGTCGCCTGCCGCGATCATGGCGCGGGCCTGCTGGACCATCGGGTTGCCGCGGTAGTTGAAGGTCACGGCATGGACGACACCCGCAGCCCGGGCGGCATCGCGGAGGCGGCGGGCCTCCCCGGCCGTGGTCGCCAGCGGCTTGTCGCAGACGACGTGCTTCCCCTGCGCGAGGGCGGCGTCGATCACCGCACCGTGCAGCGCGTTCGGCGTCGTGACGTGCACGACGTCCACCGCTCGGTCCGCCGCCAGCGCCTCGAAGCTGCCGTAGGCCTTGCTCACGCCCAGCGCGCGCGCCCGGGCCTCGGCGGACACCTCGCTGCTCGCGGCCACGGCGACGACGTCCACGAAGCCGAGCCGCCGCACGGCGTCGATGTGATGGGCGCCAACGAACCCGGGGCCAACCAGGCCCATGCCGAGCCGGCGCGTCACGCCGTCAGCACCCCGCGCGCGAACTCGGCACACGCCGTGACCTCGGCCACGGGACCGCGAGTACCCGCGTACTCGTACTCCACATAAGCGCGTATCGGCGACGACGTGCGCTTCAGCCACGCCAGCGTCTCGCGGATCGGCGTGTCGCCCTCGCCCCAGGGTACGTTGTCGCCCTGATGCTTCTTCCGGTCCTTGAGGTGCAGGTTCGTGATCTTGTCGTGATGTGCCTCGAGGAACGCGAGTGCGTCGAAGTCGGCAGCGGTGAAGTGGCCGATGTCGAGGTTGATGCGGAACAGGGGCGACATCGCCAGTGCGGAGGCAAAGCTCTGCGGCGTCGCGAACTCGTTCGGGTCGTCGACCCGCGAATGGTTGTGCATGGCCACAGGGGTGCGATGCTTCTCCGCGAATGGCACGAGACGCTTCGCCACGCGCAGCGTCGTCGATGCCGTGATCGCTTCCGCGCCCAGTGCCCTGGCCGCCTCGAACCCTCGGTGGATCTCTTCGTCGGTGAACGAGTCGTTGAAGCTCAGGTTGTACGCGTAGATGGTCATCCCGGCCGCGGCGAAGCGGCGGCGGACTCCCTCGAAGAGCTCAGGGCCGTTCTTCAGACGCCACGCCCGAAGCGCGTCGCGGGCCTTCTGCTGCTCGGCCGGCGAGGCGTCGCGGTCCGCCGTCGGCACCGCCTCAATCTGCGGCGACCAGAGCTCGCATTCGTCGAGGCCGCAGGACTTCATGGCGTCGAGGAGGATGTCGAGCGCCTTGGCAGACCCCGGCTGCGCGACCTCACGAAAACTGTAGGTCTGCACACCGAGGCGAACGCCTCCAACGGGTGCAACGTAGCCCCAGCGTCCGGTGAGGGAGGGCAGTGCCGCGCTGGCGAGCACGGTGCGGGAGAACTGGCGTCGAGTGATCACGGATACCTGCCTCTCTCAGTCGCGCCCAAGCGATAGGCGATGAACATGCCGCCAGAGGACTCGCGAGACCTCCCCCCGCCGGCGGCGACAACGACATACTGGCGCCCGGCGGCCTCGTAGGTGGCTGGCGTCGTGTTGGCCGCAAACGGCAACGTCACCTCCCACAGCCGACGGCCGGTGGTGGCCTCGAAGGCCCGGAACTTCTTGTCGAAGTTCGTCGCGCCGATGAAGAGCAGCCCGCCGGCGGTGACGATGGGACCACCGTAGTTCTCAGAGCCGGTGTCGGTGATCCCCTTCGCGACGAGCTCGGGATACTCGCCGAAGGGGATCTTCCAGGCATACTCGCCGGTGTTGAGGTCGATTGCGCTCAGCGTGCCCCAGGGTGGCGCCGTAGCGGGATAGCCGTCCGGGTCGAGGAACTTTCTGTACCCGGTGAAGCGCAGGCGCGCAGACGTCCTTACCGGTGTCGCCGGCTGTGTCGGCGACTCGCCATGCCCGGGGGTGTCGATGAGATACAACACGAGCTCTCGGACGACGTCCGGCGGCATGGTAGGAAAACCCGGCATGCGTCCGACGCCGTCGCGGATGACCGTGGTCAGGCGCTCGGCCGAGAGCGTGACGTTGATGAGCGCCGGAATCTGCGGCGGCGTGCCGCGCCGGTCGTCGCGATGGCACGTCGCGCACGCGTTCAGGTAGGTGGCGCGCCCTCCGCCGCCCCCGTCGTCTGGCGCCAAGGCCCCCGTCCAGGCCAGATCGTTCGCGTTCACGAAGAGCCGGCCCGACGTGCGATCGTAGGCACTACCGCCCCACTCGGCGCCGCCGTCGAACCCCGGGAAGACGACGGTGTCCTGGCCGATCCGGAGCGGGGTGAACGGGCCTTCCGTGTGCATGCCCTGGAATGCCTTGAGCGCCCAGGCATGCGCCTCCGGCGTCCGGCGAGTCAGGAGGTCGGCCGTGAGCCGCTGCCGCGCGAAAGGCTCTGGCAATCGTGGCACGGGCTGCGTCCCCGAGGCACGTTCGCCGGGCACGGTACTGGCCGGGACCGGTTTCTCGTCGACCGGGAACAGTGGCGCGCCCGTCTCGCGATCGAGCACGAAGACGTAGCCGTGCTTGGTGGTCTGCGCCACCGCGTCGATCTGCCTGCCGTCGCGACGGACCGTGACCAGCGCGGGGGGCGACGGGAAGTCGCGATCCCAGATGTCGTGATGCACCGCCTGGAAGTGCCAGATGCGACGTCCGGTCGCGGCATCGAGCGCCAGCAGGCAGTTCGCGAACAGGTTGTCGCCGATGCGGTCCGCCCCGTGGAAGTCCGGCGCGGCCGATCCGGTGGGCACGAACACGACTCCGCGCGACTCGTCGAGTGCCATGCCGGCCCAGTTGTTGGCGCCTCCGTTCACCCTCCAAGACGTCTCGGACCAGGTATCGTAACCGGTCTCGTCGGGACGCGGAATCGTGTGGAAGGACCATCGCAACACGCCCGTGCGCACGTCGTACGCCCGGATGTCCCCCGGCGAGGCGCCCGTGCCTTCGCCCGCGCGTCCGCCGACGATCAGCAGATCGCGGTAGATGATGCCGGGCGTCGTCAACCGGATCGACTGGGAGGCGGGGGCGCGTCCGAGATCGTGGCGCAGGTCGATGCGCCCCCGATCCCCGAAGCCGGGAACGGGGACACCTGTCCGAGCGTCGAGCGCATAGAGATACTGGTCCGCCGCCACGAACAGGCGGCGCTCGTCACCGTTCGCCCAGTAGGTCACGCCGCGGTTGGGACCGCGGCTCTCCAGCTTCGAGTCGAAGGTCCACTTGAGGGTGCCCGTCGCGGCATCGAGCGCCACGACCCGGTGATTCGGGGTTGGCGAGTAGAGGACGCTGTCCACGACGATCGGATTCACCTGGAACCCGCCGGTCTCACCGGTGTCGAAGCGCCAGGCCTCTTCGAGGTGAGCCACGTTGGCGGGCGTGATCTCGCCAAGCGGTGAAAATCGATCGCTCGCGGGCGATCCGCCGTAGACGCGCCACTCGGCGGCAGCCAGCTGCGCGACGGCCGACGATCCGCCGGCGGTTGTGCGCGCTGCCAACGCGCCGGCGACGACGAGCGGTACCAGAGCAAGCCGGACGTCAGCCATCAGCCCACTTCGCGCTTTTCACTTTTCCCTTGTCGCTCTTCACTTCAGGCTGCGTCCCTCAGCTGCCTGCTAGGCGTGTGGCGCCCAGGACCTGTCGCCCGCCGCCAACGGAACGTCGGGATCGTAGCGTCCAGGCGTTTCGCGGTATTGCATCGCCTTTGTGTAGCCGATCTCCGACGTGAA
>DATLLC010000156.1:0-42051 GCA_035538015.1 Vicinamibacterales bacterium
GCGTATGAGAATCCGAGTGTTCATCGTCGCGGTATCGGATTCTTGTATCGGTCGCTAGCCGGAATTTCCTGCCGGATATTTCGGTTGGAGTGATCGTCACCACGTCGTACTTGGGGAAATCGAGGGATGTTTGCGCGCCACCATCCATTGCGCGGGCGAGCGCGTCATCTGCGATGTCGCGGTTCGCTGTTCCGCGGACAATGACGCTCCACGCTGTTTCGTGGTCGTCATCCGCGAGGTCGATTTCGAGAAGGCAGTTCGAATTGACTTCCAGGCAGTCGAGCTTTCGCCCAGGCGAGGTGAGGAATGTGATGGTGAGGTCGCTGTCGACGGAATAGTCGATAGGGAAGATATCCGCCCTTCCATCGATTGCGGCGACCAGACGAGCTCTGTGGTGTGCTCGAACGGTCTGCCAAGCTTCTTGTTCGCTCATCACGCGTATCGGGCGAGGGCGGATCATGTCAGGCCTATCTGTAATTGCAGCGTTGCTAGTTGACGCTGATGAGTGGGCATCCAAGGGCGTGCGCGAGACGGCTCATAGGGGTTGCATCGACACGGTCGGAGAGTACTGAATCCTTCCACCTTCCTAGGATGATTGCGTCGAACCGGGGAGCAATTCGGAGCGCCTCATTCGCTGCGGCGCGGTTGCTTTCAGTGGAGGTGATGGCCAGGCGGGGGTACTTGTTGCGGAGGGCGGCGGCCTGACGGGCGGCAATGCTGTGCTGTCTTTCCCCGATTGTCGTGAGCGGACCGGTTCTGCCGCCCGTCACTACCTCGATGAGGTTCGCGTATTTGTCCGCGTGAAAGACGAGCAGGGATGCGCCACGAAGGGCGCTTTCCCGAGCCGCGTATTCTGCTGCGCGAGAACTCGCGGGTGTGTCGTCGACTCCAACCGCGATTTGGTTGCGCCTGCGTGTGCCACCGTTGGTGTCGGGTACGACCGCAATCGGACAGTCGAGATCCGCCAATTGAGCGAGCCCGTGAGCGTCCGAGCGGGAATCGAGTGCGATGTCGCTGCTGTTGAGGACGAGCATAGATGCGGACTGTGCGCGATCGCGCAAGTCGTCTGCTGTCGCGCCTATCAGTGGGGATGTCGACACCGGAATGGGCGGACATCCCTCGGGGAGAGAGTTGATCGGGAGGTGCGAGTCGCCGGCGCTTTGGTAGTGGTCCGATCCCACAGAGAGGTCCGCGGGTGATAGGGCGTCTTGGAGGCTTGGTAGATGCCGCGATGGGGCAAGGATCTCGACCCGGACACCCCGGATGGAGGCCTCGGTTGCTGCGAACCGCAGGGCAGCATCGTTGTTGGGACTGCTCGCGAGTACGAGTACCGGCCCGTGCGCGGTACCTACGGTTGGTGGGTGGTGATTGCTCATCGCGACGGTTCCCTTCACGTGGTGACTTCAGCGATGCCTTCGACCCTGCCTGGAGCGATACGCCGCCAACAGGGCTTGTTGCCGTCAGTGCAGGGGACTTTGTGCTCTAGGACAGGCGCGTCGCGCCGACCACGATGGGGACAGGCCCGCGGTAAAGAAGCCCAACCAATTCCCACGTCAAGGGACCGCGGGCAAACCAGATTTGAGGAGGACCGTATGCGTGCCCCACCAGTTCGCAGATTGTCATCTGGTCTGGGGCGCGCACACGATGCACAACACCTCGAGCGGACCGATCAATCACCTGTCGTAGCCGACCGCATTCGACTCCTTTGCGGCGGCCCACTATTCGCAACGCGTAAGGAGGCAAATCCAATGCTCTTCCGTACCACTGTTTCCGCCGATGCTTCAGCCATCGGACGTCTCCACCGCGACCTCAGCGACCACGATCGCTACATGCGGTTCTTCGCTATTCACCCAGCGGGACTCGACAAACTTGCATCTTCCCTCGCAGTCTGCGACGACGCTCACTTTGCTGTCGGCGCCTTCGACGGGACTCGTTGCGTCGGTGTCGCCAACTTCGTCGTCTCACCGGGAACAACTACTGCGGACATCGCGATCGCAGTCGCTACCGATTATCACCATCGCGGAATCGGAACAGAACTCCTGCAACGCATAACAAGCGAAGCCATCAAGCGAGACATCACCAGGTTCGAAGCGGACATTCTTGCTGAGAACAGCGAGATCCACCAACTCTTGCGTAGCGAGCCATGGGAGCTCGACTACCAACACGACGGCTCCTGCACGCACATCAGCGCAAACCTCAAGGCGCCGCGCGCTAGAGCTTCACTCCAAGGTGATGTCAAAGAACCCTAGCGCTCATCAATTGCCGTCAAGAACCGACGGCACCACGTGTGAAGAGAGGTTTTCGATGCTCCCAACCAACGTCGTTCTCGCGCTTGCCACGGGGCTGTACGTCCTCGGCATTTATCACGCCACGATGTTCCTCGTCGACACCGTTGCCTGCCCATCGCTGCGGGTTCGGCCTGAATCTAGTGACGTGACGCATCACCTCCTCGTGGAGCGGCGATGGAGCTTCCTGATCGGCGGCGCACACCTAGTACTCGCCGTCGCGGCAGCATCGGTCGCCTCAACCGCATTGAGCAATAGAAGTCTGCCTGTGCTCGGGGTCGCGCTCGTTCTTTGCGTGATCACCGCAGCGGAGCCTGCAACCCGGATCTCTCGCCGCATGCCGGCGCGGCATCTTCGGGTCGCAGGCGCCGCCAGCGCAGTCCTACTTGCGGTCATCCCGGGACAGATCCTCGCCACAGCAGCGAGTAGCACACTGTTCTAGCCGGAAGTCGCGTGAGGAGTTCACAATGCCTGGATCAACGGACGCGAAGCCTCTCACCTCGGATCAAGCTTGGACCCAGCTCGCCGCCGAGAACCTGGGAAGGCTCATCACATCCACCGAAGACGGCAGCATCGAAGTCTTTCCCATCAATTACGTCCGCCTATCCGATGTCATTATGCTGCGCACGGATTCGGGAACAAAGCTCTCAACTATCACCACATCTCCCAAGGTCGTGTTCGAAGTCGATCACCAGGACCTCGAAAGCCGCTCGACATGGAGTGTCGTCGTTCACGCGACTGCGCACATCGTCAGCAACGATTGGGCACGCAGGTTGGCAGCCAGTTGTGGACTCCACCCAATCGCGGCACCGTACGCCCGCCACATCGTCGTCCTGACACCGTTGAGCATCAGCGGACGAACCTTCGGAATCGGTCGTGCCGATGCAGGACCGCCCCACCCGGACGACTCCTCGGAAACCGATACGAAGGGACAAAGACTCTCATGACCAACCGCGTACTAGCAGCCGACGAATCCTGGGCCTACCTACGTAGGAACACCATCGGCCGAATCATCACGACAGCAGCCGACGGAACCGTCGACATCTTCCCGGTCAGCTACACCACCTATAGCGGTGAGATCCTCATCCCGACACGACTGGGCACGAAGCTACGCAGCATCGCCACGCACCCGGAGACGCTCTTCGAGATCGACGGGCATGACGACGACGCACACGTGGTGTGGAGCGTCGTCGTGAGGGCTCGCGCGCACTTCACGCCGACCCTCGCCGAACGCAGACACGCGGAGCAGGTCCACCTCACCCCTCTCGCCGATATCGACGCAAATCAGGTCGTGACCCTGGTGCCCCAAAAGATCTCGGGACGGGAATACAGGACGCGCTAGCCGGCCAGATTCGCCGACCGCAACTGCTCTGTCGGTTTCGACGGTCGCTGCCGTATCCATGAGCGGCGTGGTGTCGCGCTTCGCGTCCGTGAGCGTTCGCGGTCCACGACGGATTCGTGCATTCGACACAGGGCAACTATCGGCTCGCCGCGACGGTGCTGCGCTCTACGTGCCAGCTTCGCCAAGTACCAAGGTCCATCGCAGAGGGGACTTTCGCCCGGTGTGCCTGCTTCCCGAGCTTCATAGCGTGGTTACTGCCAGGTGAGAGACGACTCACCACACACACGAGGAGAAGGTCCCATGATCACAAGCCACCCTGACTCGCACATTCTCGTCGGAGTCGACGGCTCGGCAGCCGCGATGAACGCCGTCGGTTGGGCCGCCGCCGAAGCTGATCGACGAGCGATGCCACTAGTGATCGCCAATATCTCCGACGTTGTCGGATTCGGCGACGTCCCGGCGCTCACCGTCGCCGAAGGCATCGGGATCTTCAGTCGCCTTGACACCGAGGGCCGCAAAGCGCTCACCGCAGCGAAGCAGCACGTCGTCGATCATCATCCCGCAGTTCGCGTGACGACGGTGCAGAAATCTGGCGGTCCGGTACCGGAGATGGTTGACCTGAGCCGGAATGCCTTCCTGACCGTCGTGGGGGCGAGCGGCGTGGGCGGGTTCGGATCGATGCTGCTCGGCAGCGTCGCGATGGCGCTGGTGACCGCCGGCCATAGCCCGGTTGCCGTGATCCGTGGAGACGAAAGCCATGACGGCCTCGTGCCGCGCACAGGCCCCGTCGTCCTGGGCGTAGACACCAGTGCCTCGAGCGAAGAGGCGATCTCCTGGGCCTTCGACGAAGCATCGCGCCGCGACTCCGATCTGATCGCGGTACACGCTTGGACGGCGTACGTCGACGTCTACGCACGGCTCTACGGCGTGCCGCCTTTCGACGAGATCGACGCCCAGGTAGAAGCCGAAGAAGCAGCGTTCGCAGAGCGCCTGGCCGGGTGGCGCGAGAAGTACCCCGACGTCACCGTCACCCCTTTGATGCGCTCGGGGAAGCCGGCCAAGACACTGCTGGAATACGCAGATGACGCCCAGCTTGTCGTGGTGGGCAGCCGCGGCCACGGCGACTTCACCGGTGTCCTGTTTAGTTCAGTGAGCCGATCCCTGATCCACAAGGCGCCGTGCCCCGTTCTCGTGGCTCGGACCAAGGACTAGCCCGACATGAAGTATGCAAGCCAGTTCAGCACGGCGACAGCGGATGTGACAGTTCGACAGGTCGACGCGCAATGGCGCGCAGCAAACTACCTCACCGTCGGGCAACTGTACCTGCGGGAAAACCCTCTCCTCACCGATGCTCTCACGCTCGATCACATCAAGCCACGGCCGCTTGGTCACTGGGGCACCGCACCTGGCCTGAACTTCATCTACTCGCACGTCAATCGCGCGATCATCGCCCACGACCTCGACGCGCTATGCGTCGTCGGACCCGGGCACGGCGGCGCAGCACTGTGCGCAAACAGCTGGCTCGACGGCACCTACTCGGCCGCGCATCCCGAGGTGCCGCAGAACTGTGCTGGCATGCGCGAGCTGTTTCGACAGTTCTCCACGCCGGAAGGCGTCCCCAGTCACACCGGTCCACACATTCCCGGTTCGATCCACGAGGGAGGCGAGCTCGGATACTCCCTGGCCCACGCATACGGGGCAGTGATGGACAACCCCGGTCTCGTCGCAGTCTGCATCGTTGGCGACGGAGAGGCCGAAACCGGACCGCTCGCCGCAAGCTGGCATGCGAACAAGTTCGTCAACCCTGATACCGACGGCACTGTGCTACCGATTCTGCACCTCAACGGCTACAAACTCGACAATCCCACCGTCCTCTCCCGGATCCCCACAGACCAACTTGATTCTCTTCTACGTGGATATGGATACGTGCCGCTGTTCGTCTTCGCGGGCGGATGTGAAGTGTTCGTCGCCCACGAACGGATGACTCTCGCGCTGGACCGCGCCGTAGATCTCATTCGCGAAGGCCGGCAGCCAGTCATCGTGTTCGAGAGCCCAAAGGGGTGGACCGGCCCTAGGATCGTCGAGGGTCTCCCGGTCGAGGGAACCTGGAGATCGCATCAGCTTCCGTACAAGATGATCAGCGATGACGGGCATCTGGAGAAGCTGCAGACCTGGCTCCTGTCATATCAACCCGGCGCCTTGTTCGACGCCGACGGCAAACCCGCAGCGCACGTTCAGGCGCTGATTCCGCGCGGGGACGCCCGGATGAGCGCAAATCGACACACCAACGGCGGCGCGATCCTTCAACGACTCGACCTCGCCGAACCCGCCCAGTACGCGGTCGACGTGCCGCAGGCTGCTCCGGGGACCGCCGATGCAGCACCGACCACGGTACTGGGCCACTACCTTGCCGACGTCTTCGATCGCAATGCCCAAGCAAGGAACTTCCGACTCTTCGGTCCTGACGAGACGACCTCAAACCGCCTCACCGCGGTTTACCGCGCGACAGGCAAACGATGGAACAGCCGCCTAGAACTGACTGACGCGAACCTCGACCGCGACGGCAGAGTAATGGAGATCCTCTCTGAGCACCTGTGCCAAGGATGGCTCGAGGGCTACCTCCTGACCGGACGGCACGGCATGCTCTCCTGCTACGAAGCGTTCGCCCACCTCGTGGACTCAATGGTCGATCAGCACGCGAAGTGGCTCAAGACAGCCGCGCAGGCCCCAGGGCGCCTGCCCATCGCATCGCTCAACCAGCTCATCACCTCCCACGTGTGGAGGCAGGACCACAACGGCTTCTCGCACCAGGACCCCGGCTACCTCGACCACATCACCAACATCGGCGCCGACGTCGCGGCCATCTACCTCCCGCCCGACACCAACACCTTGCTCCACGTCGCCCGCGAATGCCTGAGCAGTACCGGGAAGATCAATGTGATCGTGGCCGGAAAGCACGACTCACCGGTGTGGTTCGACGCCACGTCCGCGGCGGAGCATTGCGAGCGGGGCGCCGGAATCATCGACTGGACTTCGACCCCCAGCACCGTCGATCGTGATGATGAGAGCTTTCCGGATATCGTGCTCGGCTGCGCCGGCGACGTTCCCACTACCGAGACCATCGCCGCTGCGCACCTGTTACAGCACTATCTGCCGCAATTGCGCACCCGAGTAGTCAACGTCGTTGATCTGCTTCGCCTACAGTCTCCATCGCAGTATCGGTACGCGATCAGCGACGCGCAGTACGAAGGACTGTTCCCGCCGACCTGCCCCACCCTGTTCGCCTTTCACGGTTACCCCGCTCTCATCCATCGCCTCACCTACCGTCGCCCCGGGCACGAGCATCTGCACGTGCGCGGATTCACCGACCGCGGGAGTACGACGACCCCGTTCGACATGCTCGTTCGCAACGGCATTGACCGCTATCAGCTGGTGATCGACGCCATTGACCTTCTACCCGACCATGCCGCGCAAGCAGCGGCACTTCGACAAAAGATGGTCGACGCGCACACCCGGCACAAGCAGTGGATCCGTGATCACGGAACAGACATGCCGAGCGTGCAACACTGGTACTCCGACCCCGAGGAGGCGCTCGATGATCACGGTATTCCTGGTCGATGACCACGAAGTCGTCCGCCGGGGGGTTGCGGATCTACTCGACGACGAGGACGACCTCACAGTTGTCGGGCAGGCCGGTACAGCGGCCGAAGCGCTGGTCCGAATCCCGGCACAGAGGCCGGACATCGCTGTGCTCGACGTCCGTCTCCCGGACGGTAACGGGGTGGAGCTGTGCCGCGACCTGCGTTCGGTGTTGCCGCAACTCAACTGCCTGATGCTCACGTCCTTCACCGACGAGCAGGCGATGCTCGATGCCATCATGGCCGGCGCAGGTGGATACGCGATCAAGGACATCCGTGGCATGGACCTCCTCGACGCTGTCCGCACTGTCGGGCGCGGAGGATCCCTCCTCGACACGCGCGCCGCCGCTGCCGTGATGAAGCGGCTCCGCGAACCCACCCCAACATCACCTCTGGACGCGCTCACGGAGCAAGAGAAGACCCTCTTGAACCTCATCGGCGAAGGCTTAACCAACCGCCAGATCGCGCAACAGATGTGCCTGGCAGAGAAGACCATCAAGAATTATGTCTCCAAGCTGCTCGCCAAGCTCGACCTCGAAAGGCGCACACAAGCCGCAGCGCTGGCCACACGACTTGGCCAACCCCGCGTCCCCGGCCGATAGCCACCTCGTCACCGCGGCCCCTCCCACCAACAAGCCCAGCACCATCCGCCGCAACAGCAGTGCACTGCGGAGCCAACACCTCGGCCTCATCTGCCGAAGAGAACAGCCTTGCGGACAGACCGTGGAGCTATTGAACCTAGGGCGTCGATATGCGAGCCTTGCCCTATGGGCGTCGACCAGGGCGACGACGCACCGGAGTTCCGGGTGAGCCGCGAACTCGAACATCTCGGACTCGATGAGCTCTTGTCCGAGATCCGCACGCGAATCTCCGGAATCGTCACGGGGACCCGCGGGCGAATCGATGCCCTCCTCGACGCGGTCATCGCCATCAGCGAAGGCCTCGACCTCGACCAAACCCTGCGGCGCATCGTTCACGTAGCTCGCGACCTCGCCGAAGCGGACTACGCAGCGCTAGGTGTCCTCGGCTCAGACGGCATGCTGACCGAGTTCATCTACGAGGGAATCGACGACGAAACCAAAGCAAAAATCGGTCCCCTCCCCACCGGCCACGGGGTCCTAGGTGTCGTCATCAGAGGTGCCAAGTCACTGCGACTCGCTGACATCGCCACGCACCCGGCGTCGAGTGGATTCCCGGACAACCATCCAGCGATGACGACGTTCCTTGGGGTTCCGATCCAGGTCCGCGGCGAAGTCTACGGCCGGCTCTACCTCACCGAAAAGAGCGGCCGACGCGAATTCACCAGTGACGATGAAGTCATCGTCACCGCGCTCGCCAGCGCTGCTGGCATCGCGATCGACAACGCTCGCCTCTATGAGAAGGCCAACCGCCGCCAACGGTGGCTCGAAGCCGCCAGCGCAGTCCGCACCAGCCTGCTCAGCGGTGACGACCCAACGATCGCCTTGCAGCTCGTCACCGCGCACGCTGCCCAACTCGTTGACGCCGACCTCGCCGTCGTCGCGATCCCCCCAAGCGATCCCAGCGACAGCGATTCACTTCGTATCGCGACGGGATTCGGAGACGGTGCCGAAAGGCTCATCGACACCACCATTCCCGCCGAGTACCCATCGGCATCGTCTCCGCACGCAGTAACCGCGACCATCCGCCCAGCCCTCGCTGAAACCTTAGCGGTGGGCACGCACCGCAAGCTCGGACCGGCGATAGCGCTGCCGCTACAGGCCCGCACAACGCAGCTGGGGGTGCTGATACTCCTTCGCCACGCGGGGAACACGCCGTTCGACGAGGACCAACTGCAGGCCGCCCAGTCATTTGCAGACCAAGCGTCCCTAGCACTCGAGCAAGCCGAAGCACGCAACACCGAACTTGAACTCGAGCTCGTCGCTGAACGCGACCGCATCGCCCGAGATCTTCACGACCACGTCATCCAACGGCTCTTCGCGGTCGGACTGGCCATGCAAAGCACCCACAAACGAGCCCTACGCCAGTCAGAAGTCGCAGCCCGCCTCGACAACCACATCGACCAGCTCCAAGACGTCATCCAAGAAATCCGCACTGCCATATTCGACCTGCACCAACTACACCCAAACCAGGCGTCCCTACGCACCTCGGCGAGGAGCGTACTCAACGAGCTCACCAGTGACACAGCCCTCAGAGCAACCCTCCGCACCTCCGGCCCCATCGACATCATCACCCCGGACCTCGCCCACCACGCCGAAGCAGTCCTGCGAGAACTCATCAGCAACACCGTCCGCCACGCACACGCACAGACACTGACCATCACAATCTCTGTCGCCGACCACCTAACAATCGAAGCAACCGACGACGGCATCGGAATCCCCACCCTCGCTGCACACAGCGGCCTCGCTGGCCTTACCCAACGAGCAGCGCTACTCCACGGACAACTCCGCATCACACGCCCACCCAACGGCGGAACCCGCATCACATGGACCGCACCACTACCACCAGAAACAGCACCCACGTAACCGTGCCGGCATGGGATGGTCCGAACGCCGCGGCTGCGCGGTTCCGGCGGAGGGCTGTTCGACGGTCTGCTCGGAGACGATCCCGTGGTACTGGGCGGTGAGCCGCTCCGCGGTCCGCATCAGCAGGGCCTGGGGCATTAGCAGTTCCGGTGTTCCGGCCGACTCGGTGGTGGCGTTGGCGTTCATCCGACTTCTCCTCGTCCTTCGGTTCCCGGCGTGCTGGGTTGCTATCGCGTGGTGAGTTCGGTCGCGAGCGCGGTGACGCGGGCGGCGATGTCGTCGCGGACGAGGCGCATTCGTTCGATTAACGTAACTTGATCGACGACGAACGGTCTACCCCGCCGCAGCGATGATCCGATCGCGGCGCACGGCTGGGGCCGCGCCGTTAGGCGCCATGAAGTCGCAGCCTTGCTGGGAGAAACGGGGCCTGTCAGGAGTGGCACTGCCGCCGCCTCGTAGGCATGCCTCTCTCACATCTCAGCAAGAACTTCTAGTGCGGTATCTTCCAGTGCAGTCTTAGCCGACCGAGAATCTAGAAGTGGTACTTATTGTGGGGTTGAGACGCGACTTGCTCCGAAAGTGCACGTAAGCGAGTCGCGATTCCGTCGAGGGTTGATAGGATTGACTTGATCTCCGCGTGTACGCTAGGTGCAGGCATGGGGCTGTCTGTTCGCCAGTACCCTCCCTTCGGACCGCGCTCGCTGCGCACCAATCCTTGGGAGATAAAACGCTGCATTAGCGAACTGCTCGTGCTCGTGGATAAGCCTGTGAGTCCACGGATGCTCGAAATGGTTCCAATCTTGGCGCCGGGCTCGCTACTGGCAAGGATATCCCACAAAATCCGATGCGCCTCCGTGACCTTGCTGATAGGGTTCCCCCAATCAATTGTGAAATAGAACGCGTGATATTGCGGGCGTGTCAGACCCCCGAATCGTGCAAGATGTTCTCATTCGAATATGGAGGTCGGCCCGGTTGGGGTTGTGCGGCCTGCTAGCTGTTGTGGCGCCCGTTGTGCGCTGCGTCGAGACTGCCAATAGCTTGTACTTGGGGTCCGAAATGTCGATCGAGAGCAAGATCGAGCTTGCGACGTGTCAGTTGCGCGACGATCTTCTTCGTGACTGGCAACTTTTTAAGCGCGCCGTGGACGAGAAGGTTTAGCGGTATTCGGGCTATCGCGTGTAGGGGGATCAATGGACTGAGGCCGACCTCGCGCATTCCACGGCGTCCCTGGAAATACGTGCCTAGGTTCGCTGCGCGATATGTCTGCAGTATACGTCGGGGGTGGACCAGATGGCTGTAATGGTATCCGCGCGGCACCTTCTTGATCAGCGCATCGGCGAGCAAGTGTCCGTCTTCCTTTGGGGTCGCCTGAGACAGGACGAATCGATATATCATTCGGCGACCATCGTGTTCGCTTAAAGGGATCCATTGTTCTTCAATACCTAAGAGCCATCCAATGTAGCGCCACAAGTGCATCACTGCCTGCCCTTCTCTGGGCAGCACGGGGACGCCGAGCATCCGGACCTGGAGCAGGAACGTAGTACTGAAGAGTGCTAGGGTCGCTGCCTGGTCGGTGGCATTGACGGGGACTCCGTACTCGCTGTGGTCCCAGTCCGTGTCCTGCTCGAAATGCACGCTAATCAGCTGGTGCATCAGTCGGACGTGGGCGGTAAGTTTGAACCCTTCCCCGTGTCTGCGAAGGCCGTCTTGAGTGACGCATTCCACCCACCATTTGGTGGTCTCGCCGACTCGTCGGAGAGCCCCCGTTGTCGAGAGCCCGCCACTCGCGGTTAGCACGTTGTTGGCCGCTTGGAAACGGTAGCCGCCGAGCAACGATCCGTATGCGAGAACGTCGAGAGCATTCTGACCCATCTCGCGGCACACCCGCGCTCCGCGTTCTACCTCTGCCCAATCGACCCAATCCGGCGTTGCCTCAATCGTGGTGAAGAATCGGGTCAGAGCGGGGTGGGGCATCTCGATCGATTCGACACCACTTTCGAGTGCGGATCCGAACGTCTTGAGGGTGACTTCCTTTGCACGAATCGCGGCAACCAGGTCGGCGGCGACTTCATCGCGACGTTGCAGACCGAGCCCAACTTCGTGCATCTGCTCCGGTGTCGGCTCGATTCCTGGTCCGTGCAGGAGTCGCAGGGGGCGTGCCGCTCGCCGGGCCCATTCAGGATCGCGCCGAAACCGTCGAGGTGGCTCGGCGTGGGCAGCGAGGTCTGACGATTGTGGAGTGGCAGTCACGTATGGCCCTTTCAGACGGGGACTGGGCGGACGCACGGCGAACAAGGCGTTCGACTGGCACCCCCAGTGGTGCCACACTAGATGCAGACAGCGAACGCTGTCAACAGGTGGTCCTCGATGTGTCGCCATCGTCTGCGCGGGCGCATGCGATCCGATGTCGCAAACATCTAGTGCGCGCACGAAGAGTCTGCTAGTGTTCCACATCACAGACAGCGAACGCTGTCAGTGGTCTGTCGGGAATGCCGTGCCTTGGACCCGGAGGCAGCGGTGCCGACGCCCACTCAGCGGCGCCTCGCTATGCGCGCCGTCGTTCGCCGACCGTATGAACCAAGGAGCGTAGTTGATGACTGCAACGAATGCAGAAGGCGCGGTGCCCGAAGCTGTAGAAGCTTCCGATTTGCGCCCCCGAAAGGGCGCTTCGGTTGAAGACTGGGACAGGACCTCGGGCAGTTCTGGCGATTCCGCGTCGCGGAGGACGATAACGGTCGACGTCTCGAAGGTCCGGCGTGCTCTGTGGGTGCTCCTGGTTGTCGTTGCGGTCGTAGGGGTGTGCGTCTTTGCTGTGGTTCAGTGGAAGGCAGCGGAGGGTGCGCGTGCAGAGGTGGCTTCGATGAGGGCGTCCGGGGCTGAAGAAGGGCAAGCGCGGAAGGTCGCCGCTGACTACGCGGTAGGAGCGGCCCGAGTGGACTTCCGTGACTTCACCGGGTGGATGGATCGGCTCACCGCGAACACGACGCCAGAGTTGGCCGCGCGGCTGCGGGGAGTGCAGGGGCAACTTGAGCAGTTCATGGTGCCGCTGCAATGGACGTCGTCGTCGTCGCCAGTTGCCGCCGTTGTGAAGGCGCGCAATGGAGACGCCTTCACTGTTCTGAGCTTTGTGAATGTGACGACGAAGAGTACCCAGACCCCGGAGGGGGTTGAGTCGACGGCGACGTACACGCTGACCATCGACAAGGCGCAGGGATGGCAGATCACCGACATCGCGTCGGTGGGCGATGCGCTGCCTGCGGGTGGCTAGTGATGGTCGTTGCTGTTGTTAAGAGCACGCCGTCGGTGCTTCGCCGCCGATCTGTCGAGAGTTTGGGCACGGTGGGCAGGTTCGGCCTGTTGCTGGTTGCTGTTGTCGGCTATGTGGCGCGTGACGTGGCCCGTGGCCGGTTCCCTTTGAGCGAGTTCATGTTCCGGGTGCGGCATCTGTACGGGGTTACTGCTGTTCCTGCCATTTTGACCTCGATTCCCTTTGGTGCGGTGGTCTCTGTTCAGGTGGGCGCTCTTGTTCAGCAGATTGGCGCGGGGTCCCTGGTGGGGGCGGCCAGCGGAATGGGGATTATCCGCCAGGGAGCTCCTCTAGCCGCGAGTCTCTTGCTCGCCGGTGCGGCGGGCTCGGCGCTTGCCGCGGACTTCGGGTCGCGAGCAATCCGCGAGGAACTCGATGCGATGAGGGTCATGGGAATCGATCCGGTTGAGCGGCTAGTCGCGCCGGCGTTCTTGGCCTTGCTGCTTGTTGGGCCGGCGCTGCTGCTGATCGCGGTTGTCGTAGCCGTGTGCGCCTCCTTCGCCTTCGCGGTTGGGGTCAGCGGAATCAGTGCGGGCGGATACTGGCAATCGTTCGGGGCGTTCGCATCACTGACCGACCTCGTTTTCGCCCTTCTGAAAGTGGTTACGGCCGCGATCATCGTCGCAGTGGTGGCGGGGCAGCGTGGCTGTGAAGCCACGGGTGGTCCGCGCGGTGTCGCCGATGCCGTGAATCGCGCGGTGGTCGTGAGCGTTGTAGGGATCATCGTGAGCACCTTGGTGATCACGGAGATTCAAACGGCCCTGTTCCCCGTGCAGATCGGTTGACTGTGGCAGCCCCCTCACCATATCGACTGATTCCTGGGATCCGCGTGGGTCGCGCGGCGCTGCGGCCTGCGCTCTCGATCGCAGATGGGGCCGGCCGGTTCCTTGCCTTCGGATTTGAGGCCCTCGTGTGGATCCCGTTCGCACTGAAGCACTACCGCAGGCAGATGCTCGAGTCCATTCGATCGGTCGCGTGGGGTCGCGGCAATCTCATCGCTGACGGCGGCGTGCTTAGCGTCTTGGCGATCCTCGGAGCCGCCATTGGGATCGGTGCGGCGATCGAAGGGCTAGCCGCACTAGACGTTCTCGGCCTCGGTTCCCTCGCAGGCGTGATCGGCGGGATGGCCCTCGTTCGCGAGCTCGGCCCGATTCTCGCGGGTATCGGCTTCGCGGCCCAGGCTGGCTGCCGGATGACCGCGGAGATCGGGGCGATGAGACTCGGGGAAGAAGTCGATGCATGCGAGTCGCTGAGCGTGCGCCCGATACCGTTCATTGTCAGTACGCGGGTCTTCGCGGGCCTCGTGTGTATGGTGCCGGGCTACCTCATCGCGCTCGTCGCGGGAATGGAAGGCACGCGGATCATCGCCACATCGGTGTTCAGCATTCCCGGCGGTACATATCAGCACTACTTTGGGCAGTTCGTCACTGTGCCGGATCTGGCGCTGTCGACGGTGAAGGCGGTCGTCTTCTGCTTGGTTGTCACTTTGATCCACTGCTACTGCGGCTTCTTCGCCACAGGTGGACCTGAGGGCGTGGGGATCGCAACCGGCAACGCTGTTCGTGCAAGCCTTGTGGCAATCGTATCGCTGGACTTCCTACTTACGGTGATCATGTGGGGAGCGATACCGCAGCTGGAGTTCGTCGGATGAGCCGGATGACGGACAAACTTGCGAGAGCTCACCAGCGCCCTAGCGAGTTTCGGATCCTTGGATTCGCTTCGCTCATTGCCGCGATGCTCATTTCTGCTGTGGTCCACTTCTGGCCGTCCACGGACCACGACGTGCACCTCATCATATCTTCGGCTAATTCCCCCGGCCACGGACTCACTGTTGGGTCCGATGTCGTGATGCGAGGGGTTGTGGTGGGCAAGGTAGTCGCGATCGACGAAAGTGAACAGGGCACTCGCGTGGAGATGGGGCTCCAGTCGGATGCCGCGAATCAGATCACGACGACTGCGACGTTCGCGTATGCACCGTCGAACTACTTCGGGATCACTTCGGTCGACGTCTCGCCCGGGAAGGCCGGGCGGATGATCCGGTCCGGTGAGACGCTCGTCCAACGACGCGTCGAGGACGCATCTGTCGGCGCGCTGATCGCCTCGGCCGGCGACATGACCGGCGTGTTCGCCTCGGGGCGCGTCGATGCAGCCATCGACCGCGCAGTGGTCTACGCCCAGGCGATGGTGCCGATCATGCGCAGCTACTACCTTCTGGGCGGGATCCGCTCGGAGCTCCGCACCGGATCGTTGAGCGCGGACCTCCGGACGGCAGGGTCGATGGCGAGCGTCCTGCCGGGGGTGATTCAGGACTACCTTGACGCACAGTTGGTTCTCGCACGGTCCAAGATGATTGGCCCGGTCACCGACGAGTTCGCACCGATTGATGCGACGATGCGTTTGATCGCCACGGGGTTCTTCGGGCCGGTCGGGAAGGTACTCGGCTCCCACCAGTCGGACTTCACGCCGTCAACAACGATGGGTGCGGCAGCGGCGGCGACCGGGGCGCAGTACCTCCGAGCGGTCGGTGGAGCGGACGGTATGCGCTCTCTGACATCCCGGCTCGAGGCAGCATTTAGCGGCCCCGCAGGAGACCGGCGTCTGCATGTGGTGCTCCAGCAACTTCCGGCGGTTGCATCCGTCGTGGGACCGGGACAGAGACCGGGAGAAACTCGATGAAGCAAACGTTCAGCAATACCTGTCGCGTTGCACTGATTTTGGCGTCGTCGATCGTTCTGGCGGTGCTCGTGGTGGGTGTACTCACGCCCGCGGTGCACGACACGTCCTCGGTTGTCACCGCGGACTTCACAGACGTCTCGGGACTGCAGAACGACGCCGATGTCCGTGTGCGGGGCGTCGCCGTCGGCAAGGTCACCGATTTGACGCTGGTCAATGATTCAGGCCGGACCGTCTCGCGGGTCCAGATGAACCTTCAGCCCAATCACTCGCTGCGAACGACAACCAAACTCGCCGTGCGCTACCAGAATCTCACCGGCGCACGATACATCGACGTCACCGAGAACGAGGGCGGCGAGCCGGTAACCCACCTTGACACCGTCGCGACCACCCCCTCTTTCGATATCACATCGCTGTTTAACGGAATGGCGCCAATACTGCGCGAGATCAATCCCGCCGATGTAGAAAAGCTCTCGAACGCGCTCACCTCGATGCTCATCGGTGGCGAAGGCGCAAACCCGGAAGATGTAACGGCGGCACTCAAACGTGTCACTGACCAGACGACGCAAAGGCAGACCGTGATAACCACGCTCGTGAACAACCTGGCGGCGGCGGCAGATAGCCTCGGCGGCCGCTCGCAAGAGCTAATTCGGGTGATTGCACTATACGAGCCCGTCCTGGACCAAACGCTGACAGCGCTCGATCAGTTCCAACTAGCTGCGGACTACGGTCCCCAATTCACCGGACAGGTTAACCGCCTGCTGCGGCAGCTCGGGCTACGCCCCGATCTCGATATCGACAAGACGATCGACAGCGTGTTCTCGACGCCCGACGCAGTCGCCAAAGTTCTCTCATTGGTACCGCAACTCCCGGCGACACTCTCCCGCGTGACACAGGTCGACACGCAGGTTCTTCACTGCTCCAAGGGTGCCGCGGCGGCCCCGCCACTTGCCAAGGTACTACTCGGAGGTCAGGAGTTCAGGCTATGCGTCAAATAGCTTCGCGTGAGGTCCTCGCTGGCGTGGGTGCGATCGCGGTTGCGGCGGTCCTGCTCATCGCATTCGGCTGGTACTACCTGGCGACGCCAGGGCAGCGGACCATCGTCCTGGAAACCTCGGATGCGGCGACAATGCCCACCCGCACGCAAGTACGCATTGCTGGGTTGCCCGTCGGTACCGTGACCGAAGTCCGTGTGGGGCAGGCGAAGGCGACCGTGACCTTGCGCATCGACGACTCCATCGACATCGGTGATACCACTTCAGCTGACGTGCGCATGCTCACCGCCGTCGGTGGCTTCTACATCGCACTCCAACCGAGTGGCACCGTCACACAAAGCCACCCCATAATCCCTCAATCTCGAGTGCTACTGCCGTATCTGATCGGCGATCTGGTCACCGAAGCGTCCGCCCCGATCTCCCGAGTGGCGCTCACTGACGTGGGGAAGGCGATCGATGCCTCGGCGCGGGGCATGCAGAACGATCCCAACACGATCACCTCCTTCGCGGCAGCACTGAACACCCTCGCAACCACCGTGAACTCGCAGAGCAGCCAGCTCGAACGCGCCCTGACCGTCTCGAACGAGTACTCCGCCGAAGTGACCAAGAACCGTGAGGTCTTCGTCCGCATGACACAGAAGGCGTCGATCGTCCTGGCCACGATGAGGCAGACTCGCGCGGGATTCGAGAGCGCGTACCGAGGGCTTGCTGAGTTGTTTAGTCACTTGCTCCCAGTGACCGAGTTCTACACCGCTCACCGGGAAGCGCTGTACTACGCCTTCCTCAAGGTGAAGGGCGGCCTGGAAGCGCTCGACGGCGCGCTCGACCCGGCAGTGCAGCAACTCGACGCCTTCACCGCGGCCCTCGAAGCTAAGATGCGTACCGGTGGGGGACCGAACGCCCTTGGCCTCCTAGCCAGTGACGTCTGCATTCCAGCACCGGGTGCACCGTGCTGAGGCGCCTGGTCGGAGGAGCCTCAGCAGTCGCGATCACGCTCGTAGTAGCGATCCTCGGCACCGTCGCCGTCCGCGACTTTGTTGATCGGGATGTGCGGGGATACTGTGTCGACTTCGCCTCTGCCATAGGTGTCTTTGAGGGCAGCACCGTCAGTCGCATGGGCGTTCCCGTCGGCCGGGTCGACCGGATCATGCAGCGCCCCGGCGGTGTCACCGCGACATTCCGGCTCGACGCAGAAGCGCCACACATTCCCCGCAGTGTCCGAGCGGTAACGCGATCAGCGTCTATTCTCGCCGACCGCGCGATCGAACTGGTCGGAACCGATCCGGCGCCGGACCTGAAACCCGGCGAGTGCATATCGGTTGATCGCACCGCGACACCGAAGGCACTATCGGAGCTGACAGAATCCCTCCAGGGCCTCCTCGCAGAAGTGCAGTCACAACCCGGCACGTCGGGCGTGGCGGACCTGGCCGAAGCCGTCAATCGACAACTATCCCCGACTGCGATTCGAACCGTCCGGCAGGCGATGACCAATCTCGGCGAAGCCGCTCCCGGAGCCGGCCCGATGATCGTCGACACCTTCCGGGTGATCGACAACATCGCGCCGACCTTAGTGTCGATGGACCGCGAGTGGGGTGCAGTCGAGGCCACACTCGCGAATCTGCCGACCGTGCTGAGATCACTCGGAGACGTCGTATTCCCGGCAGTCAAAGAGATGTTTGCTGGTATCCCCGCCGCTGTCGACCTCTCCGCGGACATTCAGCTGCGGTACGGCGACCAACTGTGGTCATTCCTCGGCAAGCTTCCCGCCGCCCTCCGTTTGGCAGCAACCCGCTCGCAGGACGTCGACCGGCTCGCAGCCCTATTACCCCCGTTCGCTGCGGCAGTAGCGAAGGCAATCACGAACGCGTCCGGTGGACCTATCCCGATCCGTCCACCTCAAGTACGCACGGATCGATCCGAGGCGTGTTCGCGCCCCGACATGAAGGATGTGTGTGTACAGGGTTCGGACGGCACAGTCGACGTCGACCTACTTCGTCTCATTCTCAAGGCGGCCAACAAATGACAAACCCGCGTAGGCCGCATATGGCGCTAGTCGGGGCGTTGTGTGTCTCAGCGTCCCTGACTTCGTGCTCACTGAGCCCGCAGGCGCTGTCCACGTTTGCGGCAGCGTCTGGTGACGGCGTAACCGTGACTATGGAGTTCGAATCCGCATTGAATCTGCCGGAGGGAGCACAGGTGGTGCGCGGTGGAAGGATCGTAGGCGCGGTCACGGCGATCACATTGGTGGGCGATCACGTCGACGTGCGCACGCGACTCGACTCAGCAAGCGCAGCGAACGGTCGAACGGTAGCGCGCATCGGACAGGACACCCTGCTCGGCGACACCAAGATCAGTCTCATAGACGCCGACACAGGGGCGACCAGAGCGGTCTCCGTGATACCCCGATCGCACACCAGTTCGGCTGTTCCCGTTGAGCAAACGTTGGCGGCGCTGTCCAGCTTCGTCAACTCTGGCTCGGTGCAACGCATTCAACGCCTGACCTCCGGCCTGGCGGGCGCTGTTCCCGACAGAGCAGCCCGCCTGAAAGCGGTCGACAGCGCGGTCATCGAGGATATTCGCGAACTCGGTGAGTCGACCGCGTCGATCGACGCCCTGTTGGCCCGGGCATCGCAATCGGCGCGCCTGCTGGCAGACCGACGGAGCGACATCGAGTACATGCACAGCCCCCGCCTGATGCGAGGGTGGACGAACCTGGCCTCCCTCTTCGGCAACATCGGAGTCCTCCTGCCGTCGGTCGGAAGTGTCTTCAAAGGGGGATTCTGGTTGGTGCCGATGCTGGAGTCACTCAACGAACTGCTATCAGCCGGCGGAACGACAGCCATCAGCCTGGTCGGATTGGCGAAGAGCACGACCGATCTGTTCAGTGGGTCGATCCTGCCGTTCTTGAAGTCGGGTCGAACCGTGGTCGTCGATGGGGTGAGGTCGCCGTCGGGAAGCGGAGATGCGGATGCGGTCGCGACGGCACTCAGAGTGCTCGGGGCGGCGCGATGAGCGCCGCGACAAGGAACGCCGCTTCCATCGCCGGTCTGGTTCTCGCGGCGGTGGTCGCTCTGGCGGGCGTATGGTCTCAGGGCCTCGCATCCACCCAGGCAGAATGGACCCAGCGTGCCTACCTTGAGGTGGACAATGCGAACAACCTCCTGCCGCGAGGGAAGGTGACGCTCCGTGGGGTCGTCATCGGCCAGGTATCCGCGATCAACGTGGTACCGAGTGGGGTGCGGATCTCGTTCCGATACAGCCGAAACTATGGAATCCCGCGACATAGTGACTACCGCATCGATCAGCTCTCGGCGCTGGGTGAGACGTACGTGGATATAACACCCCACGACGCGGGCGGGCCGAATCTCGACAACGGTGCGACAGTGCAGGGATCGAGGGTGGCGAGCTTCGCCGAAACCACTCGGATGATGATGGAGCTCAGTCGTGAGATCTCTCCGAAGCTTGTGGAGCAGCTCACCGACGCGGTGCTCGCCGCTCTCCCCGAGGGAGACGAGGCACCAACTCGAATCCGATCGTCGGCTGACCTCTTTTTCGCCGCAGTGGCTTCGAAGTCGGATGCGGTGCGGCGCGTAATGCGGAGCGGCGGTTCGATCCTGCAGAGAAGCCCGGACGTTGTCGCGAACGTGCGGGACATGCTGAGCGATCATGCCGCGGTGAGCACGTCGCGATCCTTCCTCGCCCTGGCGGAAGTAGCGGTCGGAATGATGAAACTCAACGACTATCCGCGCATCATCGAGATCGGTCCTCTCGCGATGTTCAGCAAGATCCAGAAACTCGAGGACGAAGTGGGGCCGAGCGTCCATGCGTTGACGAAGGGAATAGTCGCGCCGATAACGTCGGGGTTGGCGAGTTTGCGTTCGGTGACCAGCGCTGATCTTGTTTCGACGGCCCTGGCGTTGACTGCCAATCCGGGTGCGATCACGCTCGGTGTGCGGTGAGACAACGTCAGCTCGTGACGTCGTCGGAATAGATCTCCAGAGACGCATGCATCACGTAGTCGCGGAACTCTTCTCGGGAGACTGTCGATCGCGGGTCGAGGTACGCGATTGTGCTCCATGTGATGGCCCCGATCTTTCCCATCGTTGCCACGCGGGGGTTATAGGTAGTCGGGGTCTCGCTGAGGGATTGTGTGAATTCGGACAGCTGCTGAGACAGCTCGTACCCCCGCATGGACAGCGCGGGCTCGCGCAACGGAGCGACGAGAACGGTGCGGATCAACTCCGGCTCCAAATCGCACATTGACACGTAGTCCTCCACCGTGTTGCGGACGACGTGCGGATCGATGCGGCCGGCGGCGACCGACCGTTCAGCGAGTCTCGCCATGAACATCGCGCTGGCATGCTCGTAGGCGGCAACGACGAACGCGCTCACGCTACTGAAACTCTCGTAGAAGTATCTTTCGGTCAAACCCACGTGTCGGAGGATCGGGCGGAGACTGATCTGAATATTCTCGGCATTGCCCATCAGTTCGATGCCGGTTGCCAGTAGCCGGCTACGCCGCTCCGCCTTCCGCTGCTCTAGAGTTGTAGCCACCTTCGTCACCATACAGCGGATGATCGCGGCCGAACATCTCCGCGGGAATCCAACCAGGGCGAGGTAGTCATCAAACCGGCTCGGGCCGGCCGGCCCGCTGCATTGCTTCGTACGCGGCGGGGAAGTAACGCCAGCGAGCGGGCACCGCTCGCCACGCAATGTTGACTATGCGCAACAGGATACGGAACTGGACATCGTCGAGGCGTGTGGTGCGGACTCCGATCGCGTCTCGGTAGCGTAGGGGAAGCGGAGACAAGACAGCGGTCCGTCCGCCGACTGTGTGCCCGATACGTGTGGCAAGGCGGAAGAGCCACCGCGGCAGTCCCAGTTGGGCCTCCCAGGGGTTTGTCGCAGAATCCTCCAGTGACCACTTGACTAACGGTGTGTACTCCAGAGTCTCGTTACAGGCCCGGTCGAGGTACTCCTGGTACTCTGCCCAGGTGTATATCACTGGCCGCATGGACATTCCGTATCGCGACCACCACGTGACGGACTCCCGGATCAGCTGTTCCTTCTCCTCGCCCGTGAACTCATGGCCGTAGAAGTACCTGGCATTGAGCAAGACGAATTCGATGAAGGTGACGTGGGTGAACCAGTACACGTCCGGAGTGAGCGCATGATAGCGCTCCCCATCAGGACGGACCCCCTTGATGTCGGTGTGGAAGTCACGCAAGGTAGGCCCAGCGCCGGTGCTCGGCGGTGTAAACACGACGTCGATCAGAGGAGGCATCGTCCGCCTTGCGCGATCGAACGGGGTGCGGAAGATCGTCGAGTGATCTGCCACGCCAGCGCTCACCGTCGGGTGCATGTTCTGAAGAGTGCCGATCGCGGGAAGCAGGAGGGTTGCGCGGCGGTCGCAGAAGTACTTCCAGATCAACGAGCCGGGCCCGAGTGGGGCACCGCCTTCTGGATACTCGGAGAACGAGCCTCCTGAACTGCCATCCGCATTCGGTGCCTGTTGTGTGTGCTCGACAGCGCGTACATGGCTTAGGCCGTCGTTGTTGGCGTGCATGCATCCTCCGGTGTCGGCATCTCCGCAAACGTAGCGCGCGACAGCGAGCGCTGTCAATCGTGTGTCTTCGGGCGGCGCTGGTGCCGGCAGGTTGGGACCGGACTGAGGCGCCTGCTGCACCGGGAGGATCTCGAGCGCTTCGTCGGGCCGGGTGCCGCGCGGTGGCGTCGCCGCCTCTCTTACCTCTGCGGAGATCGTGAGCAGCGCGGCGAACAACGTCTCGTCGCTGGCCTCGTTCTTCGAGTCGGGGTCGGCGAACTCGAGAACCTCCTTGATCGCCACGACCAACGGGATCGGATGCGGCACCTCGTTGCCACGTTCAAGCTGTTGCCGCGCCTGCTCGCGCGGACGCTCGCCGATCCCGGCCAGGAACTGCTCGACGACTGGAACGCTGGGATCCGCCGTACCGTTGCCGATAGTGGCCAAGTCAAGCTCGGCGAGCACGCGCGTGAGGCGTTCGATCGTCGGTACGAGGCCAAGACCGGACCACAGCCGCCGCCGTTTGCGCGGATCGATTGGCCGCAACGCCGGCGCATCGTCGATGCGGGCGATGCGCGGGCCGACGTCCAGTCGCAGGAGATCGTCGAAACTCATGGACTGATTCTGCTCCTGGGGACTGTCAAGTCCCGCCGAACGACAATGCCTGTCCGTAGATGCGGAGTCGGCGTCGGCAGCGAGCTGTGATTGCCGCGGATAGGCGGACCTCCCGGATCTGGAGACCAAGCCGATTTCCCGCGCTTGTTCGTACTCAGCAAGACGTTGGTCGTGCGGGTGACACAGACGGCGATCGTTCGTGATCCGAGTTATGGAGGCTATGTCTCGCGCGCTCCAGGCCTTACAGTTCACTGGCTGTGGGCTCAGAATTGGCATCATCTGGGTCGGGAGATGTTCGATACGGGTGATCACCGATGATCGACGGAACTGCTCACGCTCCCACGGTTTCGACGGATCGTCGTAGTACAGGAGCGACTGATGGCCGACGACCGGAGACCAGTCGACGCGGGTGATCCGGTGGCGCTCACTGTCGTAAGGCATCGGTCCGAAGGGGCTATGGGGGACGGGACGACGCTCGTAGGTCCCGATGTCGAGATCCCAGAAGTGTTGAGCCTGCGTCGTCACGAGCTGTCGGCTACCCATCGGCGGGTGAAGTTCCTCCGCGGTTTCCATGGCGGTTGCGTATCTGGACCCACTGACACCTTCCCGATGGCGTCGCGCTCATGATCGGTGCATTCAGATCACGCTCGACTCCCTTGAGGGGGAAGAGGTTTCCCGAAGAAGATGCACCGGCCTGCTGTAAGAGGCTCACCGGACGGGCTGTGTTAGTGAAGGGCAAACGAAGGCGCCGAGCGTCCCGGCCGGGTGCCGACGGGGTTAATCGGCGGCGTATGCCCGTGGTGTGCAAGTGGATCGGAGCCCAAATGCTGCCTTCCGGCGCAACACGCCGGGCGATTCTCCGAACTGCAGCAGCCCCGGATCACGGACTCGAATGAGTAACTGGTCCGGGGTTTTTCGTTTCTGAGCAATCGACGATTGCGAGCTCCGATCGAGGATCTCCTCCAGGCGGTCGATGAGGTAGTGCGGCCGATGCATCGCACTGCGGACTACTGAGATGCAAGCTGGCCTCAAGATGCTGGAGCTATCGTCCCCCGAGGGGCCGGCATCGACAGCCGGGCACTCAGGAGGAGGAGACGTGGCTCTTGAGCCGGGTTCGGAGTTCGCGGGCTATGTGATCGAGCGGCTGCTCGGCGCGGGCGGCATGGGCGAGGTGTACGTCGCACGGCATCCACGGTTACCGCGTTCGGACGCGCTGAAGGTGTTGGCGCCCCAGTTCGCGGCGGATCCGCAGTTCCGTGCCCGGTTCGAGCGCGAGGCGGATCTGGCCGCAGGCCTGTCGCACCATTCGATCGTGTCGGTCCACGATCGTGGGGAGTTCGACGGTCATCTGTGGATGGCACTGGAGCTCATCGAGGGCCGGGACGCGAGCGCGATGCTGCGTGAGCATCCGCAGGGCGTCGCCAGTGGCGAGGTAGGGCGAATCGTCTCGGCGGTGGCGGAGGCGCTCGATTTCGCGGGGGCCGGCGGTCTGATCCACCGCGACGTCAAGCCGGCCAACATCCTCCTCTCCAACGCCGGCGGTGTGCTGCTGACGGACTTCGGCATCGCGCGGATGGGCCCTGAGAATTCCGAGCTGACCGCGACGGGCACTACTGTCGGAACGTTGAACTACTCGTCCCCCGAGCAGCTCCGAGGCGATCCTCTGGACGCCCGGTCGGATCAGTACGCGCTGGCCGCGACGGCGTTCCACATGCTGACCGGAAGCGTTCCATTCCCGGTGACCAATGCCGGCGCCGTGATCATCGCCCACGCCACGAAGCCCGTACCGAGCGTGCGCCACGCTCGCCCGGATCTGTCGCCGGCAGTCGATCACGTCATCGCACGAGGCATGGCGAAAGAACCCGCCCAACGATTCACCTCGAGCCGCGACTTCGCGTCCGCCCTGACCGCAGCGTTCAACCGACCGGCGGAACCGCCGACAGTTCCACCGCCCGCCCGAATGGACCCCGACCGGACTCACCTGCGCGTACCGGACCCCGCGCTCGGGACGCCCACGGTCGCACGTCCGACCCCGAAGGGGAACGCCACCCGCAAGGCGCTCGCAGTCGCGATCATCGCTGCTCTCGTCGCGGGAGCGGTCGGGTACGGCGGATACCGCTGGTGGAAGTCGATGGATCCGAGTGAGGGGCCCACGGCGGAAGCCGCCGCTTTGGCGAAGGTAGGCGTCACGCCACTGATGGCTTCCCTGGAGAACAAGCTGGCAGCTCCCCGGTGGCGAGTCGCGAAAAATCTCGCCTTCGTGGCCGCCGACGAGAAGACCGCCGTGTATGCGGCGTGGGGATCTCCGACGCGCCTGACGTCGGTCGACGCGACGACAGGGAAACCGACCAGGGAACCGTTCGTGTACACCGGTACCGGGCTCACAGCGGGCAACTGCCTCCTGCGCGCGACACGCCTCGCCTGTGGGACGACTGCGGGGGCGGGATTCGCCGCATCTGTCGTCGACCTCGGTACGGGCGCCACGGTCCGCCTCGCGGAGGCACAGGGACCCTACGTCGCCTTCTTCGGCGACGTACCCGTCAGCTACTCCGCGAAGGCAGCTACCGGATACCGACTTGACGGATCGATCAGCTGGCGATTGACCGGCGAGACGGTGAAGGTCTACCCGGCAGCCGGTATGGCGATCGCGATCTCACCACCGCCGTCCGGAGACCCGTTCGCGAAGGGCGAGATCCGCATCGTCGCCGGCGACGGCCGGGTGCTGCTCCAACGCGAACTCACGGCCTCGGATCAGAAGCCGGACGTGAGCGGATCCGCCACGGGACTACTACTGAAGACCAACAACGGCCCGCTCGAGGTCGTGTCCACCGATGGTTCCGTACGAACCGGCCCGGACGGATGGATTCCCGCCTGGGACTGCTCCTGCGACAGCCCGGCGCCACCGTTACCGGTGGTGCGCAAGGACATCGGCAAGGAGATCCTGGTGGGTACGGTCAATCCCGCCACCGGGAACCTCTTGTGGGCGCGGAAGATGTTCGGAAAGCGCCCGGATGGCGCCTCCGATACCGGTTCAGTCGCCGTGCACGGACTCGGAACGAAGATCGTGGCCGCACACACCCAGCCGTTCAAAAGTGGTCCCTCTGTGACCATCTCGGAGTTGTGGGACGCCTACACCGCCGTTGGCGGGAGCCTCTATTCCGACGGACCTTTCGTCGGCACCGACGGTGACCGGGCGCTCGGACTCTCGAGTGGGTGGATCAAGGCCAATGAGGTCGGCAAGGTGCCCGAACTGTGGACCCTGAACTATCAGGGGAGCACAGTGCACTACGCGGGCGCGGGAATCTACGTCGACGACAGCCGGGTGATCTGATGCGGAACGTGGCTTCCAATGCGCGTGCGAGCCGAATCCCCGAGCGTTGGCGCGCCGAGCACGGGCGGCTTCAATTCGGTCCGTGGTCGGCGTCCGACACGATGACGGTGGTGGACGACGAGTCGATCGATATGACGTAGGCGTCCGGATCGACTCGCGGTAGCTCGAGCGGCGGCCGCCCGTCGTCCCAGGTGTAGCGGCACGGCTGGACGGGGAAGTCGGTCGAGCCCATCCACGAATAGGTCGCGGGTCTCTGCGCTACCAACTGCCCTTCGACGGTGGAGATGTACGTGGTGCCGCCGTCTCGCAGGCGCGTCGACTGCGTCACTTCGACTTCACGCAGCGGCGCGCCCAGGAGGCCGGTGAAGACTCGGAAGTCGTAGCGCCCGAGTTCACGGCCGACGTAGAGGACAGTCGTGCCATCGGTCCACAGGTACTCATGGTTCTCGATCAGTCCCACCAGAATGACCACCGGGTCGTCGTGGAGAGGGCTCTGCTGTAGTCATCGAGCGTGAACCCCTCGAAGCTGTCCGGACAGATCCAGAAGTGTTCAGCGGCGAGAACGTTTCGTTGTTCCACGCTTTCCGGGCGGTTACCGAGTTGTACTTCCACCGTGTCGAATCCGAGGGAGACCAGCGTGGCCCCGAACCTGTCCTCCCACGAACGGAGAACCGCGCTGATATCAGCCCCTGTGGCCTGGGCGTTCGTCGCCCCGATCCATCCGAGGGCAGCTGGCACGTCGGCAGGGCGCGCGACGAGAACCAGGAGGAGGCCACCGTCCTTGCGGATCGTGAGCTCGTCCGGCGTCAGCTGTGGCCCCGGCCGCGGGGCAGCCAGGGTTGTGACCGGAGGCGCGGGTGGTTCGTAGTCGGCGTTGTGGATCACGTGGTTCCGACAGATCCGTTCGTAGACCGCCAGCGCTTCCGGGATCTCCGGCTTCGGCTGCTCAGGGCCGGTCGCACCCCAGGGAACGTCGAGCCCGGTGGCTCGTGTCGACCTCGGGACCAGGAGCGGCCACAACCCGGTGCGGGAGAAGGCTGCGGCGAGACCTCGGATCAGCCCCGCCAGCCGCTCTTCCTTCAGAGTCTCGGTGCCGATCCAGGCGACGGCGACTCCGCGGTCGTTGGTGACGAGCCTTCCCTGCGGCAGCGTGACACCGCCGACGTCGCGAGTATCGGGCGTGGGCAACGGTCCTGGTACAGCGCGGAACATCGTCGGCCTCCCGAGGGTGTCCGTCGTGGTGGATCGGTTCGATCGACAGTCGAGGGGCGCGGCAGTACTGGTGGGCGGCCCCGAGGTCACGGTCGGGCCCGGTGCGCGCGGGTTCGGTACGCACCCACTCAGGCAGGCCAGGGCCATCAGCGCCGCCGCACCGATGAGGGGGCGGCGCCCGCTCCGGACGGACGTCGCCTCCGCGCGTTCTGTGGTGACGGTGCCGCCGCCGCGCGGTGGACCACCGCCACCGGGACCTGCATCGGTGTCGGGCACTGCACGAGTGTGCGGTCTCGGACTTGTCGCCGACCAGTGCCCCACTTGTCCGAAGGAGCTGTCACCCGACGGGACTGAGGACTGACCGCTTCCTAATCCAATGATAGGACTTGCTTCTGTTCCTATCATGGGTATACCGTTCGGTCTACTCGAAGCCGACGGTAGCCATCGTCGCGGTTTGGCCCGCTGTCCGCTCGAATCGGACCGCTGAGCAAGGAAGAGGTTCTGGTATGGGAGGCAGGGATTCTCGCGCCGGTTCTCGGCGCGTATCACGCCGGTTGCGCAACGGCGGGTGGATCGCCGTCGTGGTCGTGCTGGTGATGAGCGTGTCCGGCCTGTACGTTGGCCGGCTCCGGCTCAGCGAGATCCCGGATCGGGCGATCGGCCATGCACCGGCCGCGCCGGAGGCCGGCCTCCCGCGGGACAAGTCGATCGAATACACGGTGTCGGGACCGGCCGGAACCGCTGCGCAGGTGTCCTATCTCGGTTCGGCGGGTCGTGCGCAGGATGAGCAGGTCGTACTGCCCTGGCGGAAAGTCGTTACGACGAGGGAGTTCACCGTGGCCGCAGGCGTACTCGCCCAGGTATCGGGATCCGGGTCGGTGTCGTGCACGGTCCGGATCAACGGCGTGCAGCGGGCGTCCGAACGCGGATCAGGGCCGGCAGGAACAGCGGCCGTCAATTGCGCTGTGCCCGTGGCATAGAGGAGGAGAGTCGACGATGAAGATCTCTGTGCGCGATACGCGCCACCGTGTTGCCGATGTCGCGAAGAGCCTCGGTGGAGAACTCCGCCGTCCGATCCGCCGCGACGTTCTCCGGCGCCCGGTCGACGGTCGCTCCCGGTTCGCGCGGTTCCTGTACGCGTGTTCGCTGCCCGTGATCGGTCTGTGGCTGGTGCTCGCTGGCGCACTGAACCTCACTGTCCCGCAGCTGGAATCGACGGTGACTACGCACGCGCAGTCCTTCCTGCCGGACGAGGCGTCGTCGGTGCAGGCGCTGACGAAGATGGGCAAGTACTTCGGTGGCGGCGGAAGCAACAACTTCGTCTACGTCCTCCTCGAAGGCGACAAGGCGCTCGGCGACGACGCTCGAACGTACTACAACTCTCTGCTGAGCAGGCTCACCGCCGATAGCAAGCACGTCGGCTCCGCGATGGACCTGTGGTCCAACGCCGATCTCGCTCCGGTCGCGGAGAGCCGCGACGGCAAGGTCGCCTACGTCCTGGTGAACCTCACCGGCAACATGGGAACCGCACTGGCGATGGAATCGACGCAGGCGGCACGGGACATCATCGCCGCGAACCCGCCGCCCGCGGGCATAACCGCGCACCTCACCGGCCCGTCCGCGGTCGTCAATGACGAGATGGTCGCGATCAACGATTCGATGATCCTGCTCATCGTCCTGTGCTCGCTCCTGGTGACGTTGGTGTTGATCCTGGTGTACCGCTCGGTGGCGACCGCGCTGGTCCCGCTCCTCGGAGTGGGCATCGCACTCGCCGTCGCCCGAGCGACGATCTCCCTCCTCGCGGAGCACGGGATCATCCAGGTCTCGATCTTCGCTGCGTCCCTGTCCGCGGTCATAGTGCTCGGCGCGGGGACCAACTACGGCATCTTCCTCGTCGGCCGGTACCAGGAAGCGCGCCGCACCGGAGTGACGCGCGAAGACGCGTACTACGCTGCGCTCGCCGGGGTCCAGCACATCGTCATCGCGTCGGCGCTGACGGTGGCGGGCGCCATGGCCTGCCTCGCGGCGACTCGGCTCGCGATGTTCAGTACCTCGGGGCTGCCGTGCACGATCGCGATTCTGGTCACCCTCGCGGCGGCGTTGACCCTGGGGCCCGCGATCCTCGCGGTCACCACCCGCCTCGGATTCGTCGAGCCCCGGGAGAGCGGATCGCGACGTCGGTGGCACCGGATCGCCACGTCCGTAGCGAGGTGGCCCGGGCCGGTGCTCGCCGGTGCGCTCGCGGTTCTCGTCGTGATGATCATGCCTCTGGCGTTCTACGCACCGAGTTACAACGAACGCCTGGCGCAACCATCCGACTCGCCGGCCAACCTGGGCTTCGCCGCAGCCGACCGGCATCTTCCGCCGAACATCATGTCTCCCAGTGTGTTGATGGTCGAGTCCGACCACGACATGCGCAATCCGGGCGATCTGATCGCGCTCGCCAAGCTCGCCGATGCGGTCGCGTCCATCGACGGCATCAGCGCGGTCCAGGGAATCACTCGCCCACTCGGGCAGCCCTTCAACCAGGGATCCCTGACGAGCCAGGCCGCCTACATCGGCAACAGGTTCACGCAGATGACCACGTTGCTCCGCGACCGGCTCGCCGACCTCGACAAGGTATCGGCGACGATCGATCAGCTCGACACCGCGATCAACGGCCTCGATTCCGCGCTCAAGCAGGGAAATGCCGGCGCCGCCGGGCTGTCCGCCGCGACCAGATCCCTGGCGACGACGAGCGATTCCGCGTTGAAGAAGGTCGTCGAGCTCAGCGCCGCGGTCGCCCCGGCGCGTGGGCTCATCAGCTCGATCCCGCAGTGCACGACGCTCGCGCCCTGCAAGGCCGCGCTCACGGGCCTGTCCGTTCTCGATGATCTCCCGCGGCTGCGACAATTCGTTCAGTCCCTTTCCGACGGAACTGCATCCCTCAGCGCAGCTCTGCCCACAGCGGCCCGTCAGATCCCGTTGATGCGGGAGGCCATCGCTCAGACACGGCAGCTCATCTCACCGCTCCGTACGACCCTCGGCGCGCTGATCCCCCAGACGGGTGAGATCACCGCATTCGTCAACGAGGTGAGCGCCGCCTACGCCGTCGGTAATCCCGGGACCTCGTTCTTCCTACCCAGTCAGGCGCTCGAGAGCCCGCTCTTCAAGAGCGGGATGCCCTACTTCTTCTCCGCGGACGGCAAAGCCACCCGCATGGTCGTCACACCGCAACGCGAGGGTTTCAGCCGCGACGCGATGGACGTCAGCGCGAAGGTGATTCCCGAGGCGCTCGTCGCGATGAAGGGCACTTCCCTCGCGGGCTCGACCGTGAGCATCGGCGGTCCGGGTGGCACGCTGCTCAACATCGAGTCGTTCGCGCACGAGGACTTCATCGCGATCATCGTCGCGGCGTTCGCATTCGTCTTCTGCGTCGTCCTCATCCTTCTCCGAAGCCTGATCGCCGCACTTGCGGTCATCGGCACCGTCGGACTGTCGTACCTCGCGGCCCTTGGCATCGCGGTGTTCCTCTGGCAGGACGTCATCGGCAATCCGCTGCACTGGTCGGTCGCACCCATCGCGTTCACCTTCCTCGTCGCCGTCGGCGCTGACTACAACATGCTCTTCGTGAGCAGGCTCCGGGAGGAGTACGCGGCCGGCCCGGGCGTCGGGCTCATCCGGGCGATGGTGGGCACCGGAAGCGTCGTCACTCAGGCAGGCCTGACCTTCGGCGTCACGATGTTCGCGATGCTTGCCAGCTACGCGCACAACGTCGCCCAGATCGGTACCACCGTCGGCATCGGGCTCGTGATCGACACCCTCATCGTCCGCACCCTCGTCATGCCAGCCATCGCCCGACTCGCGGGGCGCTGGTTCTGGTGGCCGACCAGCTTCCTGAAACCGAAGACATCGAGGTGACGATGATTACGTCCGGAACTCTCGCAACGGAGACGGTCGCGGAGCCGAACGCGGGCGGTACGGGGCACTGCGACTCGGTCGACGCCGCAGACGTAGCCGGCGGTGACGACGACGGTGGCCCGGCCTCCAAGGTCCACCACACTACGGGACCGAGTGGATGTGTCGAGTCTGACGGTGCCGCACCGTACCTAGGTGGCGACCGGCACGACCAGTTCCTCCAGGACACTCAGTGCCTGGTGGAGCGGCTCGACCGACCGGGTCGCGGAACTCATGATGATGGCGCCCTCGACGGTCGCGACCATCGTCGTGGCGACGGCCCGCGCCCTGCGCGGCTCCATCGCGCTGTGCTCGACGAGCGAATCCGTCAGTGTCTCGATCCACTGCCGGAACGCATCGCCCGCGGCGTCCGCGGCGTCGGGGGCTTCGGCGCGGCCGAGCGCCGCCGCGACGATCGGGCATCCGGACAGGAACCGGCTTTCGATCAGGGTGGTCTCCCAGAGGGCGCCGAACCGGCGGATCGCCGCGGCCGGATCCTCGAGCGGTAGCGCCGCGATGACGTCGGCCATGAACTGGCCCGCGGCGCGCGTCGCGGCTTCCACGAGTTGTGCCTTGCCCTCGGGGAAGTTGAGGTAGATCGTGCGCCGGGACCGCCCGCTTGCCTCCGTGATCGCGGTCAGGCCCGTTCCGGCCACGCCGTGACGGCGGAGCAGACCGATGGTGGCTTCGATGAGGCCGTCCCGTGCTCGCATCGTGTGCCCCTCCCGCAGGGATCTCGGGTGATATCCCGATCAGTCTACCGGCGCTGGCACGGGCCGCAGGTCACGACGGGATCGGCGGTCCCCGCACCGAAGATCGCGTCGCCGATCGCGGCCGGCAGGTACGAGCGACGGCCAGTGCCGTGTACAGACCCGGAGGCGGCGCTCGACGACCGCATTTCTCGTCGCCTGCCCTCAGGATTCATCCACAGGCACCTTCCGATTCGTCCCATCCGGATGGCCCTCTGCGCCGAATACCTCATGTCCGGGTAGATCGACGAGGGAGTTCTGGTGATCGACAGACCGACGGGATTGCTCGACGCGGTCCTGGACCGATCCATCGTGTTCGGCTACACGAACATCGGCTTCGCGCTGCGCAGGGCTCGATGGCGGCGGACGGACGATCCGCGCCCCGGCTCCCTGGCCGGGCGCACTGTCGTCGTCACCGGAGCCACCTCGGGCATCGGGGCTGCGATCGCAGAACAGGTCGCGAGCCTGGGCGCGAAGGTCGTGATCACGGGGCGCAACAGGGCCCGTGCCGATGAGGTGCGTGCCACGATCCTCCGGAGTCATCCGGAGAGCGCCGTCGCGGTGGAACTGGGCGACGTCTCGGATCTCGATGCGATTCCCGACCTGGCGCGGCGGCTCGCCGCACACGGCGTCGACGTGATCGTGCACAACGCCGGTGTGATGCCGCCGAAGTGGACTGCGGCCACCAACGGCCACGAGCTCTCCCTCGCGACGCATGTTCTGGGGCCGATACTCCTGACGGACCTACTGATGCCGCACCTGGCTGCCGGCAAGGACGCCCGCGTGATCTTCATGTCGTCGGGCGGGATGTATACCGCCGAGCTACCCGTCGACGATCTCGACTACTGCGCCGGCCGGTACAAGGGCGCCACCGCGTACGCGCGGAGCAAGTGCGTCCAGGTGGCGATGGTGCCGATCCTGGCGCGCCGGTGGGCGTCGGGAGACGTCACCGTGGCGGGAATGCACCCCGGCTGGGTCGCCACCCCCGGCGTCGCAGACTCCCTGCCTGGCTTCAACACGCTGGCCGGACCCCTGCTACGGGACGCGGACCAGGGCGCCGACACCGCCGTCTGGCTCGCGGCGACAACCCCGAAGCCCGAGAACGGACGCTTCTGGCACGACCGCGCCCCCCGGCCCGAGCGCTACCTGCGACGCACCGAGTTCACCGAGAGCGATCGCGCCGCGGTCTGGCGTCAGGTGTGCTCCTTCGCGGAGATCGCACCCTAGCCAAGAGCTTTCTCGCACCATCCGACACAGGGAGGCACTCAGCGTGATCACCAAGCAGCACACCGTGCACACCTCGGCACCCGCGAACGCCGTGTTCGCGTATCTCGCCGACTTCACCAACGCCCAGGGGTGGGACCCCAACGCCGTCGCGGTAACGCGCCTCACCGGTGACGGCGGGGTGGGCTCGACCTACCGGGTCACGAGTAGGTTCGCCGGCGCCCGGACCGATCTCGACTACGAACTCGCCGAACTCGAGCCCACCTCGCTCATCCGGTTGCGAGGGCACAAGAGTGCGCTCACCGCGGTGGACACCATCACCATCGACCCCACGGCAACGGGCAGCGCCGTCACCTACGCCGTGGAATTCACCTTCCACGGCGTCTTCCGCTTCCTGGAGCCCGTCCTGTCCCTGGCGGTGAACAAGCTCTTCACCGACGGCGCCGAGGGCCTATCGGCGCACCTGGAGAAGCTGGCCTGAGCGCAGCGCACAGGAGCCGTCCTTCGTACGAGGCGATCCATCCGGGCTTCGGCTCCGAATGACTGGTGACAATGTTCCCGACCGAGGAGGCGTCGCACCGTATGAGCACCACGGGCCGCCAAGGCAGACCTGCGCGGATGAGCCGCGACAAGATCGTCGAGATGGCGATCGAGATCGTGACCCGGGAGGGCTACTCGAACCTCTCGATGCGCTACCTCGCCGATCGACTCGGCACGAGCACCATGGGCATCTACTACTACTTCGCCTCGAAGAACGAGCTGCTCGGCTTCCTGTTCAGCCTTCTCGACGGTGCGGGGGACGCCGAGGAGCTCGAAAAGCTCGACCCGTTCGAGCGCGCCGTGCGGACCTCGGAGGCGGTGGCCCGGTTCCTCGAGGTCCATTCCTGGGCGCTCTCGGGGGTGTTGGACGGTCACGTCGGGATCGAGGAGCTGACGCGCAACCACGCGCGCGTCCTGACGGCGAGCGTCCGAGATCTGGGATTCGACGACGACGAGGCGGCCGAGACGGTGCGCGGGATCTGGCGGATCGTGCTCGGCGAGGCGGTGATGCGATCCTCGCCGGTGCCCGCCGGTGTCGGCGCACGCGAGGGACGGGGCGGCGGTTCCGCTGGGCCGTCCGTGGCGGAGACGATCGAGAGCTATCTCGCGGGAAGGCTCACTCGGGTGCGCCGACGGTTGCCCAGCGGCTGAGCCCTGTAAGGCCCGTGCACGCGGACACCGTCGGGCTGCGCACCGTCCTAGTATGCGAAGCATGGCCCGGTACGTCGACGAGGATCTGCGCGGAGTCGAGTTCCGCGAGTGCGATCTGTCCGGAGCGCGCCTGGTCGGCGTGGTGATGCGCGGCGCCGTGATCGACGGGCTCGTGACGGACCTGGTGGTGAACGGTGTGGAGGTCGGCGCGTACGTCGAGGCCGAACTCGACCGGCGGCATCCCGTGCGCCCGCTGATCCGTTCCGAGACCATCGCAGACCTGGCCCGCGCGGCGCGGGCGCTGCATGCCGACTGGGCCGCCACGATCGCGAGGATCCGCCGGACGCCGGGGATCGAGCGCGCCGCGGTCAACGCCGAATGGTCGGCGATCGAGACGCTGCGCCACCTCGTCTTCGTCCACGACTCGTGGTTCCGGCGGTGCGGCCTCGGCTCGACCGATCTCTTCACGCCGATGGGCCTCGGCCCCGACGCCGAGCTCTATCGCGGAGCCCACGGGCTCGACCTGACCGCTGATCCCGACCTCGACGAGGTCGTCGCCGCCCGCTCCGCACAGGCCACCGAGCTCGAGGCCTGGCTCGACGGGGCCTCGCCGGAACAGCTCGCCGCGCCGGCCCCCGTGCCCGACGACGACGTCTGGCCGCCCTATGCGCGCGGCCGGACGGTGCGGCAGTGCCTCGGCACCGTCCTGAACGAGACCTTCGAGCACCACCGCTTCTGCGTGCGCGACCTCGACCTCATCGACGCGCGGGACCGGCCGGCGATGTAGCGCCGGCGCGGCTCACTCCCGCGGGTCGACGCCCCTTCCGACGGCCCTGATCGCCGCGGTGGTGAACGCCCGCATCGACGTGGTGCGGGCGGCGAACAGGTCCGCCGCGTGGTACATCCCCGGCTCGACAACGAGTTCCACGGGCACCCCGGCCGCCTCGAGCCGGCGCGCGTAGTCGAGGTCCTCGTCGTGGAAGAGATCGAGATCGCCGACGCCGATCCATGCGGGCGGCAGCCCGGCGAGGTCCGTCCGCCGCCCGGGCGCGGAGTACGCGGGCACGTCCCGGGTCGCGTGCCCCGCACCGAGATAGGCGTCCCAGGCGAACGCGTTCGAGCGCCGCGTCCACACCAGGGCGCCGCGATGGTCGGCGGGCCGCGTGGGCGTGCGGTCGTCGAGCATCGGGTAGATCAGCAGCTGGAAGGCCACGGGGACGCTCTCGTCGACGGCGCGCTGAACGACTCCGGCGGCGAGCCCGCCCCCGGCGCTCGCCCCGCCGACCGCAACCCGCGCCGGATCGACACCGAGGTCCATCGCGGAGTCGTGCAGCCAGCGCAGCGCGGCGAAACAGTCGTCGTGCGCCGCCGGGAACGGATGTTCGGGTGCCAGCCGGTACCGCGTGCTGACGACGACGACACCGTTGTCGCGGGCGATCCGGATGCAGCGTTGGTGGTCGATCTCGGGCGCGCCGATGATCGTCCCGCCGCCGTGCATCCACAGGAGCGCACCACCGTTCGGCGTCGCAGGCGTGTAGACGTAGACGTCCTGCCCACCGTCGACGGTCTCCTGACGGACGGTGACGCCACCCCCGGCGGGCGCGGCGGCGGGGGGCGCGGGTGACGCACGGATCGCGCGGAGCGCGAGGGCACTCATCGACGGCACGAGCAGTGCGACAGGGCTGCGCAGGCCTGGAGCAACGCCGCGCAGGGCGCGGGCCTTCCGTACGACCGCGCCGGTCGCCGCCAGCGCGGGCAGCGCGAGCCATCGAGATCTCATGGGCCCATCCTCGTCTTCGTCCGGCCGCGCGTCCTTCGCATTGCGGCACATCATCGCGCACCGCGACCGTCTCGGCGGGCGAAGAGGGCCGATCCCGTGAACCACTCAGCTCGGCTGTGATCGCATCCGCGGCAGAACTTCCGTGCACGTTCCGTGTCCGATACCAGGCGAAACACCGCGAATTCCCACGCTGTTGGTGCATGTGGTTCCGGAGCACTCTTGAACGTGTTTATTCTTCTCGCGAAGATCACGAACAAGATTGCTGTCAGCGACTGTCAGCATGTGATGATCGCCATTCCGTCGAGCAGCCGGCGGGGAGTACGGCGGACCGTCGGATCCGGGGAACTCCCGGCCACGAGCAGCCCCCACGAAAGGCCCCAGCCATGAGCACCTCGCGCGCCGACAGCACCCAGGACTCCGAACCCGGTCTCGAGGTCGGAGCGGCGGTCGTCGCCTTCGCCGGCTCGGACCGCGAGGCGTCGGGCCGCATCGTCGACGACTTCGGGGAGTTCACCCCCGTGGCCACGGAGTACGACGGCGAGCGGATCGCCGAGCCCGCCCGACGGTGGGCGGTGCTCACCGGGGCCGGCGCGCTGGTCTTCGCCGACTCCGAGGACCTCACCGCCGACACCGAAGTGCAGTGATAGAAATCAACGCTTGACATATCACTGCGGGCGCAGCAGACTTCGGAATCAGTTCCTACATCGGTGTACGAATCGTTCCGACAGGCTGGAGTCGAGCAGTGGTTTCCCTCAGTGACAAGTCCTCGCGGGCGAGCTCCGGCACCGAGCCGGTCGGCGTCGAGATCCACGCCCGCAACGTCGAATTCGATTGGGAGAACGTCCCCCTCGAATGGATCCCGGGCGAGCCGGTGGCGAGCGACATCGTCAGCTCGATCCTGCACGCGGTGCTCCCCGAGGGGGAGCGCTGGTTCTGCGAGGTCTACACGGAGGCGCTGCCGTACGTGAAGGACGAGGACCTGGCCCGCACGATGCGCGGCTTCATCGGTCAGGAGGCGATGCACGCGGAATCGCACGACCGCGCCCTCGCGGAGTACCTGGAGCGCTGCGGGATCGACACCGCGCCCATGGCCCGGCAGGCCGAGTACATCTTCCGGCGGATCCTCGCGCCGCGGCGATACCGCTCGGACCGCGCGCAGTACAACGACATGGTCCAGCGGCTCTGGCTGATCGCCGGGATCGAGCACTACACCGCCATCCTCGGTGTCTTCGCGCTGAACAACGCCTGGGACCAGTACGACGTGAACCCCGTGATGGCCGACATCTGCCGCTGGCACGGCGCGGAAGAGGTCGAGCACCGGTCCGTCGCGCACGACGTGGCGAACTACTTCGACCCCGGCTACCTGCACCGCGTCCGGGCGATGCTCACCGTGGTCTTCTTCCTCGGTCTCACCCTGCACCGCTCGTCGGGCTTCCTGCTGCGCAAGGATCCGAACTTCAGCTACTCCTACCCGCGACTGTGGTGGGAGTACCTCAAGGCCTCGCACAAGAACCTGTTGCCCAAGATCCGGCACGTCATCAAGTTCACGCTGGTCTACTTCAAGCCCAGCTTCGATCCCGCGTCGATCGGTTCCACCGCGCAGGCCGTGGCGTACCTCGCCACCTCGCCCGCCGCCCGCGCCGCCGAGGCCTGATCCGCACGGCCCGGCCCCGTCGGTAACACTGTGAGCGAAGTACCGGCCACCCGAGAGGACCACGACGCAGCATGATCAGTACCCGCATCACGGAGATGTTCGGCATCGACCACCCGGTGGTCTGCGGCGGTATGACGGGCCTGGGCACGGCCCCGCTCATCTCGGCCGTCGCCAACGCCGGCGCACTGGGCTTCCTCACCGCCCTGACCCAGCCGAGCCCGGAGGCGTTGGCCGCCGAGATCAAGCGCACGCAGGACCTGACGGACAAGCCCTTCGGCGTGAACCTCACGATCCTGCCGACGATCAACCCGGTCCCGTACGACGAGTACCGCGCGGTCATCGTCGAATCCGGCATCAAGATCGTCGAGACCGCCGGGTCGAGCCCCGCGCCGCACCTGCCCGACTTCCAGGCCGCCGGCGTCAAGGTGATCCACAAGGCGACCAGCGTCCGCCACGCCCTTTCGGCTGAACGCAAGGGCGTCGACGTGATCAGCATCGACGGCTTCGAGTGCGCCGGTCACCCGGGCGAGGACGACGTGCCCGGGCTGATCCTGATCCCCGCCGCGGTGCGCGAGCTGTCCATCCCCGTCATCGCATCGGGTGGCATCGCCACCGGTAGCGGCCTCGCCGCCGCGCTCGCGCTGGGCGCCGACGCCGTCAACATGGGCACCCGGTTCATGGCGACGGCCGAGGCGCCGATCCACGAGAACGTCAAGAACCAGATCGTCGCCAACTCCGAGCGCGACACCGTGCTCGTCTTCCGGAACTTCCACAACACCGCGCGCGTCGTGCGGAACGCGGTCTCCGAGCAGATCGTCGAGATCGGGGAGCGCCCCGGCGCCGTCTTCGACGACGTGGCCGAGCTCGCCTCCGGTGCCCGTGGCCGCTCCAACGTCCTCGGCGAGGGCCGCATGGACGACGGGATGTGGTGGGCCGGTCAGACCCAGGGCCTCATCGACTCCGTGGACACGGTCGCCGACGTGGTCGGCACCGTCGTCGCCGAGGCCGAGGAGATCATGACCCGCCGCCTCCCGGGCCTCGTGCGCGACTGACGCCTCCCCGGGCCCGACGGTGCCGCACCGTCGGGTCAGGAGGCGAGGGCGACGGCGTCCCGGGTCTGCTTCGCGGTGTACATCGCCCGGTCGGCGTCCTCGAGGAGGGCCTCGAGCAGCGCGACGTCCACGTCGGGGTGCTCGTCCACACCGACGCCGATGCTCGCGGTGACCGCGGTCCCGCCCGACGGGGGCAGGGCGGCGACGGCCAGGCGGATCCGTTCGCCCAGGTCGAGGCACTCCTGCGTGCTCCGTCCGACGACCAGCAGTGCGAACTCGTCACCGCCGAGGCGCGCGACGATGGCGTCGTCGGCGGCACCCTCGACGCGCAGGACGCGGGCGACCCGGACGAGGACGTCATCGCCGGCGGAGTGTCCCTGCCCGTCGTTGACCTCCTTGAAGTGGTCGAGGTCGAGCACGAGGACGCCGACGTGCGCGGCCGACGGGTCGCGCCGCATCGCCCACGTCGTCCAGCGGGTGTTGAGGCCGCGGCGGTTGGGGATGCCGGTGAGCGCGTCGGTCCCTGCTTCGGCGGTGTCGAGCCAGGAGAAGGACATGCCGAACTGCATCGTCGCCGGGACGCCGATGGTGGCGCCGGCGAGGATCGCGGAGGCGAGAATCGCGTTGAACAGGCCGTGTTCCGCGACGATCGGTGGGGCCGAAGCGGCGATCGCGGCCGCGACCAGGACCATGCTCAGTACGAAGGCGCGGGTGGACAGGATGAGCGCGCCGAAGGTGGCGATCATCGCGAGGCTGGCGATGCCGAGGGCGGCACCGACCGGGTCGACCTGGGCGGAGGTCGCTGCGTAGATGGCGACGATCGACGAGGCGACGAAGATCCCGGCCTCGCGCGCGCCCGGGATCGGGCCGACCTGCCAGCGCGCGGCCCACCACCAGGCGATCGCGGCGCAGATGGTCAGGCGCACGGCGAGGGCGGGCGTGAAGGGCTCGATGTTCGTCATCAGGCCGATCGACATCAGCCCGAGCAGGAAGGCGCACACCGTCACGACCGCGCGGATCAGTCCCAGCAGCGACCGGTTGCGCAGGTACGCGATCCGCTCGTCGTACGTGGGCCCGCCGTACCACCACTCGGAGACGAGCGCGGGCAGCGCGGTGAGGAAGTCGGGTCGGGCGTTCATTGTGCCGCCAGATTATCCGGGGTGGGGTGGCTGTGGGGCCCGGATCCCGTTGTCGAGGACACCATTCAGGTCACCTCGAACCATCCGGCGGAGTACCCGCCGTCGTCGCCCCGCCCGATCATCGCGAGCTGCATCGGCGGCACGGACACCGGGTGCGTGCCCTGCGGCTTGCGCTCGTCCCACGCCACGATCACCCGGAGCATGTAGCGCCCGGGCTTGAGCGCCGGGAGGTCGACGGTGTCCGTCGCCTCCGCGACCGGTGGGTCGGCGTCCAGGTCGCGGTAGGGCTTCGTCGAGACCATAGACCGCAGGTCGGGGGCGCCGTCGACTTGCGCGACCCGTCGACCCGATTCGGTGACCACCTCGTAGGTGACCTTCCACCGGTCGTAGGTGGGTGCGGATCCGCGGTTCACCCATTGCACGGCGGCGCGGCGCCCGGACCCGTCGGCGGTGACCTCCACGCGCTCCGCGGCGTAGCGGTACCCGGCGTAGGCGGTCGCGCGGCGCCACAGCGCGTACTGCTCGTCGGTCATCCGCTCGGGCCGGCTCTGTGCGGGGAAGCCGGTGCTGGAGACCAGCGAGACGTGCCCGTTCACCACGTCGCGCAGGCCGCGGCGGTAGTAGTCGAGCACGGTGCCGCCGGAGAGGAGCTGCGGCGGCCACTCGGTGATGACCGGCGCGCTGCGGAAGCGTTCGGCCAGGACGCCGATCAGCGGGTCTCGGTTCTTCACGTACTCCGACCAGCGGTTCTCCGCCCACGTCGGCAGGATCGGCAGGGCGCCGAGGGAGTCCGATCGGATGCCGACGGGCTTGCGCACGCCCTGCAGGTCCGGGCTGTCGCGCAGCAGCAGCCCGGCGATCGCGGGATTGCCCATGGTCGAGACGATCTGCGTGGTGGGGAAGGCGCGCAGCGTCGCACCGACCAGCCGCTGCGCGGATCCGTAGCTGAGGTACTGGTCGCGGTACTGGCTGTAGTAGCCGAGCTCGGCGCGACTCGTCTCGGGCGACGGTGCCGCCACCTTCAAGCTGTCGCGCGCGAAGGCGACGTGGTTCTCGCTGAAATCGCCGTAGCCCGACATCTCGTACATCGCCACGCGCTCGTCGCGGTCGTAGCGTCGGCCCAGCGCGGTGATCAGTGCGGTGAACCTGTCCAGGTAGGCGGCGCTGTTCCACTCGGGCAGCACGTAGTGCACGCCGTCGGCGGTGCGGGTGCTCGTCGCGCCGGGAACGGACCGCAGCCAGTCGGGGACCATCGCCACGGTTTGGCCCGCGGTGGTCGCGTCGCAGCACGAGTCGAAGGCCGTGATCCGGAAACCGAAGCGGCGGCCCTGCTTCGCGGCCGCGGCGATCGCCCGGTCCAGCCGGGTGAAGTCGAACCGCGTTGTGTCGGGTGCATTCGCCGGCACCGTCGACGGATCCTTCGGTTGCAGCATGCGCCAAGGGATCCGGACGCTCTCGAAGCGGGTGCCCGGCCAGGCGGGGCGGTTCGCGTTCGGTTCGCTGGCTTGCGGGAAGAGTCCCGTCCCGATGTTCTCGTACTGGCCACGCATGGGGTTGACCAGGTCGGGTTCGTCGAAGCCGACGGGGCCCGGATCGGGAGGGGGAGCCGCGCACCCGGCGACGACGGCGAGCGCGAGTACCAGCGCGAGGACGCGCCGTGGCGACGCGTCGGCGCGCGCGGGGATCACCCCGACGTGCCGACGCGGCGCGTGTCCCCGTCGTCGTCGCCGTCGATCGCGGGGAGCGGGATCTCGGACGCCTCGGAGATCGCCTCCACATGGTCGCGCCACCGCGTCATCGCGCGCTGCTGTGCGCTGCCCGCCGGGCGTGCGGGGCGGGGAGCCGCGGGACGCGCAGTGCTCTGCTCGTCCTCGTCCCC
>DATLLC010000157.1:0-24242 GCA_035538015.1 Vicinamibacterales bacterium
GGTGACGCGCGCGTGGCGCTCAACCTGATCCAGCTGCTGGTCGCCTCAGCGCCTCAGCCGGCGGGACGGCCGCGCATCGACCAGGCGCTGCTCGAACGCACGCTGCAGCACAAGGCGCTGCTCTATGACAAGGGCGGCGAGGAACACTTCAATCTGATTTCGGCCCTTCACAAGTCGATGCGCAACAGCGATCCCGACGCCGCCGTGTACTGGTTGGCGCGCATGGTGGAAGCGGGTGAAGATCCGATGTACATCGCACGGCGCCTGGTCCGTTTCGCCTCCGAAGACGTCGGCAACGCCGATCCGCAGGCACTGGTCGTTTCCCTCGCCGCCAGAGACGCCGCGCACTTCCTGGGCTATCCCGAGGCCAACACCGCGCTGGCCCAGGCCGCCATCTACCTCGCGACCGCGCCCAAGAGCAACGCCGTCTATACGGCCTACAGCGCCGCCGCCGAGTCCGCGCAGCGGGACGTCGCCTCACCTGTCCCCCTGCACCTGCGAAACGCACCGACGAAGCTGATGAAACAGCTCGACTACGGCAAGGGCTATCGCTACGCGCACGACGACCCGGATGCCGTTGCCAGTATGGATTGCCTGCCGGAAGACCTGCAGGGACACACGTTCTACCGCCCGACGGACCGAGGATTCGAGAAGGAGATCAAACGCCGCCTGGACGGCTGGAAGGAGCTCAAACGCCGCCGCACGAACGAGCCGTGAGGCCCGACGCGATCATCAGATTCGTTCGAAGTTCTTCTCGACCTCGCGGCGCGTGATGCGAAGCATCACGGGTCGGCCGTGCGGGCATACCGTCGAGTACTCGGTGGCCCGCAGTTCCTCGAGGATGTGCGCCATCTTCTCCATGGTCAAGGGATAGTTGGCTTTGACCGCGGCGTGGCAGGCGGTGAGCGCGGCGATGCGCTTGAGGCCCTCCTCGATGCCGAGGCCGCGGTCGAGCCCCTCGAGGTCGTTGGCCAGCGACCGCAGGGCCGCGTCGCACTCCTCGCGCGGGAGCACGGCCGGGATGGCGGAGACCCGGATGCTGTCACCGCCGAAGTCATCCACGTCGAAGCCGAAGCGAGAGAGCGATTCGCGACGGGAGAGCAGCGCTTCACGTTCGGCCGGAGCCAGCTCGAGCACGATGGGAATCAGCAGTCCCTGACTTTCGAGCGGACGCTCCGTCAGCCGCTGCATGAATCGCTCGAACAACACCCGCTCGTGCGCGACGTGCTGATCGACAATGGCAATCCCCTCGTCGTCGATCGCGATGATGAATGTGTCGCGAAACTGCCCCAGTGGCACGAGCGGCCGCATGCCCGGGCGCGGAACCTCAGTAGTGCGCGCCTCCTGGCTGGGGACCTCGCTGTCTCGCAGCTCCGCGTTCGGAAACCCCGTGGTTCGCCCCCCCGTGCCCAGCGCCCATCGGTTGGGGTACGAGCCGCCGGCGAGGACGCCAGGGATGCCCTGTGCGATGGGTTGCCCGGGCGCGAGGTTCGAAGGTCGGAGCGTCAGTTCCGGCGCAGGCCCGCTCCCCAGGGCGTCGCCAACCGCCCGGCGTACGACCTCGTGCACCAGCGACTGTTCCTTGAAGCGCACCTCCGCCTTCGTGGGATGTACGTTCACGTCGATCCGATCCGGCGGGATCTCCAGGAACAGGTGCACCTCGGGACTGCGCTCCTTGTTCGACGCCACGCTATAAGCGTCGAAGATCGCATGCGCGATGGTCTTGTCCTTGACCATGCGGCGGTTGACGAAGACGTGTTGAGGCCCACGCGTGGGTCCGTGCTCGGCGAGCGCGGCGACGAACCCGTGGACACGGATGCCGCCAGCTTCGCGCAGCGCCTGCACGAGATCGGGACGATCGCCGTACAGCTGGTAGAGCCGATCCGGTACGGAGCCGACCGGTGGACACGACAGGATCTTGCGCCCGGCGGCGATCAGCGCAAAGCCGACGTGTGGATAGCACAACGCGAGCTGCGTGACGGTCCTGGAGACCTGGGCGCTCTCGGCGCCGTCGGACTTCAGGAACTTGCGACGCGCCGGCAGGTTGTAGAAGAGATCCGCGACTTCGACCAGAGTGCCCTCCGGTCCGCCTGCCTCCACGACGGATTCCAGCACGCCGGCGTTCACCCTAATTTCGGTCCCGCTGACCTCACCCTGTGCCCGCGTCCGCATCTTGAAGTGCGACACCGACGCCATCGACGGCAGGGCCTCGCCCCGAAACCCGAGCGTCACGATCGCCCCGAGGTCGTCGGCCCGGCGGATTTTGCTCGTCGCGTGACGCTCGAGACTGAGCCGTGCGTCCGCGGCGTCCATCCCGAGGCCATCGTCTTCGACACGAATCAGCTTCTTGCCACCGTACTCCGTCGTGATGGCGATGCGGCTCGCCTCGGCGTCGATCGCGTTCTCGACGAGCTCCTTGACGACGGAGGCGGGGCGTTCGACGACTTCACCTGCCGCGATCTGGTTCGCCAGATCCTCGGGCAGCCTGGTGATGCGGCCCACGCTACGCTCCGCCCCCGGCTACAGCCATCCGGACCTCCTGAACCACCAGTACATGCCACCGCAGCCCACGACCATGAACCCGACGATCTCCCAGAACTGCCCCGCGCCTTCGAGCCCCAGTCTCGGAAGCGGCACGTTCATACCAAACAGGCCGGTGATGACGGTCAGCGGACCGAACAACGTGGCGATGACCGCCAGCAGGCGCGAGACGTCGGCCAGGCGATTCGACACGCTCGCCAGGTGGGCGTCGAGAATGCCGGTCACGCGATCCTGGAACACGATCGCGTCCTCCGCGATGCGCGCGAACTGGTCGTAGACGTCACGGAACCGGTAGGCCAGCTCCTGATTGATGATGCCGAACTCGCGGCGGGCCAGCCGGCCGACCGCGTCGCGCTGCGGCACGACGATCCGGCGGAGCACGGAGATGTCGCGTTTGGCGGCGAGGATGTCGGCCATCAGCCGCTCGCTGTCGGCTTCGATCACGGCTTTCTCGATCCCGTCGAGGCGGTCTTCGATCTCGTCCGCCTCGGGCCGGTAGTGATCGACCATCGTGTCGATGATGCGATGTAACAGCGCGATCGGGCCTTCAGCCAGGATGTGGCCGGTGCGCTCGCACAGCTCCGTGACATGGGCGATGCTCCGCCGCCGTCCGTCGTGGACCGTGACCAGGTAGTTCGGGCCCAGGAAGAAGTCCGTTTCGTGCGTGTCGAAGGCGTGCTCGTCGCCGTGGAAGTCGATCCCGTGGAGCACGAGATAGAGGTAGTCTCCATAGGACTCGATCTTCGGATGCGTCTCACGCCGCAGCGCCGACTCGACGGCCAGATCGTGGAAGTGGAAGACCTCGGTCAAGACCCGCCCTTCCTCGTCGGTCGGTTCAGCCAGGTCGACCCACACCGTGCGGCCACTGTCTGGGCGCAGCGAGTCGGGGTCGATAGCGCGTTCCTCTCGAGTCGCGCCATGCTCGTGCACGAAGACGCGAATCATCGCTCGCCGTCCAGCTTCATGGCCGTCAGGGCCGCCTTGAACCGGGGCTCGTCGCGGAGGCGGCCAAGACTCGGATCCACGGCCAGCATGTGCATCCACGGGCTGTGCTCGCGAACACCGGTTTCAATCCAGTCGAGCGCCTGCCCGCGCTCGCCGAGCGCGGCGGACAGATAGGCGAACTGCACCGCTGGGACGTATTGGCGCGTGGCGCGCACGGCCAGGCCGTTGAACACGTCCGCCGCCTCGCGACGGCGGCCTGCCAGCGCGTGCACGTAGCCCACCACCCACGTCGGAGTGCCCGCATCGGCCGGCACACGAAGTGCCGCAGCCATCGCCTCGTCCAACCGCCCGAGATCCGCGAGGGTGACCGCCTGCCAGACGACCGTCGTCGAGCCCTGTGGATCAAGCTCCAACGCCTTGCCGAAGAAGGGCAAGGCCTCCGCACCGCGTCCCGCGAAGCGATAGATCAGGCCGATGGCCTCCTGGAGAGCCGGTGACGTGGGGTTCAATTCCAGCGCCGAAAGGCCCTGCGCCACGGCCTCCTCACCACGCCGGGTTGCCACGAGGAGCTCGGCCAGCAGCCGGGCTGGCGCTTCGGTTCTTGGCGCGAGAGCCACCGCCCGCCTGTAGTGCATCTCGGCGCGCGGCCAGTCGCGGGTCCATTGCACCTCTGCCTGGGCCAGCGCCTGCCAGCCCAGGGCCTCTGCGGGATCCAGCTCGATTGCGCGATCGGCGTGCGTCACTGCGAGCGGCAGCACCTGCTCCGCGCGCTCCGCGCCACCAGCGGCGAGCTGCACGAGCGCCTGGGCAAGACCGGCGTGGGCCGGCGCGTAGCGTTCATCTCGCTCGATGGCCTGCTCGAAGGCGCTCCTGGCCCGCCGCAGGTCGTCCGCGCCGCCCCGCGCCACGGCGGCATTCCCAGTCACCATCAGCTGCACCACGCCTGCCGACAGCGTCGCCTGCGACGTCAGGCGGGGCTGGGTCGCAGCCTCCTGGTCGGCTGGCTGAGGTTGGTTGCGCTTCGCCGGAAGCGACCACCAGACGAGCGCAGCCACAGCCGCAAATGACAGGAGCAGCGCCCCCCAACCATTCCGCCGTGGGAAGCGCTTGTGCCTTGGCGGCGAATCCTGCATGGCCAACTACGGAGACCTCACGCTGTCTGCGCCCTGTCTGCGTCCTTGCCCGCGTTCTATCTGCGGCCCTAGTCGCCGACCTTCACGCTGAGCGCGGCCTGGGCGGCCGCGAGACGCGCAACCGGCACGCGATAGGGCGAGGCACTCACGTAGTCGAGGCCGACCTTGTGGAAGAAGTGCACGGAGGACGGGTCGCCCCCATGCTCTCCGCAGATGCCCACCTTCAGGTCCGCGCGCGTCTTGCGCCCCTTCTCGACGCCCATCGCGACCAACTGCCCCACACCTTCGGCGTCGAGGGTTGCAAATGGATCCTTGTCCAGAATCTTCTTGTCCTGATAGACGCGCAGGAACTTACCCACGTCGTCGCGGGAGAAGCCGAACGTCATCTGCGTGAGGTCGTTCGTGCCAAACGAGAAGAACTGCGCCTCGGTCGCCACCTCGTCGGCGGTGACCGCGCCCCGCGGCACCTCGATCATTGTGCCCACCAGGTACTTGATCTTGATCTTCTGCTCCTTCATCACCTCGGCTGCCACGCGATCCACGATGACCTTCTGATCGCGCAGCTCCTTGACTAGTCCGACGAGCGGAATCATGATCTCCGGGACGACTTTCAGTCCCTCCCTGTTGAGCTGACAGGCCGCCTCCATGATGGCGCGAGCCTGCATCTCGGTGATCTCCGGATACGTGATCCCCAGGCGGACTCCGCGGTGGCCAAGCATCGGGTTGAACTCGTGGAGCTGCTCGACGCGGGCCAGCAGCGTTTTCTTCTCCTCGAGCGACCGGCCCGACTTGCCGGTCGCCTCCATGATGGCAATCTCCACCATCAGGTCCTCGCGCTTGGGCAGGAACTCGTGAAGCGGCGGGTCGATGGTGCGGATGGTGACCGGCGTGCCGTGCATCGCCTTGAACACGCCGTAGAAGTCCTCGCGCTGCATCGGGAGCAGCTCGGCGAGCGCGGCGCGACGGTCCGCCTCGTTGTCCGCCAGAATCATGCGCTGCACGATCGGAATTCGGCCCTCACCGAAGAACATGTGCTCGGTGCGGCACAGGCCGATGCCGCGCGCCCCGAACTTGTAGGCGAGCTCGGCTTGATCGGGCTGGTCTGCGTTGGCTCGCACGCCAAGCCGCCGGAACTTGTCGGCCCACGTGAGCAGCTGGTTGAATCGGCCGAAGATGTCCGAGTCGGCCGTTTTCATCTTGCCGGCCATCACCTGGAGGATCTCGCTCGGTTGCGAGGACACCTTCGCGATCTTCACCTCTCCAGTGAGACCATCGAACGCCACCCAATCGCCTTCGCGCACCGTTTGCCCCTTCACGGTGAACGTCTTGCCGTGTTCGTCGATGGCCAACTCCCCGGCGCCGACGATCGACGGCTTACCCATCTGGCGGCCAACGACTGCAGCATGTGACGTCATCCCGCCGGTCGCCGTCAGGACGCCCTGCGACACCCACATGCCGTGGATGTCGTCCGGGACGGTCTCGCGTCGTACGAGGATGACCGGCTTGCCTTGATCCGACCACTTGACCGCCTCGTCGGACGTGAAGACGACCTGTCCGCACGCAGCCCCGGGCGATGCCGGCAGGCCCCTGGTCGCCGCCGTAATGCTCTTCCACTCCTTCGGATCGAACCCCGGTGCGAGCAACTGCGAGAGCGCCTCCGGATCGACCAGGAGCAGCGCCTCTTTCGGCGTGACGAGGCGTTCCTTCACCAGATCGGTCGCGATGATGACCGCCGCGTAACCGGTCCGCTTGCCGCTCCGCGTCTGCAGCATGTAGAGGCGATCGTCCTGGATCGTGAACTCGAAGTCCTGGATGTCCTTGTAGTGCTTCTCGAGCCGGGTCGTGATCTGGCGTAATTGCGCGTAGGCCTTGGGCATCACCCTGGCGAGCTCGCTGATCGGCTGGGGCGTGCGGATGCCGGCCACCACGTCCTCGCCCTGCGCGTTGATCAGGAACTCGCCGAAGAACTCCTTCGCCCCGGTCGCGGGATTGCGCGTGAATCCCACCCCCGTGCCCGACCGGTCGCCGGTGTTGCCGAACACCATCATCTGAACGTTGACGGCGGTGCCGATGGCGTCGGGAATGTCGTAGATGCGGCGATACTCCTTCGCGCGCGGGTTGTGCCACGAGCGGAACACGGCGTTGCGAGCCATGTTCAGCTGGTCGTTCGGATCTTGCGGAAAGGGCTTGCCGCTGTGCTTCCGCACGACAGCCTTGTACTTCTCGACGACCTCGCCGAGCGCGGCCTCGTCGAGCTCGGTATCGAGCGACACACCCCTGGCTTTCTTCACTACCTCGAACTCGTGCTCGAACGCCGACTTGGGGATCTCCAGTACCACCGAGCCGAACATCTGCATGAAGCGGCGGTAGCTGTCGTAGGCGAACCGGCCGTTGGAGGTGCGGCGCTTGAGACCCTCGACGGCTGCGTCGTTCAGGCCGAGGTTCAGGATCGTGTCCATCATGCCCGGCATCGAGAACTTGGCGCCGGAGCGGACCGAGACCAGCAACGGGTTCTCGGTCGAACCCAGCGTCGCGCCCGCCGCCTTTTCGAGACGCTTGACGTGCAGGGCGATCTCGGCGTCCACGGCCGGCGGCACCTTCCCGCCGAGCTTGTAATAGAGATTGCACGCGTCGGTCGAAATCGTGAACCCGGGCGGCACGGGCAGGCCGGCGTTGGTCATCTCCGCGAGCCCGGAGCCCTTTCCGCCGAGCGTATCCTTCATGTGGCGGTTGCCTTCGGCCTTGCCGGTGCCGAAGAAGTAAACGAACTTCCCCGCCGACCTCTTCGCTGTTCCGCGGACCGGCGCCTTGCGCGATACGACTGTCTTCGCTGCTTTCTTCGATCTCTTGGCCATGTCTGGTTATGACTCCTGCGGAACAATCTCGGACACATCGGCGAGCCGAAGGATCTGGCGCTCCAATGCCTTCATCAAGAACAGCCGGGCCTGACGTACCTTCGGGTCGTCGGCCATGACGAGCACGTCGTCGAAGAACGTCGCCACGCTGGGCCCGTACTTGGCGGCCTCGGCCAGCGCTTCGCGATAGCCGGTGCCCGCGTCGGCCGCGAACATGAGCGTCCCGCGCCGAGCCAGAATCTCCTGGGCCAGCGCGCGCTCGGCCGGCTCGGTCAGCCCCTCGACCACTGCCCCGGCTTCGGGCAGCAGGCGCTCGAACTCGTCATCGGGCATCGAGCGAGCAATATTGCGCACGCGCTTGAACACGAGCGCCAGGGCCCGGAAGTCGTCGGTCCCGGTGAATTCCGGCAGGACGGCCAGCAGGCGCCGGGCATAGAGCGGTGACAGGCTGGTGAGCGCATCGTGCGTCACCGCCCGCACGTTCCGGACATCCGCGCCGCGCTGCTCGAGCACGTAGCGGACCCGGTCCAGCAGGAACGCATCGAGCGTGCCCCGCCAACCGCCATTCTCCCCGGCAAACGATCGAGCCGCCTCGTCGATCAGGCGCCCAAGCCGGGGTCCCCGATCGACCCCGGTCAGCTCCGGCAAGTCCAGCAGCGTGCGCACCAGTCCCTGCGCCGCCCGTCGTAGTCCGTACGGATCCCGCGTGCCCGTTGGCCGCTCGCCAGCTGCGAACATCCCCACCAGCGTGTCGAGCTTGTCGGCCAGGGAAACCGCCGCCCAAGTCACCGCTGCGGCGCCCAGCTGCGCGCGTGTGGGAGGGGCGTCGGCCTCAACGCCGTGGGGCAGGTAGTGGTAATAGATGGCCTTCCAGACTTCGTCCGGACGGCCGTCCTCCCGAGCGTAGATGCCACCGATGGTGCCCTGCAGCTCGGTGAGCTCGCGCACCATGTCGGTCGCAAGATCCGCCTTGCACAGGAGGCCGGCCTCGGCCGCCGCTGAGGCCAGCTCCGGCCGGCCCAGCACCTCCGTGGACACCCACGAGGCGAGCTGGCTGACCCGTTCGGCCTTGGCGCGATAGCTGCCCAGCTCCTTGTGGAACAGTACGGTCTCGAGGCGCTCCACGAAGCCGTCGAGCCGCTGGTGCCGGTCCGCGTCCCAGAAGAAACGCGCGTCACGTAATCGCGCCGTCAGAACGCGCTCGAGATTGCGGGAGACGACTTCGGTCTTCTCTGGTTCGGTGTTCAGCACGGCGAGGAAGACGGGCAGCAGCCGTCCTTGATCGCTCAGCACCGGGAAAAAGTGCTGATGGTGAATCATCGTCGTGGTCAGCACTTCTTCTGGCAACGAGAGAAATTCATCGGCAAAGTGCCCCGACAGCACGAAGGGATACTCGACCAGGTCAGGCACCTCCTGAAGCAGGGATTGCCCGACCAGCGCTGTCGCGATGCGTCCGCCACGCCGCCTGGCCTCCACGTCCAGTTCACGTGCGATGCGGCTATGCCGCTCACTGCGTTCGAGCACGACGAAGTTCTCGGCCAGGCGCTTGCGGTAATCGTCGAAGCCCTTCACTTTTACCGCCCGTCCGGCGCGCCCGCTCGTGGCCAGGAAGCGGTGCCCGTAAGTGACGGCGCCTGATCGCACGTCCTGCACCAGTCCGCCCTGCGCGTTCGCAGCGCGGAGAATGGTGAACGGGACGACTCGGCCCCCGTACAGGAACACGATCCACCGGATCGGGCGCCCGAACGGCAGTTCGCCCTTCCCGTCGTCGAGCAACGCGTCCCAGCGCATTTGCCTGGGGAAGCTGAGGGCGCGCAGCGCGGCGGTCAGGACGTCCGGCAGGACATCCACCGCCGCCTTGCCGCGCTGTTGCCTCCTGAGCGCGAGATAAGTGCCCTTCTTCTCCGGCACGTCCAGGCGTTCCAGGGCCGAGACCTCCACGCCCAGCTTGCGCGCGAAGCCTTCCGCCGCCGGCGTTGGCTTGCCGTCGGCGTCGAACGCGGCGCTCACGGGCGGCCCGGTGGTCACTTCCTCGCGGTCCGCCTGGCGCTCAGACACCCGCGCAAAGCGCGCCGTCAGGCGACGCGGCGTCGAGAACGTCTCGACCGGCGCATCCGCGCTCAGCCGCGACGCCTTGAGGCTGGCCTCTAGCGCGGCGCCGAACGCGGAGGTCAGCGCCGGCAGCCAGCTGGCTGGTAGTTCCTCGGTTCCGATTTCAATCAACAGTTCGCGGTCCACAGTGTCCTATCGCTCAGCTCACTTGACTGGTCGTTCCAACTGCTCGCTGATCAGATGGAAACCGGCGCACACGGCCGGGAGTCTGGGCTGATGGCATCGTCATCTCAAGTGAATGGCGGGTCAGACTCCGTCGCCGGGCGCGGCGTCAAAGGTCCACCGCGGCCGCCTCGGCAACCGCGCACTCTTCGGCGTAACGCTTGCAAATCGCGACCGCCAGCTGCCGGACGCGCAGGATGTAGGCGGTACGCTCGGTCACGCCCAGGGCGCCACTGGAGTCGAGCAGGTTGAACAGGTGGGAACATTTCAAACAGTGCTCGAGCGCCGGCAGGACGAGCCCGGCCGCCAGCAGTTGCTCGCCAAAACCGTAGATGTCCTCGAACTGCTTGCGGTGGTACGCGGCATAGGCCGCGAGGTCGATGCCCGTGTCCTGGTTGAACGCATACTTCGACTGTTCGACTTCCTCGCGCAGCCGCACGGCGCTGTAGGGCACTCCGTTGGCCCACTGGAGGTCGAAGACGTTGTCCACGCGCTGGAGGAACATCGCGATCCGCTCGAGCCCGTAGGTGATCTCACACGAGACGGGCGACAGGTCCACGCCGCCCACCTGCTGGAAATAGGTGAACTGCGTGATTTCCAGGCCATCGAGCAGCACCTGCCAGCCGATGCCCCAGGCGCCGAGCGTGGGCGATTCCCAGTTGTCCTCCTCGAAGCGGATGTCGTGGAGTCGCGGATTGATGCCGCAGGCCTCGAGACTATCGAGGTAGGTCTGCTGCACGTCGTCGGGCGAGGGCTTGAGGATCACCTGCATCTGATGATGCTTGAACAGGCGATTCGGGTTCTGCCCGAACCGGCCATCGTCCGGTCGCCGCGATGGTTGCACGTACGCCACGCTCCAGGGCGTGGCCCCGAGGACCCGGAGCAACGTCTCCGGATGCGAGGTCCCTGCCCCGACCTCGAGGTCGAGACCCTGCTGAATCAGGCAGCCCTTGGACGCCCAGAACGCCGAGAGCTTGAGGATGAGGTCTTGGAAGGTCACAGAAAAGGTCCGCCGTCAGGGCGCCGATACGCGGCGCATTTCGTGAATCACTCGAATCGAACGCGGCTCGCGATCGAGATGCGAGCGAATCAACAGGCGGTGCGCCTGCTCCAGTTCCCGCAAGGCCCCGGGCGTCGCCGACAGCGACTCGACGGCCGCCGGCGCCACCCGGCGAACACCCTCGACGAACCGCGCTGCTTCCTCCGACAGCGACAGATCCGCTGGGTACACGCCCTGGAGCTTCAACAGCCAGCACTCGAAATACCGCGCCAGCGGCTCTACCGGCACGCCCTGCACCAGCGCTTCGAGCGCCGCCGTACCCAGCCGGAACAACCGTTCGTCCGGGTCGGCCTCGGCCGCCCACTCGTCGATCAGCTCGGCGAAGTAGTGGCTGTAACCGAGGGCCTCGGGGCTGGCCGCCGCCAGCGGAGAGATGATGGGCTCCGCATAGTTGAGCCCCACCAGTTCGCGTCGCTCCCTCTCGAAGTACGCCAGGCGCACGTGCGTCAGCGGCTCGAGCGCGGCCCGGAACCGGGAGCGGGGCCGCCGCGCGTGCTCGGCAACGCCACGCTTCTTGCCGCGATCAGCGGTCAGGAACACTACGATCCGGTCCGCCTCACCCAGCTTGTAGGTTCTCAGGACCAGGGCGTCGGCAGTGTGAAGCGGCATGCCGTGGCCCTACATTCTATCTCGCCAGGTACTTCACGAACACCGTGGCGAGTCCCAGGAACGAGGCAAATCCGACGACGTCGGTGAAGGTGGTGATGAACACCGACGAGGCGAGCGCCGGGTCGACCTTCAGGGCCTTCAGGCCCAGCGGGACGAGGGTGCCGGCCGTGGCCGCGACGAACATGTTGCAGACCATGGCCATGCCCAGCAGCAGGCCCAGCATCGGATCGTTCTTGGTCGCCCAGGCGACACCGGCGGCGACCGTCCCCAGCGCCAGCCCGTTCCCGACCCCGATGAGCGCTTCCTTGGTGAGGGCCTTGCGGGCGTTGGCCCAGTCGAGCTCACCCAGGGCCAACCCCCGCACGATCACGGTCAGCGTCTGCGTCGCGGCGTTGCCCCCCATCCCAGCCACGATGGGCATGAAGATGGCGAGGGCCGTGACCTGCTGGATCGTGCTCTCGAACAGCGCCACGACCGAGGCTGCGACGAAGGCCGTCACCAGGTTGACGCCGAGCCACGGCAGGCGTTTGCGAATGGCCTCCCCGGCCGGAGTCGCCACGCGCTCGTCGCCGGAGACACCCGCCAGACGCAACAGATCCTCGGTCGCCTCGTCCTTGATGACGTCGATGACGTCGTCCACCGTGACCACACCGACGAGCTTGTTCTCCTCGTCGACGACCGGCACGGCGAGCAGGTTGTAGGACGCGACCTGGCGCGCGACCTCCTCCTGGTCGGTGTCCACGCGGACGCTGATGACGTCGGGCGTCATGATCCGCTTCAGCGGCGTCTCGGGTGAGACCAGCAGCAGGCGGCGGAGCGAGGTGACGCCGACCAGGTGGCGCCTGACGTCGACGACATAGAGGTAGAAGACCATCTCGACGTCCCGCGAGTTCTGGAGCGCGGTGATGGCCTCCCCAACGGTGAGGTCCTCGTTGAGGGCGAAGACCGCCGGGTTCATGATGCGGCCGGCGGTCTGCTCGCCGTACTCGAGCAGGCTTTCCACCTGTCCGGATTCTCGGCGGCGCATCAATTCCAGGACTTCGCGCGAGAGTTCCTCGGGCAGGTAGTCGATCAACGCCGCCGCATCGTCGGACGGCAGTTCGTGCAGCAGCTTGGCGATGTCCTCGGCCGAACGGCCCGTGAGCAGGTGCGCGCCCGGCTCCGGCCCCATCTCGCTGATCGTCTCCATCGCCAGCTTGGGCTGCCGGTCCACGAGCAGGGTGAACACCGCCGAGCGCTCGGCGTCGAGCAAGGTACCGAAGATCTGGGCGAGATCCGCGGGATGCTGCTTTTGCAGCAGGTTCAGCAGGTTGGCGGTCGCGCCGATGCGCAGCAGACGTTTGACCGAGTCGAGCACGACATCACTGCGGCGCGGCGTGACCATGACAATCCGAGCAAATGTAACACACCGAAGATCAGGTCCGCCGCCGCTTTCTCCGGCCTTCGACGCCCAGTTCGTCCAGCGTGCGCTCGTCCTCGCGCCACCGTTCGCGCACCTTCACGTGCAGGTCGAGGTACACCTTGGTCTGAAAGAACCGCTCCAGCTCCTCGCGGGCCGCGGTGCCAATCGACTTGATGGCGGCGCCGCCCTTGCCGATCAGGATGGGCTTCTGCGAGTTCCGCTCGACGAGAATCGTGCAGTACAGGTGAAGCATCGGTCCTTCCTCGAACTTGTCCACGACGACGGCCGACGAGAACGGCAGCTCGTCATGGGTCTGCCGCAGCACCTGTTCGCGTACGAGCTCGGCCACGAAGAACCGTTCGGGTTGGTCGGTGAGGTAGTCCTCGGGATAGAGCGGCTCGCCCTCGGGAAGGTGCGACAGCAGCACCTGCTCGAGGCGATCGAGGTTCTCGCCGGTGAGCGCCGAGACGGGAACGATGTCGGCAAACCCCGGCGCATCGTGATACGCCGCCATCCGCGGCAGCAGTGCCGGCTTCGCCACGAGGTCCGCCTTGTTGAAGGCCAGCACTCGCGGCACCCGCACGTTGCGCATGATGTCCATCAAGAAGCGGTCGCCCGCCCCCGGCGGCTCGCTGGCGTCCACCACCGCGACCACCGCATCCGCGTCGCGCAGCGTTTCGAGCGCTGCATCCACCATCCGGACGTTCAGCCGGTGCAGGGGCCGGTGAATACCGGGGGTATCGATGAACACCACCTCGCCCCCGGGATACCGCCGGACGCCGACGATGCGATTGCGTGTAGTCTGCGGCTTGTCGGAGACGATGGCGAGCTTCTCGCCGACCAGGCGGTTGAGGAGCGTGGACTTGCCGGCGTTCGGCCGGCCGACCAACGCCACGAAGCCGCGCTTCATCCCGTCTTTCCGGGAGCGGCCGGCGTGGCGTCGGCGGTCGCGGGGCTGATCCGCACGCGGGTGATCCGACGCCGTTCGGCTTCGAGTACTTCGACGTTGAGCCCGTCGATCTCGAATTGCTCTCCAGTAGCCGGCACTCGGCCCAGCCGCGACAGGAGGAACCCGCCCACGGTCTCGAATCCCTCTCCCTCCGATGCGACGTGCAGGCGATCGGTGAGCTCCTGCACGTGCGCGTTCCCGCTGAAGACAAAGCGCCCATGCCCCTCCTCGACAACCGGCTCCACCTCGACGTCGTACTCATCGCGGATCTCGCCCACGATCTCTTCGATGAGGTCTTCGAGCGTCACCAGGCCGGACGTGCCACCGTACTCGTCCACCACGACCGCCACCTGAAGGTGGTTGCGCTGGAACTCGCGCAACAATTCCACCACTCGCTTGGTCTCGGGCACGAAGATCGCAGGCCGGATGAGGGGGGTAATCGGGGCCTGCGGGTCTGACGCGGCCTGCTGCTGGATCAGGTCCTTGACGAAGACGAATCCCAGGACGTTGTCGAGCGAGTCCTGAAATACCGGGACCCGCGAGTACTGCTGCTCACGGAAAAGCGTGCGCAGTTCCTCCACGCTCGCCTCGGCGTTCACCGCCACGATGTCGGGGCGCGGTGTCATCACCTCGCGCACCATCGTCTCGCGGAAGTCCACGAGGGTGCGGAGCATGGCGCGAGCCTGGCCCTCCTGCAGCGGCTCAGGCTCCCCCGCCGCAGCCACGTTCGGCTCGGGCGCCTGTTCGCCAACCTGGCCGTTGTCGCCGGCGGCCTGCGGCCGCTCGCGGCGGCTCGTGGCCACGCGCCGCAGTGCGGCGGTGATGGGTAATAAGACACGCGTGATTGCATCGAAGGACGGCAGGAGTAGTTCGAGCACTCGCTCCGGGTCGTGCCGGACGATGACCAGAGGGATGACGTGCTCGCAGAGCACGATGAAGCCGACCATGGACACGATCAGAACCGGGAAGCCGGCCTGGTCGACACCGGTCACCCTGGCGAGCAAAGCTGTGGCCAGGACAACGACCACGCCGAGCAGCAATCTCGCCGGGATGAACAGGCGGCCGGGATCCTCCAGGTAGGCTTGCAGGCGTTCCCCGCGACCGCTGCCCTCCGCCATGATCCGGAGCGACAGGCGCATCAACGCGCTGAACGCCGCCGTCACGATACCAATGTACGTGGCGACGCAGCCCAGCAGGAAAAGCAGCAGCGGTGTCATGACCGTTGCCGGGCGGTCGAAGTCGGCCGTCGGGAATCGGAAGAACGTCGCGCGGCCGATCCAGCACGGGCAATGAGGCCGGTGGGCAGACCGCCCATCCTTCTCAGTCGCACCTCTGTGCGCGCCATCTGCCCAAGGTCGGCCTCGTGGTCGTAGCCGAGCAGGTGCAACAGCCCATGAAGGGCGAGCACGCGGAACTCAGTGCCGACCCGGTGCCCGTGCTCCTTGGCCTGACGAGCCGCGACCCCCGTGGCGATGACGATGTCTCCAAGGGGCGCCACGTCGGGCGAAATCGGCGTCTCATCTCGAGCCTCTCGCCTCCCGACCGGGAATGCCAGGACGTCGGTCACGTAGTCCTGGCCGCGGAAGGTCCGGTTCAGCACCCGCATCCGCCGATCGCTGACGATGGCGACGGTCACCTCGCCACGCGTCCGGGCGGGGGCAATGCCCGTCAGCCACCTAGCAAGGCCACGGCTCGCAGGCACCCCGCCGTCCGGCATCGACACGTTAACGTGAAGCCGAATTCGTCTGCCCATGAGCCTCATAGGCCTTGACGATGGCCTGGACCAGCTTGTGGCGGACCACGTCCCGCTCGTCGAAGCGGACGAAGGCGATGCCTTCGACCTGCCCGACGACGTTCAAGGCGTCGATCAGCCCCGACAAGCGCCCCGCCGGCAGGTCAATCTGCGTGATGTCTCCCGTGACCACCGCCTTCGAACCGAAGCCCAGACGCGTCAGGAACATCTTCATCTGCTCGGTCGTGGTGTTCTGCGCCTCGTCCAGGATGACGAACGCGTCGTTCAAGGTCCGGCCGCGCATGAAGGCGATGGGAGCGACCTCGATGATGCCTCGCTCCAGCATGCGCTCGGCCTTTTCCACTTCGAGCATGTCGTAGAGCGCGTCGTAGAGCGGGCGCAGGTACGGATTCACCTTTTCCTGCAGGTCCCCGGGCAGGAACCCGAGCTTCTCACCGGCTTCCACAGCGGGACGTGCCAGGATGATCCGGCTGACCTTCTTGGCCAGAAGGTAGTTCACCGCCTGTGCCATGGCCAGGTAGGTCTTACCGGTGCCGGCAGGACCCACACCGAAGACAATATCGTGCTGCTCGATCGCGTCGAGGTAGCGTCGCTGGTTGGCCGACTTGGCCATGATCCGCCGTCGGCCAGCCTGCCGCAACTGCCCGCCCTTGAGGAAGTGCTCGCGCAGGTCCACGGCGGCGTCGGTGGCGACCAGCTGCGCCGCGTCCTTGACGTCGCGCTCCGAAAGCGCGTGGCCCTCGGCGATCAGCCCGCCAATCTGCTCGACGAAACGCGCGACCGTGCTGGTATTTTCGGGATCACCTTCGACGAACAGCTCGTGGCCCTGCGTGCGGATGCGGACATTCAGCAGTCCTTCGAGGTGTCGCAGGTTGTCGTCGTAGGCTCCGAAGAGCGTGGAGAGCCCGTCCTCGTGGACGGCAATGCGGCGAGTGGCGACAGTTCCGATCGCGATATCTCCCTATGTTACAAAGAGTTAACGGACCACACGAGGTTAGCACCCCAGGGCGCGCAGGGTCAAGGCAGGCTCGAGGACCAGCCACTGGAAGCGCCTCGAACCGTCTCGCATCCCCAGTCAGCGCCTGGAACCCGTGGCCAAGCGCCTAGAGTCTAAAACCTAACTCTGGATCTTGATATTCAGCTCGCGCAGTTGACGCGGGTCGACGGTGGAAGGCGCGTCGCACATCAGGTCCACGGCCTGGGTGGTCTTCGGAAACGGAATAACCTCGCGAATCGATGTCTCACCGGCCAGCAGGGCGCAGATCCGGTCCAGCCCGAGCGCCAGTCCTCCGTGGGGCGGAGTGCCATATTCCAGCGACTCCAGGAAGAACCCGAAGCGATGCCTGGCGTCCTCATCGCTGAGGCCGAGCAGACGGAACACTGTCGCCTGCGTTTCCCGATCGTGGATGCGGATGCTGCCGCCGCCGAGCTCCCAGCCGTTAAGGATGACGTCGTAGGCCTTGGCCAACACCGCACCAGGGTTCGACTCCAACATGTGCAGGTCTTCTTCACGCGGGGCGGTGAATGGGTGGTTGATCGAGTCCCAACGCTTCTCGTCGGCGTTCCAACCGAACAGCGGGAAGTCGGTCACCCAAAGCAACTCCCAGGCGCGGTCGGGAATGAGGCTCGCCTGCCGGGCCACCTGCAGGCGCAGCTGTCCCAGAACCCTCGAGATGGCATCCGGGGCGCCAGATGCCAGCACCAGCAAATCCTGTTGCGTGGCAAGGGACTGCGCCAGCACGTCCCGCGTGCCTTGCTCCCCGATCGGTTTGGCCGAGCACTGCACGCCCTCTGCGGTGTAGCGCGCCCAGACCAGGCCTGCGGCGCCCAGCTGCTTGGCCTGATCGACGAGCTGATCGACTTCGCGACGCGAGTAGCCGGCCGCACCCGGAATCACGAAGCCGCGCACGGTGCCGGCGTGCTCGACCGCCTCGCGGAAGATGCCGAACGGCGACGCGGCAAACGCCGGACCGAAGTCCTGGATCTCCATTCCGAATCGCAGGTCCGGCTTGTCGGAGCCGTACCTCGCGATGGCCTCGGCGTAGGGCATGCGCCGAAAGGGTCGCCGGATCTCGATGCCGATCTCTCGGAAGCAAGCGGCCAGAGCGCCCTCGACGATCTCGAAGACAAGCGGGGGCGTCGCGAACGATATCTCCAGGTCAACCTGTGTGAACTCGAGCTGGCGGTCGGCGCGGAGCGCCTCGTCGCGGAAGCAGCGGGCGATCTGCACGTAGCGATCGAAGCCCGCGATCATCAGGATCTGTTTGAAAATTTGCGGCGACTGCGGCAGGGCGTAGAACTCGCCCGGGTGCATTCGGCTCGGGACCAGGAAGTCCCGCGCGCCCTCCGGCGTGGACTTCGTGAGGATCGGCGTCTCGATCTCGTAGAAGCCCTGTTCGTCGAAATAGCGGCGGATCGCCATCGTGATGCGGTGCCGCAGGCCAACGTTGCGCTGGAGTTGGGGGCGACGCAAGTCCAGATAGCGATACCGAAGCCGCGTCTCTTCCGAGACGTTCTGGTCCTCGGCAATCGAAAACGGGGGCGTCTTGGCTTCGTTCAGAACGCGGATCTCCGCCGCCCGCACCTCAACCTCGCCGGTCGGCACGTTCATGTTCGCGGTGTCCGTGGATCGGCGCTCCACCGTGCCCAGAATCGCGATGACGAACTCCGACCGCAGGCGCTTCGCCCGATCGAGCAGGGCCTCCTGGCCCTCGACGATCACCTGGGTAATGCCGTGGCGGTCGCGCACGTCGATGAAGAGGAGCGAACCCAGGTCACGGACGCGATGCACCCAGCCCAGGAGCACGACGTCGCGCCCGACGTCAGCCGGACGGAGCGCGCCACAAGTGTGAGTACGGGCTAGCGTGCCAAGTTGCTCGGCCATAAGAACAGGGATCAGGGGTCAGGGATCAGAAGTTGGTGGTCAAGATCGGTGAACAGCTTTCTATTCCTCAGTCAGCGCCGCACGAATCGTGGCCCCAGCGTCGCGGCGGGGCACACGCTGCTGTTCGCCGCTCGTGAGGCTCTTCACGGTCACCAGGTCCTGCGCGGCTTCTTCGTCGCCGACCACCGTCACAAACGGCACCCGGCGGCTCGCGGCGTACTTGAACTGCTTGCCGATCTTGTCGGCCTCCGGGTAGACCTCGACGCGCAGCCCGTTCGATCGTAACTCGGCCGCGAGCTGGAGCGCGTCCGGTACCGTATCGAGATTCCAGATGGTGACCATGACGTCAGCGGCACGGGCCTCGAGCCCGGCCGGGAACATTTGCCGCTCTCCCATCACGACCAGCATGCGTTCCAGGCCGAGGGAAATGCCGCACGCGGGCACCGGCTCGCCGAGGAACATCCCAATCAGGTTGTCGTAGCGGCCGCCACCCCCTAGGCTCCCCGCGAGGTCCGGGACTGCTATCTCGAAGATGGAGCCCGTGTAATAGGACAGCCCCCGCGCGAGCGATGGATCGACGCGCAGGTGCCTGCCAGCCGGCGTCGCGCCGACGAGTTCCACCACCCGCCGCAGTTCGGCCAGGGCTTCGGCCCGCCCGTCCGCGAGCAGCGCCTGAAGCCTGGCCAACACCTCGTCGTTGACCGACGCGGCGTCGCCGCCGGGGCGCGCCGCCGCGGACGCGACTGCTCCGAAAAACTCGAGCAGCCGCCGGGCCCCTGCTTGCGGCACGCCCCGCGCGTCGAGCTCCGTCGCGACACCGTCAGCGCCGAGCTTGTCGAGCTTATCGAGGGCGACGAGCGCGTCGTTGTGCAGGGCCTCAGGGACACCCCCCGCGTCGAGCAGCCCGGCCAGCACGCCGCGGTGATTCAGGCGCAGCGTGTAGGCGGTGAAACCCAGGCGCGCCAGCACATCGCCCGCGGCCTGCAGCAGCTCTGCTTCGACGACCATCGAACCCGACCCGATGGCGTCCACGTCACACTGATAGAACTCGCGGAATCGGCCCTTCTGCGGCCGATCCGCTCGCCAGACCGGCTGCACCTGGTACCGCCTGAAGAACTTCGGCAGCTTCGCTCGATACTCTGCGACCACCCGCGCCAGGGGCACGGTCAGATCGTAGCGGAGCGCCAGGTCCGCCTGCCCCGGCTCGGCGCCCTCGCCACGCTTCAGGATCTTGAAGATCAGGCGGTCGCCTTCCTCCCCGTACTTGCCGAGCAGGGTCTCGATGTTCTCGACGGCGGGTGTCTCGAGCGGCTCGAATCCATAGCGCTCGTACACATCGGCGATGACGCCGATCACATACTGCCGTCGCCGGACGTCCTCGGGGAGGAAGTCGCGCATGCCGCGGGCCGGGCCAGTGTTCATGACTGGTAGTCGAGCCGGTAGCGCACGTAGCTGTCGGCGTACCAGCGAATTTCCGCCACTTCCTCGTCGGTGAGTGCGCGCTTCACCTTCCCCGGGCGCCCCATCACCAGCGATCGGGGCGGGATGTGGGTCCCTTCGGTGAGCAGCGTCCCGGCCGCGACGATCGAATCGTGCCCGACATGCACGCCGTTGAGCAGCACCGCCGCCATGCCGATCAGCACGCGATCCTCGATCGTCGTGCCATGGATGACGGCGGAATGCCCAATCGTCACCTCGTCACCGATCAGGGTCGGATGCGTCTCCCGCATCACGTGCACCATGGTCAGGTCCTGGATGTTGGTGCGGCCGCCAATCCGGATGGAGTTGACATCACCTCGGATCACGACGTTCATCCAGACCGACGACTCGGCGCCGACAACCACGTCACCGATCACCTGTGCGCTCTGGTCGACGTAGGCCGTGGGATCGACGACGGGCCGCTGGTCACGGAAGGGCCGGATCACGACTCAAATCTTGGGCAGCGTGACGCCGCGTTGCGCCTGGTACTTACCCTGCTTGTCGCGGTACGACACTTCGCAGACCTCGTCGCTCTGGAAGAACAGCACCTGCGCGATGCCCTCGTTGGAATAGATCTTGGCCGGCAGCGGCGTGGTGTTCGAGATCTCGATCGTCACATGCCCTTCCCATTCCGGCTCGAACGGGGTGACGTTGACGATGATCCCGCACCGCGCGTAGGTCGACTTGCCGAGGCAGACCGTGAGCACGTCGCGCGGAATCCGGAAGTACTCGATGGTTCGGGCCAGCGCGAACGAGTTCGGCGGTACGATGCACGCGTCGCCCTTGATGTCGACAAACGACTTCGGGTCGAACGACTTCGGGTCTACCACGGTGTTGAACAGGTTGGTGAACACCTTGAACTCGTCCGCCACGCGGATGTCGTAGCCGTAGGACGACAACCCGTAGGAGACGACGCCGTCTCGCACCTGGCGGTCTTCGAAGGGCTCGATCATCCCGTGCTCGAGCGCCATCTGCCGAATCCAGCGGTCGGATTTGATCGCCACTAGCGCAGGTCCAGGCCTCGAAAGAAGTAGCCGAGCTCGAAGGCGGCCGTCTCCGGGGCGTCGGATCCGTGCGTGGCGTTGTTGTCGATGGACGCACCGAAGTCCTTGCGCAGCGTCCCCTCGGCCGCATTGGCCGGATTGGTCGCGCCCATCAGATCCCGCCACTTCTTGATGGCGTCCGGCGCCTCCAGGCACAAGACGACACAGGGGCCGGAGGACATGAAGTCGGTGAGCCCCCCGAAGAACGGCTTGTCGCGGTGCACGTGATAGAAGCCCTCGGCCTCGGACTTCGACAAATGGATCATCCGCATTGCCCGGACGTTGAAGCCAGCGGCTTCAATCCGGGACAGAATCCGCCCGGCCACGCGGTTCTGGACCGCATCGGGCTTGATGATCGCAAAGGTCCTCTGCATAAACGTCCAACCCCTCAGCCCACTGTAGACAGGATCCCATCGGCTCGTTGATTCGAGCGCATGGCACAAACGCCGGGAGGATCGGCCGGATGGCAGACTCACCGAAGCGAATTGAGGGGTCAATTATAGCGGAGGTCGCCAGGGACAGACGGGATAGCACCCCAGCACGCGGACGAACTGCGTGGTCACCGCCAAGCCGGCGAGCGCCGACTGCATGCGCGGTTCGCCCAGGTGACCCTCCAGATCCACATAGAAGTGGTACTCCCATGCCGTCCCGGGACGCGGGCGGGATTCCAGCTTCGACACGTTGATCCCTTCACCGGCCACCACATTGAGGCACCTGACCAAGGCCCCCCGCTCGTGCGTCGTCCCGAAGACCAGCGACACCTTGGTCTGGACCAATGGATTGCAGTCGACGGGAGCGGCGCTCACAATCACGAACCGGGTGAGGTTCACCGCCTGGTTGGCGATGTTGCGTCTGAGCACGGCAAGCCCGAAGCGTTCTGCCGCGGCCTCGCTCGCGATGGCCGCCTGGGTGCGGTCCGCCAGCTGCGCCACGCGCTCGGCGGCGAGCGCGGTGTTGGCCGCCACGTCGCTCTCCACGTGCGGCAACTCGGCGAGGAATTCGCTGCACTGGGCGAGGGCCTGCGGGTGCGAGTGGACACGGCGCACGTCCTCGACGGTGGCACCGGGCACCCCGAGCAGGCAATGGTCGATCACCACGACCTCCTCGCCGGCCATCCACAAGTTCAATCGGAAAAGCAGGTCGTAGACCTCGTGAACCGACCCCGCGGTGCTGTTCTCGATCGGCAGGACCGCCCGTTCGACGCTGCCGTTCTGGACCGCCTCGAGGGTCTCGCGGAACGAGCGGTAGGCCTTCAGCGCTACCGCGCGCCGGCTCACCCCGAAATGCTGGAGTGCCGCCTGATGGCCGTACGCGCCCTCGGTCCCCTGAAAGCCTACGAGCAGCGGCCTGGCGTCCGGTTCGGGCGCCTGCAGCCAGTCCTGCTGGCGCCGCACCGAGTCGTCCAGAATCTCGCGATAGACGCGCCTGACGAACGCGGGGTCGAGACCGAGCTGTTCCCCATACGCGCTCCGGTGCTTGAGTAGCGCCGCTTCCCGCTCCTCGTCGCGGATGGGCCCCGTCTGCTCCACCTTGGCGGCCACGATTTCACGGGCCAGGCGGGCCCGCTCACCGAGGGCGTTGAGAATCACCTTGTCCATGTCGTCCACCGACCGCCGTAAGTCGGCCACGCTGCGGGTCATGCGTTCCTCCCCCCAAAAAGAAAACCGCCGCCCCAGCACGGATGCTGGGGCGGCGGTGTGTGTCCGTGGTCGATCGGCCCGACCTAGGCTACACCGTCACCCGGACGGTAAAGAAGAAGCCTCCTGCGAACCCGGTCAGCCGCTCGGTGATGCTCATGCCGTGAGTGCCTCGACGAGGCATTCTCCCATATCGGCGGGGCTCTTGACCACCTGCACCCCGGCGGCGGTGAGCGCGGCCATCTTCTCCGCAGCCGTGCCCTTGCCGCCGGCGATGATCGCCCCGGCGTGACCCATCCGCCGCCCCGGCGGCGCCGTCTGGCCCGCGATGAACGCCACGATTGGCTTCGTGAAGTGGTCCTTGACCCACGCTGCCGCCTCTTCTTCCGCAGATCCGCCGATCTCGCCGATCATGATCACCGCGTCGGTCTCGGCGTCGTCCTGGAACAGAGAAAGGGCATCGATGTGCGTGGTGCCGATCAGCGGGTCGCCGCCGATACCGATGCAGGTGGACTGGCCAAGGCCCCGGCGCGTCAGCTGGTCGATAGCCTCGTAGGTGAGCGTGCCGCTCTTCGACACGATGCCGATACGGCCTTCCTTGCAGATGTTGGTCGGGATGATGCCGGCCTTGCCCTTCCCCGGCGAGACGATGCCCGGGCAATTGGGGCCAATCAGCCGGGTGGCGGGCCGGCACTTCAAGAAGGTCATCGCCTTGAGCATGTCCACGACGGGGATGCCTTCGGTGATGCAGACGACCAGCGCCACACCCGCGTCAGCCGCCTCCATGATCGCGTCGGCAGCAAACGGCGGCGGCACGAAAATGACCGACGCGTTGGCACCGGTCTCGCTGACGGCGTCGGCTACCGTATTGAAAACCGGCCATCCTTCGTGGGTGGTGCCGCCCTTGCCCGGCGTCACCCCACCGACCACTTTAGTGTGATACGCCGCCGCCGCCTTGGCGTGGAAGGTCCCCTCCCGGCCGGTCAGTCCCTGGACGATGAGACGCGTGTTCGAATCGAGCAGGACGGCCATCAGTGAGCCTCTCCCGCCAGCCCGACCACCATGGTCGCCGCCTCGCCCATGGTGTCGGCGGTGGTGAAGTTCAGCCCGCTCTCGGCCAGCATGTTCTTACCTTCCTCGACGTTCGTGCCCTTCATCCTGATGACGATGGGCACGGGCACGCCCAGCTCCTTGACGGCGGCGATGACGCCGGCCGCGAGCACGTCGCAGCGCAGGATGCCCCCGAAAATGTTGATGAGCACGGCCTTCACGTTCTTGTCCGACATCAGGATCTTGAAGGCGTTGCGAATCTGCTCGGCGCTGGCCCCGCCCCCGACGTCGAGGAAGTTGGCCGGCATCCCGCCCGACAGTTTGATGATGTCCATCGTCGCCATCGCGAGGCCGGCGCCGTTCACCATACAGCCGATGTTGCCGTCGAGGCGGATGTAATTGAGCGAATACTTCGACGCCTCCACCTCCAGCGGGTCCTCCTCGCTGAGGTCGCGCAGGTCACGGACGTCGGGATGGCGATACAGCGCGTTGTCGTCGAAGTTCATCTTCGCGTCGAGCGCGAGCAGGTCGCCCGCCGTGGTGGCGATGAGCGGGTTGATCTCGAGGAGCGACGCGTCGGTGGCGACAAATGCCTCGTACAACGACAGCATCATCTTCGTCGCCTTCT
>DATLLC010000158.1:0-2421 GCA_035538015.1 Vicinamibacterales bacterium
GGTGCACAGGTACGAACCGGGCGAGGAAGGCGCGGGCGTCGGTGCCCAGCCCGGACCGCCGCGCGAGCCACGGGATGGCCGTCAACTATGGACTTTGCCAGCACCCGACGGCACCTGCCAGCACCCGTCAGCACCCGCCGCACCCGTCATTTCTCTCCATCGAAGTATTCGACAATCCTCCGGGCCACCTCTCCCATCCGGTCCTCGGCCTCGCCGTACGGCTCCCGGATGGCATTGAGCAGGAACGACACGACCACCGGCCCCGAGCGGGTGTAAATGACGCCCACGTCGTTGGCCACCGACGGCGCGAAGTCGCCGGTCTTGTGGCCGACGGGCACGTCGAGGTAGTGCGGCAGCCGGCGGGAGCCGGACTGCTGCCACCGGAACACGCGGCTCATCTCGCTCGCCGACGCGGCCGAGGTGAGCTTCCCGGTCTCGATCGCTTCGAGTAAGCGCCCGACGCCGCGCGGCGTGATCTCGCCGAGCCAGGTGGACGGCTCGGCGGAGAGGCGCCGGACGTTCTCCGCCTGGACCTCCGGCTTCTGCATGCCGGCCTGGATGGCCTCGAGCCGCGCCGTCTGGGACGTGCCGTAGGCCAGGTCACCGGAACCCAGAGCGTAGACGTCCTCGGCGCTCAGCGACGTCGCCCCCGGGTCCGCGAGCGTATAGCGGTTGCGGAACACTTCCAGGATCGTGGCGTTCAGTTTCAACGCGGGCGCATAGCCGTTGGCCTGGAGCCACGCGTTCACGGCCGCCACGCCGCCAACCCGGGCAATCGCGATGTCGGTGGCGGTGTTGTCGCTCGTGATGATCATCTGCATCATCACGTCGCGGATGGTCGGCTGCAGCCCCGCGTCGTGATAACGGAGCACGCCGGATCCCCCTCGCTTGTCGGCCTTGGCGATCGGCACGCGCGCGTTGAAGTCGAGCGTGCCCTTCTCCGCCATCTGGTACCCCATCACGAAGACGGGAATCTTGATGACGCTCGCGCTGTTGAAGCGCTCGTCGGGCAGCACCGCGGCTTCCTCGCCGGTCTTCAGGTGCTTGACGTAGATGCCCGCCTTGGCGGGAATACGCGAGAGCTCGGCCTGCAACAGCCGCTGCAGCGGGCTCGGTGACTGCCCGAGCACCACGAACGACATCGACACCGCACACGCCAGCCCCAGCCCAATCCTCATACGTCCGCCTCCGTGGGCTCATCGCGTCGACCGCGGCTTCGCCGCGCTCCGGCCCTCACTTAATCTCGACGAGGGCCACGCGATTGACGCCGCTGCACGCCAGCGCGAGGTTGCCGTCCGAGGTCCGCATCATGTTGCGCACCACGCCGCCGCCCGAAGGAATCGCCCACGACTGGAACGCCTCGGTCTTCGGATCGAAGCGCACCAGGGTGTTCGGCGTCACCGCCGACTCGCTGTACCACACGATATCCTTCTCGGTCGCGATGCCGTAGGGCTGCGACGAGGCACCGCTCGGCGAGAGCCACTCCTTGACCGCGCCGGTCCGTGGATCGAAGCGGCCCAGATAGCCCCGCGCGAAATCCGTGTACCAGACCACATCGTCGGACGTGAGCGCGATGCGGCGCGGCCGCGCCGCAGGGTCGGGCAAGGTGTATTCGGTGATCTTCATCGTCACCGGATCGACGCTGGCCACGCGGTTGCCGCGGAAGTCGACATACCAGGGCACGCCCTTGGAATTGACCTGGATGCCGTAGGGGTAAGTGTTCTCACTCGGCGTCTTCACGATCGTCATCACGCCGGTCGCGGGCACGAGCCGGCCGACGTGTCCGGATTGCAGCGTGAAGAACAACGTGCCCTGCTGGTCGAAGATCGGCGTGTGAGGCCCTCGGGCGCCAGGCTCGTTCAGGGGATATTCGGTGACCCCGCCGGTCTTGGGATCGAGCTTGCCGATGTAGTTCTTGGAGATTGCCGTGAACCAGACGTTCCCGGATCGATCCTCCGCCAGGCCATGCGGGCCGGACTCCGGGGTCTTCAGGGGGAACTCTTTCAGATCACCCGTTTTGACATCGAGCCGGCCGAGGCGGCTGGCGAATTGACCGGTCCACCAGATGTCCCCGTTCGCGCTGGCCAGCGGATCGTGCGGCCGCGACCCGAGCGTGGGCACCATCCACTCCCGGATGTTGACCTTGGCGGTGCCCGGCACGATCTTGGCCGTGGTCCGGCCCGATGGCGGGAAATTCTTCGCCAGGTAATCGATCGTCGTTGTGCGGTCGGCGCCCGGCAGCGCGACCATCGACTGGATGAGCTCGTCCCATTCAGCGCGCGTGTAGCCGCCGGAATTGACGATGAAGTTCAGGCCGTGACACTTGGCGCAGGTGGACTCGACGAGAGCCTTGGCGGGGCCCTCCGGCAGGGGCGGCGGCGCTCCACGTGGCGCCTGGGCGATGGGGGCGGCGACCGCCAA
>DATLLC010000159.1:0-7392 GCA_035538015.1 Vicinamibacterales bacterium
GATGCGCGCACGACCCGACATCCGGGCTACGCGGTCAGTCAACAGAAACGAAAGCTGGTCGAGCAATGTTTCGGCTGGATGAAGACGGTCGGTCTGATGCGCAAGCTGCGACACCGCGGCGGCGCGCGCGTCAACTGGAACGTCATCTTCACCGCCGCGGTGTTTAACCTGGTCCGGATGCGCACACTGCTGGCCCAGCCAGCCTGACGGAACCAAGGCATGGGGACCGCGAGCCACGAGCGATGTCGCCATCATCATTTGGGCGAACGATAACCGAGCGCTGACCGTCACTTTTTCAGCATCCTGCTAGGCTCTAGGCTCTAGGCTTGGGGCTTGAAGCTTTCGGCTTGAGGCTTTTGGCGTCAGGCTTTAGGCTTGGGCGTCAGGCTCTAGGCTTCAGGCTTGGTATCCCTCGAGAGCCTGCACGCAGAGCATCCAGCCGCCAAGGAGCGCCCCTGTGAGATTGCCCTACGCCGCACTCGTCGCCGTCGTCGTGTTGTCGGGGCCGGTGGCCCTCTCCGGCTCGGAACAGTCGGCTCCACAGACCCTATCCGTGTCCGGGCTCAGCCGGCCGGTGGAGATCCGGCGGGACCGCTGGGGCATCAACCACATCTACGCCCAGTCCGAGCCAGACCTGTTCCTCGCGCAGGGCTATGCAGCGGCCAGGGACCGGCTGTTCCAGTTCGAGCTGTGGCGCCGCCAGGCCACGGGCACGCTGGCCGAGGTCGTGGGCCGGCGCGAGCTGGAACGCGATCGCGGCGCGCGCCTGCACCTGTTCCGCGGTGATCTCGACGCGGAGCTCGCCAACTATCACCCGCGGGGCAAGGCGATCATCGAAGCGTTCGTACAAGGCGTGAACGCGTACATCTCCGAGACCGAGCGCAACCCGTCGCTCCTGCCGCTCGAGTTCAAGATGCTCGGCCTCAGACCGGGCCGCTGGACGCCGGCCGTGGTCATCTCGCGTCACCAGAGCCTCACCGCGAACCTCACCGAAGAAGTGCGCCACATGCGGGCGCTGAAGCACATGTCGGCGGACGCGCTGAAGGACCTCATCTACATCCAGGGCGGCAACCCGGTGTTCTCACTCGACACCGCCCTCGATCCCAAAGCGTTCCCCGACGATGTGCTCCGGCTCTACAACGCGTTCCGGAATCCGGTGGAGTTCAAGCCCGAAGACGTCATCGCGGAGCTGCGGGGTACCCCGCGGGCCGCGTCGCTTGCGAGGCCGGACACCGGACGGCCGACCCCCGACGAAGATGTGATCAACCCGCGCGATATCGGCTCCAACAACTGGGTCGTGAGCGGGTCGCGCACCCAGAGCACGTTCCCGATCCTCGCCAACGATCCGCACCGCACGCAGAGCGCGCCCTCCCTGCGCTACTGGGTGCACCTGGTGGGGCCGGGCTGGAACGTCATCGGCGGCGGCGAGCCGGTGCTGCCCGGCGTGTCGATCGGCCACAACGAGTACGGCGCGTGGGGCCTGACAATCTTCGGCAACGACAGCGAGGACCTCTACGTCTACGACGTCAACCCCGCCAACGCCAACGAGTACCGCTACCACGGGCAATGGGAAGTGATGAAGGTCGTCACCGACGCGATTCCCGTGAAGGGCGAGAAGCCGGTGTCGGTCGAGCACAAGTACACGCGCCACGGCCCTGTCATCTTCGAAGACCGCGCCAATCGAAAGGCCTATGCGCTGCGTGCCGGCTGGATGGAGCCGGGCTCGGCACCGTATCTGGCCAGCCTCCGCATGGGTCAGGCCCGGACCTGGGAGGAGTTCCGCGAGGCCTGCGGGTACAACCGCATGCCGGCGGAGAACATGGTCTGGGCCGATCGGACCGGCGCCATCGGCTGGCAGGCCGCCGGCATCCAGCCGATGCGCCGCAACTGGAGCGGGCTGCTACCCGTGCCGGGCGACGGCCGCTACGAGTGGGACGGATACCTGCCAATCACGGCGCTGCCGCACGAGCTGAACCCCAATCGCGGCTTCGTCGCGACCGCCAATCACTACCTGTTCCCGAACGACTACCCGTTCCCAGAGGCGATGCACTACACGTGGGCGGATCCCTATCGGGCGTCGCGCATCACCGAGGTGCTCGGCTCCGGCCGGCTGTTCAGCGTCGCCGAGATGGCGCGGCTGCAGAATGACGACCTCTCGATCCCCGCGCGGGCGCTGGTGCCGCTGCTGAAGGACCTGAACGTGGCCAGCGCGGCGTCCGCCCGGGCGCGCGAGCTGCTGCTCGGGTGGGACTTCGTGATGGACAAGGCGTCGGTGCCGGCCGGCATCTACGGCATGTGGCAGCGCCGGCTGTCGGCCAACGTCCGCGAGGTGATGATTCCCGTGGCCGCCCGAGAGGCGCTCGGGCAGAACTTCCTGTCCTTGAAGCGTGTCATCGACTGGCTGTACGCGCCCGACGGCCGTTTTGGCGCAGACCCGGCCGCCGCTCGCGACGCGCTCGTCGTCAAGAGCCTCGACGAAGCGGTGGCCGAGCTCGGCAAGCGCTTCGGCCCGGAGATGGCGAAATGGCAATGGGGCCAGGACGGGTACCACCACGCGCTCATCCGTCACCCGCTCGCCGGCGCCGCCAACGACGCGACGCGGGCCAGGCTGAACGTCGGGCCGCTGCCCCGCGGCGGCAATGGCGAGACGGTGAGCGCCACCGGCGGCGCGGACAATCAGACCTCGGGCGGCTCGTTCAAGCTGATTGCCGACACCGAGAACTGGGACAACTCGATCGGCCTCAACAACCCCGGCCAGTCCGGCAATCCCGACAGCCCGATGTACCGGAACCTGTTCGAGATGTGGGCCCGTGGCCGATACTTCCCCATCGCCTACTCACGGACCAGGGTGGAGTCGGTCACCGAGAGCGTCACCGAGCTGACGCCGGCAACGACCAGCACGCAGAGATAGATCGAGCAGATAAGGGATCGCGAATCTGGTGATTTCCTGATGTGGCGATGTGGCGATCGATCTGTTGATCTTGAGATCTGCTGAGGTATCGCCCGATCTATCGGTCGATCTATCTGGCGACGATGTTGCGATCGCCCGCCACGTGGCGCGGTCCACGGCGCAAGATAGATCTTGAGATAGATCGTCAGATAGGTCCCTAGATCAACCGATCGTCACCTCGATCAAGACATCACCAGATCAGGAAATCACGAGATTCGCAATCTATCTAAACTCCATATCTCTCGTCCAGGATCCCGAGGTGATGCTGGCAGTGGCCCGCCAGGATCCAGCACAGCGCCCGCGCGCTCACGGCCTTGTTGTTGGCCAGCGTCTGGCGGTCCATCGCCTCGGCGTCGAGCGACTCGATCAGCGCCAGGGTCGACTCGCGCACCGCGAGCAGCTCCTTCACCACTGCCCCAACCGGCCGCCGATCGTACGGCGCGACCGTGGCCCATTGGTTCTCGTCGAAGCCGGCCAGCGGCGTGGTGTCCGAACGGGCGATGCGCAGGAGCCGATAGGAGAACACGCGCTCGGCGTCGGCCACGTGGCCGAGCACTTCCTTGACACTCCACTTGCCGTCGGCATAGCGATAGGTCGCCTTCTCGTCCGGCAGCGAGGCGAGCGCCTCGATGGCGGGGCGCTGCGCCTCGAGCGTGGCGACGGGCCCCGCCGCGGGCACCTTGCCGATATAGCCGGCGTAGAAGGATGCGAATTCGTCTGCGTTTGGCCTGGCGATCATGATGGTCCTCTCCCGGGCGCGGCGGTTGCCGGGAACAGCGCCCCGGCGATGGTCTGTAAGGTCTCGAGGCCGTGCACGTCCCGTGCGAGCTGCGGCACCCGCAGCCGGAGCACGGAGGCGAAGCGGCGGTCGATCTCGTCGAGATATACACGTTCCTGCGTCTGCCGCGCCACCAGGAAGGGATCCGGGCTGGCTTCGGGGAGGACGCGGTTGACGACGAGCGCTCCGACGCCGACGCCGGCCTCTTCGAGTTGTGCCATCGCCCGCGCGGTTTCCTCGATCGGCAGCCGTTCGGCGATGAGCACCAGGACGAACGCGGTGACGCGCGGGCTGACCAGGCGGGCGCGGAACTCCCGCAGTCGCTCGAGCCGCTCGGCCAACGAGCGCATGATGGGATCGTCGCGGTCGTCCTGAGCGACGCCGAGCATCGCCCGCCGCGACCGCGACAGCGCGCGAATCCACGCCTCCATCAGCTCCGGCATTCGGATCAGCCGCAACGTGTGACCGGTCGGCGCCGTATCGAACACCAACAGATCGAAGCGGTCGTCCTCGCCCCGGATCAACGACCCGATGCGGTCGAAGAGCGCCACCTCCTCGGCCGCCGGCATGCTCGCCGCCAGATCGATCTGCCGGTTCGCCTCCTTCAGGATGCCGTGGCCGAACAGATCCTTGATGCGGCCTTTCACGTCCTCCACATAGCGCGCCGATTCCTGCGCGGCATCGATCTCGAGGGCGTGCAGGTTCTCGTCTACCGCCACGATGTCTGGCCCGATCGGCCGGCCGAGGATGTCGGAGGTGTTGTGCGCCGGATCGGTCGAGACGAGCAGGACACGGCGGCCGGTCTGGCTGGCCGCCAGCGCCGTCGCCGACGCGCAGGTGGTCTTGCCGACACCGCCCTTGCCGCCAAAGAAGAGGATCTTCCGGTCGAGCAGCTGCCCGAAATCGCGCATCAGCAGCAGGGCAGGTTGCCTAGAGGTGAGCGGTCCATGCCCATCCGCTTGTGCCACAGATGGAACTGATCCAGCAGGTAGGGGTAGATGTCGAGCATGTAGAGAGTCGCCGGATTCGGCAGCCCGACCACTTCCAGATAGCATAGCAGCAGGAACAGATCGTTCAGCTCGTTGGCTTGCTTGCGCAGTTCGCGCTCGTAGTGGCTGTAGGCGATGCCGTGAATGAAGTCGCGAATGTTCTGACCGAGCGGCATGCGGGGATCATACAGGGATCAGGGAGCAGGGATCAGGGATCAGGGATCAGGGGTCAGGGATCAGGATCAGAGGTCAGGGTCAGGATCGCAGTTCTTGCGTCCCGCTGAGAGTAGCGGCCTGCCGATTTCTGCGATGGTTCCACTGGTCTGGCCCGAGTCTGCACCGGAAACGCGCTGGCACGCGGCGTGCTGATGAGTTCGCCATGTCCATCAACTCCTATCGCGAGCTGCTCGTATGGCAAAAGGGGATCGACTTGGCAACCGATGTCTTCAGGACAGCCCGAGCGTTGCCACTCCGGGACCACATCGCGATCGGAGCACAGTTGCAAAAGGCGGCGGTGTCGATTCCGGCGAACGTCGCTGAAGGATGGGCTCGGGGTCCCGGTCGCTCCTACCCGTTCTTCCTGCGTGTGGCAATCGGCAGCGAGGCGGAGCTTCAGACAGAACTCGAAATCGCCATCCGAGCGGGAGTGGTCGACGAAGCCATTGGTGCTCCGCTGATTGTTCGGACGGCGGAAGTCGGGAGGATGCTGAACGGCCTGTTGAGCGCCGTCAATTACAGGGAGTTAACCAACTCCCGTCGGAGACGCACGCACGGCCACGGCGAGGTCCCCTGATCCCTGATCCCTGATCCCTGATCCCTGATCCCTGATCCCTCACAGATTCAACCAATACGTGAACTTCACCAGGAACACGTTCTTCGACGGCGTCGAGAACAGCCCGCTGAAGTCTCGATCGAACTGAAAGGCGCCGTAGTCGTACAGCTTCTCGTTGCGACCCTGCTGCCAGACCACGAACAGCTGCGATCCGGGCTTGTACTCCCACCGGAGCACGTTCGTCGTTCGGAACGAACGGACGTTGAAGTCGGCGTCTCCGGTGTAGATGTAGGGCTGAAACCGATCGGCGTAGGCAGCGGCCCGCCCATTCACCAATTCGCGGAAGTTCGAGTAGTCGCCCGCGGACACGAACGGCTCGGCGTAGGTCTGCAACGACAGGTTCGGCGTCATCGTGTAGTTGAAGCGCAGCGTCATCGCCACGGTCTTCTGCTCGATGTGGCCGAACACGTAGTGCGTCGTGCCCCCGTCATCGTCTTCATTGGCCACCCACTGCGCATCATCGTCGTTGATCTCGTAGCGGAGCCCGGCCGAGAGCAACACCGTCGACGAGGGGCGCAGGTTGATCCAGGGGTTCGACTGCCGCCGGTTGGTGTTGAAGCTGCCGGCTTCGTAGTAGCCGTTGTAGCTGAACGAGAGCGCCTTGCGCTGGTCGGTGTTGCCGTAGAACCAGATGCTCCGTGACGGGTTGGCGAGCACGCCCGGCCCGCCCCGCGTGATGCGGTCGCGGAAAGGCGAGGCATTGAGGTTCACGCCCATACCCGCGTTGTAGTTGTTGGTCCACGTCCAGTGCGTGTTGATGTTCCCGCCCGAATAGAGGCGATCCCCGCCGAAGTTCCAGCCCGTCCATTGGTTGAAGTTGATCATCCAGTTGCGCACGAAGCGGCTGGGCACGAAATCGCGGTACTGGAACCAGTTGTTCATCGTGCGTTCGTCGGCGCGCCGCTGGTAGCCGAGGTCGTTGACGTCGAAGCCGGGGGTCTTGTAGCCGATGAGGCTGTTGAAGCGCGTACGCTCGCCGCCGATCTTGCCGAACGCAACCGATCCGGCGTGGCCGCTGAGGGTGGTGGCGGTCTCGTCCAGCGCGGTGTAGTCGGCGTCGGGCCGCTGGTACGAATGGACTGTGTTCTTCTGCAGGCGGGTCACGGCCTCGGTGCTGCCCCGCACGTGGCTGCCGGCCCAGTAGCCGGTGACGTTGTATTTCTGCGAGAGCCGCCAGTCGTAGTCGATGCCGCCCGTGAACGCGTGGTCCGGAAGGAACTGCACGTTCTCGGTGATCTTGCGGTTCGTGGACGTGAACATGAGCCCGACATTCGACTGGTTCGCGAACTCCCGGCGCGCGCGGCCGACGCTGTAGGTGGTCTGCGGCTCGACGATCTGCTCGCGGTAATCCAATCCCTCGCTGCCCGCGATTTCCGCATACTCGTTCGCGGTCACGGCCGTCAGCATTCCCACCGAGAACTGGCCGGTCCGGCCCGTCAGCTTGGCCGCTCCGAGGATGGTCGCCGCCTCCGGCACAGTCGAGAACTCGCCGTCTGCTTCTTCGACCTCGCCCTGAGGTGCACGCCCGATCCGGCGCGAGTAGAACAGTCCCGTGCAGTTGCCGTCGTTGCAGTCCATATTGAAACGAAAGGTCCCGGATCCCTCGACGAAAAACGGCCGGCGCTCCGGGAAGAGCACCTCGAAGGCGTCGAGGTTCACGACGGCCGGGTCCGCTTCCACCTGGCCGAAGTCCGGGTTGGCCGTGGCGGTCAGCGTCAGCCCCGGAGTGACGGCGTACTTCAAGTCCAGACCGACGGACGCCCCCGGGTCGGGCGAGCTGGCCAGGGTGTTCCCCGGCTCGACCGGGTAGCTGCTCACCTTTCCGACGGTGTAGGGCATCAGC
>DATLLC010000160.1:0-4418 GCA_035538015.1 Vicinamibacterales bacterium
GGCCAGGCTCCACCTCGAGATCGCCCGCCTCAGGAGCGCGGGCGCGGTGCTCCACACGCACTCTGTCTGGAGTACCCTGCTTTCCGATCGGCACGCCGGCGCGCAGGGTCTGGCAATCGAGGGCTTCGAGATGCTGAAGGGGCTCGCGGGCGTGTCCACGCATGCCCACAAGGAGTGGGTGCCGATTCTCGAGAACGATCAGGACATGGAGCGGCTGGCGGCGGAAGTCGCCGACACGCTCAACCGCCATCCCGCCGCACACGCATTCCTGCTGCGTCGCCACGGGATGTACACGTGGGGCGATACACTGCAGGAAGCGATCCGGCACGTCGAGATCATGGAGTTTCTCCTCGAAGCGGTCGGGAGGGACCACTAGTGGAGCGTCTCAACGACTTCTTGGGATCGGGCAGCGAGTCCTCGGGGAGCAATTGTCGGCCGTTCCTACGGAACGGCCGCTCCAACGATCATGCACACATCCCACTAATGCCCGTGAGCAGGAGGTGTTATGGCCGTCGTCAAGATTCCATCGGAACAGACCGTGTTGACCGAGCCAGAGGAGGTCACCGCCTTCCTCGGCCGGTATGGCATCGAATACACGCGGTGGACGTCTGATCGTCCGGTCGGCGCGGAGGCCACGAGCGACGACCTCTTGCAGGCGTATCGCCACGACATCGATGCGTTGAGGGCCCGCGGCGGCTATCGCGCCGTCGACGTCATCGACGTCCGGCCCGATACGGCAAACCTCGACGCCATGCTCGCGAAGTTCAGTCGCGAGCACTGGCACGACGAAGACGAAGTGCGGTTCATCGTCGAAGGCCGTGGGCTGTTTCACATCCACCCGGATGGCGGGCCGGTGTTTGCGCTCGAGGTGGTGGCCGGCGACCTCATCCGCGTGCCACAAGGGACGCGGCACTGGTTCGACCTCTGCGCCGAGCGTCGCATCCGCGCGATTCGACTCTTCCAGGACCCGTCGGGCTGGACGCCTCACTATACGGACTCGGGAGTTGACACAGGTTTCCAGCCGGTGTGCTTCGGGCCATCCTACTTGCCGATTCGGCCCGCCGCGGGGTCGTGAGCGGTCCGCCGGCTGGCGGCGCAGTCCAAGCGGTGCTCCTCGACATCGAGGGCACGACCACACCGATTGCGTTTGTCACCGTGGTGCTGTTTCCGTACGCGCGCCGCCACGTCGGCCGCTTCTTGGAACAGCACCTCGGATCGCCGGCGCACGAATCCCTGTGGGCTACGCTTCGTGCGGAGCACGAGGCAGACCGTCGATTGGACGCAGACGTGCCGGAGTGGGCAGAACCTCCGCGGTCCTCACGCGTCGAGGCTATTGAGGCTTACGTCGGCTGGCTCATGGATCGCGATCGCAAGTCCACAGGACTCAAGGAGCTGCAGGGACGCATCTGGGAAGAGGGGTACGCGCGGGGCGATCTCGTCGGCGAGGTCTTTCCCGACGTGCCAGTGGCGCTGTCGCGCTGGCACGCCGACCATCGTCTCGTCGGCATCTTCTCGTCGGGCTCGACGCGCGCCCAGCGGCTGCTCTTCCGGCATTCGTCGGCTGGCGATCTGACCCCGTACTTGACCGCGTACTTCGACACGACCACGGGGCCGAAAGCCGAGCCTTCCAGTTACACGCGCATCGCCGAGAGCCTGAGGATCGCATCGGAGGCCGTGGTGTTCGTGTCGGATTCGCCGCGCGAGCTCGACGCGGCCCGCGCCTGCGGCATGGGGACACGCCTGGCGGTGAGGCCCGGCAATCCCCCGGCGCCCGAGATCGGCCACGAACGGGTTCTGTCCCTCGAGGAGATTGCATAGCCCGCTGGCCCTCCAGAGGGACGATAGTCGGTAATAAGTCGGTATTAGCGGGTGGGCGGGCAACGGAACGCCCCGTATTAGATCCTCGCGCGGGGATTCCTAGCCATTCGCCCCCCAGGCACAGAGAGCGCCGCTCCGACCCCGACCCGGCCGTGCCATCGTCGCTGGCCTCGTGGCGGACCTCCTGACGCGGCGCGATTCGGTACGCACGGGTTGCGAACCGGGTCAGGCGCCCTTAGCACGCTTCCGATGGACAATACCAACCCGAAGGACTGATCGTGGCCACCACGGGCCCGCTCAGGCCCTGCCCGACGGCCTTGCGCCAGACCACGCGCGGCCCACCCGACGGCCATGTTCCCAGCAGTGGCGCCCCGCGTACACTCCGTTCCGGTTGGGACCGAGTAGTTGCGGCCAATCGGCCGCCGTGACGGACGTCAGCGCAAGCACGACGGCGATGGGAACGAGCCCCGGGAAGCGCATGCCGACAGTGTGGCATACTGCGCCGCCAGTGCTGGCCACCTATGTCCACCACATCGACCCGATCATCCTCAGCGTGAACAGGATCCACGTCTGGTGGTACGGGCTTGGCTTCGCGCTGGGCTTCTGGCAGATGCACCGCTACATCCAGCGCCACCGGGTCTCGCTGCATCTGGACGCGCGCGACGGCTTCGCGCTGTCGTTGATGGTGATTGCGGGCGTGCTCGCCGGCGGCCGCGCGATTGAAATCCTGTTCGACGAGTGGCCGTTCTATCGCGACCACGCGAGCTTCATGCCGCGCTACTGGCTGGGCGGCATGGCCACGCACGGGCTGCTGATTGGCGCCGCGGTCGGATGCGGGCTGTTCTGCGCCGTCTACAAGCACTCGCTGCTGCGCGTCGCCGATGCGCTGGTCATCCCCGGGGCGTTCCTCATGGGGCTCGGCCGCCTCGGCAACTTCATCGACGGCCAGATTGTCGGCGGGATCACCGATGTCGCGTGGGGGGTAAAGTTCCCGGACGCCGAAGGGTTTCGTCATCCGGTGGTGCTCTACGATGGCCTCAAGAACCTGCTGCTCGTGCCGTACCTGATGCGGGTGCGCGCCACGAATCCCACGCCCGGGGCCACCGCCGCGCGATTCGTGTTCTGGTACTCGTTCCTGCGCATCTTCGTCGATCTGTTCCGCGACTACCCCACGCACCGCCTGGCGCTCGGCACCGGCCAGACGCTGAACCTGATGATGGCGCTGACGGGGGCGGTGCTGCTCGTCCGATCGCGATTGCGCGCGCAAGGCCGGCTGCGCCACAGCGCGGTTGCGCCGGACCTCGAGCCGGGCGCACCTCGGGCAGCCCTCTGGTGGCAGCGAGCCATGCTGGCCGCGCTGCTGATATTCTGCCTGTTCATTCCCAGCAACTGGACGCAGAATGTGCCGCAGCGATATGCCGCCCGGCATCCGGGCCTGCAACACTCGTGGATCTACCCGGACATCGATACCGCGCCTCGCCCTCGCTGAGCCCACGGCCGTGGGCGCGTGCGTTCCGGCGCCAGCGTCCTCGACAGCGGGCTGGACGTCGGCCGCGAGACGGCTTGTGTTGACCACCGTCCCCGTTTATCGCGACTATCGTCTGCTGTCCGTCGGAAACATCAAGCCGCACACGAACATCGAGCGGATGATCGACGCGTTCAGGCGCGCCAGGCCCGGGCGGACCACCGGGCCTGAAGCTGGTCATCATCGGCGACGAGGTCTCGAAGTACCCGTCGCTCCGGCAGATGGTACATCGCCATAAACTCGACAAGCACGTCAGGTTTCTCGGCTTCCAGCCGCAGGAGACTCTCGCGTCCTTCTACCGCCTGTCGGGCGCGTTCGAAGCCCTCGCGGTACGAGGGCTTTGGCCTGCCGACCACGCCGATTGCGTTCGTCACCGAGGTGCTGTTTCCGTACGCCCGTCGCCACGTCGGCCGCTTCTTGGAACAGCACCTCGGATCGCCGGCGCACGAATCCCTGTGGGCTACGCTTCGTGCGGAGCACGAGGCAGACCGTCGATTGGGCGCACACGTGCCGGAGTGGGCAGAGCCTCCGCGGTCCTCACGCGTCGAGGCTATCGAGGCCTACGTCGCCTGGCTCATGGATCGCGATCGCAAGTCCACGGGACTCAAGGAGCTGCAGGGACGCAACTAGGAAGAGGGGTACGCGCGGGGCGATCTCGTCGGCGAGGTCTTTCCCGACGTGCCAGTGGCCCTGTCGCGCTGGCACGCCGCACATGTTCCCGTCTGCATCTTCTCGTCGGGCTCGACGCGCGCCCAGCGGCTGCTCTTCCGGCATTCCTCGGCGGGCGATCTGACGCCGTACCTGACCGCGTACTTCGATACGACCACCGGGCCGAAAGCCGAGCCCTCCAGCTACGCGCGTATCGCCGAGCGCCTGAGGATCGCATCGGAGGCCGTGGTGTTCGTGTCGGATTCGCCGCGCGCGCTCGACGCGGCCCGCGCCTGCGGCATGGGGACACGCCTGGCGGTGAGGCCCGGCAATCCTCCAGTGCCAGAGAGCGATCACGAACGGCTGCATTCTTTCGCCGAGATTGCATAGAACTCTCGACAAGTTCGTCGGCAGACGGGTGACCTGC
>DATLLC010000161.1:0-9425 GCA_035538015.1 Vicinamibacterales bacterium
CCTGATAGCCGCCAAAGAAGAACACTCGGTTTAGCGCGACCGGTCCGCCGACGGTGCCCCCCCACTGCTGCCGGCTCAGGCCATCGTCGGTCGTCGCAAAGGCGTTTCGCGCGTTCAGACTGTGGTCGCGGAAGAAGCCAAAGCCGGTGCCGTGGAAATCGTTCGCGCCGGCTTTGGTGACCGCGTTGACGGTGGCGCCCGGCAGCACGCCGTAACGCGCGGGGCGCACGCCGCTCTCCACCTTGAACTCCTGGAGCGCGTCCGGGAACGGGAGCGGCTGACTTAGGTTTGCCAGCGGGTCGTTGTTGTATCCGCCGTCGACGAGGTACGCCGTCGCATTGCCGGTCCCGCCGGCCACCGAGATGGCGAGCGCCGAGGGGTACTGCCGCTGGCTGCCGACCAGGCCTCCGGTGTTGTTGATCACCGCGGCGCCCGAAAGGAGCACGAGCTGTGTCGGCTGCCGGCCGTTCAGCGGCAGATTGACGATTTGCTTCTCGTCGATGACCTGGCCGATGCCGGTGTTCCGCGTTTCGACCATCATCGCGCTGGCGACAACGCTGATGGATTCCGCCAGCTCGCCGACCTCGAGCCTGACGTTGATGACCGGATTGCCGCCGACCTGCAGCACGATGCCGGTCTGCGAGAAGGTCCGGAAGCCTGGCAGGACGGCTTCAAGCGTGTAGGGGCCGACCGGAAGGTTCGTCAGTACGTACTCGCCGGCGCTCCCCACTGATCACGAAGCGGATGGAGCCCGTGCCAGTCTGGGTCGCCTTGACCTCGACCCCGGGAAGGACCCCTCCCGACGTGTCGAGCACGGTGCCGGAAATCTGGCCCGTGGCAACGCCCTGAGCATCAGCGGGGGCGGTCCAGAGCACAGTAAGCGCGACGACGACGCTGAACATTCGCCTAACCATTCGGGCCTCCCGTTGGCTCATTCCCTCTCTCATCTACCGTCAGGCCGGTCAATATGATGTAAAGAGATGCGGTTGTCAAGACATGTATTAACATCACTGCCCAACTTACAGTTCCCATCTCATCAGTTGGTCAAGGGCGCGCGGCCGTCACGTCCGGAGATCGCTCGAGGCGCCGCGCTTCCGCGGTGCGCCTCGCCTGCCCAGGCAGGAACGCGATGGCGATCGCGCCGACCGCGGCCAGCGCACACACCATCCAGAGCGCGCTGCCATAGCCGCCCCAGAGGTCACGGAGACGAGCGATCAGGTTGGGCGACCAGTACTGCGTCACCGTGTCGCTGGGCACGATCACCGACATCGCCACGGCGAGCGAGCGCAGCCCGAAGAGGTCCGCCGCCATCAGTGGAATGAGCATGTAGTCGGCGCCCATCGCGAAGCCGAACACAATGCCGAAGACGTATGCGTATTCCGGCGTCTCGGGAGTCACCAGGAACAGCAGCGGGATCGCGAAGGCCACCTGCGCGTAGGTGCCCACCATGACGGCCTTTCGCGGTAGCCGGTCGGCGAGCCAGCCGACGACGATGCGTCCGGCGATGGCCGCGACGAGCGCAGTAAACGACGCGCGGCTCCAGATCGCGTTGCGGGCGTCCTGGTTGGAGAACCCCTGCTCTTCGAGCACGAACTTCATCAGGAAGTTCACGCTGGCGATGGCGCCGATGGAGGTGGCGCTCCCGATCAGGAGGAGCCAGAACGAGCGCTGCCCGGCGAGCTGACCCAGGGTCTTCGACGGCACTTGATCTTCTGGCGGCGCAGACGGCTCGAGATCGCCGTCCGGATGCTGGCCGAGATCCTCGGGCCGATCCTTGAGCACGAAGAACGCGAGCGGCCATGCGACGAGCAGCGTCAGCCCGAGCACCTGGATGGCACTGCGATAGGGCATGACCGTGACCAGCCACGGCGCGAGCTTGTTGCCCACGGCCCCGGCGAGCGCGCCTCCGATGTAGGCGATGCCCATCGCCTGCCCGCGCCTCCGGCGGTACCAGTTGGAGATGATGATCTGGTGCGGAATCGGCCCGGAGAGCAGGTATCCGAGCATGTACAGGCACCACGCGCCGTAATACTCCGCCGGCGAATCGCCCAGCCGTCCGAACCACTGGAACGACAGGCACGTGAGCCCGGTGCCGACGACGATCAGGTAACGCGGATTCAACCGCGGAGCCAGCAGCGGGCCGGCCCAGATCGTGAGCAGGATGGCCACGGGGGCGCCCAGCGTGACCATCTGCTGGGTCCAGCCGTGATCGTCGCGCAGGTAGTCGTAGAAGAACGCGATGTTGTAGAACGGCAATCCCGACGCCACGCCAAAGGTGACGAAGCACGCCGCGATGATCCACGGGCCGTAGAACGGACGCCGTGCCGGAGTCACGACTCTATTCCTCCGTCAGAAGCGACAACCGGGTCCGGCCCGTCATACACCACCGGGATGCGGATGCGCATCGGCCGCTCGCGCGTGTACTCCTCCATCACGTGGGCCGCGAGACCGGCGGTGCGTCCGACGATGAAGATCAGCTTCGCGGTGATGGGCGGGTAGCCGATGTCATGGAGGACGGCGGCGATTGCGCCGTCGACGTTGACGGGCAGAGGCTTGACGGCTTCGGCGACGGCAGCCTCGAGCGCGCGCATGAATGCCATGCCTCGGCCCGCTTTGCCCGTCTCGTCCGCCAGTTCGAACAGCGCGACGGTGCGTGGATCCTCGCGGTACATCCGATGACCGAGCCCCGGGATCCGAAGCCCCGTCGCCCGCGCGTCGGCCACCACGAGACGCGCGACCTCGGGCAGCGACAGCGCGTCCCGGTCGGCTCGGGCAAGCGCGTTGGTGATGATCTGCATGCACGCCAGCCCGGCGCCGGCGTGGGCATCGCCAATCGCCAGGATGCCTGCCGCGACCGCGGCTTCGGGCGCCTGCCGGTTGCCACTCGCCGCGAGCCGTGCGGTGGCCGCGCTCGGCGACCCGGCTCCGTGGTCCGCGATGGCAATGAGCATCGCGTCGATGAGACGTCGCTCACCGTCATCCGGCATGCGGCTTCCGAGCAGGAGACCGACGACGTCGGCGTAGGTGCCAGTACGCATGAGCGAGACGAGGTCCTGCCCTCGCACGTGGACCCGTTCGCCGTCGGTGTTCGTGATAGCGGTGCGCCAGCTCTCCACCAAAGTCCCCCGGTCTCGGTCCTAACCCCTCAGCTCACTAAAGTGGTCGTTCCGACTGTTGGCTGATCAACTGGAAACTGGCGTAAACGACCGGGAGTCTGGGCTGATGGCATCACTAACTCAAGTGAATTGTGGGGTTAGATGACGCCAGCAGCCGCGAGGCGCTTCTGTTCGTCGCAGGACAGGCCGAGCTCTCGGTAGACGGCCTCGTTGTCCTGACCGAGCGAGCCGCCAGCCCAGCGGACCTCGCCGGGCGTCTCCGAGAAACGCGGAAACACGTTGTGCATCCGGACCGTGCCACCAGCGTCGGGGATGTCCAGCGTGAGCTGTCGCGCCCGCCAGTGCGGGTCCTCCTCGATGTCCGCCACGGTGTACACGCCGCCTGCCGTCAACTGGTGGTACTCGATGATCCGCAGGTTCTCCTCGAGGGTGCGGGACCCGATGGCTGCGCAGACGGCGGCATCCAGCTCGAGGCCATTGATGACCCGCGCCTCGTTGGTCGCGAACTTCGGATCGTCGAGCAGGTGACCCAGCTCGTACGCACGCAGGAAGCGCTCCGCCATCTTCGGCGTCGAGCCACTCACCGCCACCCAGCGGTCGTCGCTCGTCCGGTAGCACCCGCGGGGACCCGCGTTCTTCGATCGGCTCCCGTTCCGGCTGCGGACCTTGCCGAGCGCCGCGTACTCGGCCGGGAGCGGGCCGAGCAGCGAAAACAGCGACTCGAAGAGCGCCAGGTCGATGACCTGCCCACCCGCCCCATGCACGTCGCGGTGATAGAGGGCGAACATGATGGCGTTGGCCGCGAACAACGCGGCGCTCGTGTCGGCGAGCGGAAAGCTGGGGACGATGGGGGCGCCATCGGGCTCGCCGTTCATCGCCGCAAAGCCGCTGGCCGCCTCGATCAAGGTGCCGAACCCGGGGCGCGCGCTCCCGGGCCCGGTCTGGCCCCATCCGGAGATGCGCAACATCACGAGTTTCGGGTGGCGGCCGAGCAGGACGTCGGGCCCGAGCCCCATGCGCTCGAGGGTGCCGGGTACGAACGACTCCATCAGCACGTCGAACTGCGACAAATGGTCCAGGAGGAGCGCCCGGCCCTCCTCGGCCTTGAGGTTCAGGGTGACGAACCGCTTGTTCCGGGCATAGACCTTCCACCACAGCGGCAGGCCTTCGGCCGTCCATTGCCGAAGGGGGTCACCAGTCCCCGGCTGCTCGACCTTGACCACGTCGGCCCCGAAGTCGGCGAGCAGCATCCCCGCCACGCCCCCGGCAACCATACGCGACAAGTCGAGGACCCGCACTCCGTCCAGCGGCTTCACCGATTGACCTGTTCGTGACATCGCACCCATGTCTCAAAAAGCAGGGGGAGTGTAATCTTGTTCGGTCAATAATACAACTAGTCTTCTTGTCCACCGCCAACGGGGCCGCATACACTTCCAACACGACATGAACAGTGTCCAGTCTCTCCGCCGTGAAAACCGGGTCATGCCGCTGTACCACCAGGTTCAGCAGCTCATCCGACACCGTATTGCCACCCGGGAATACCCCGCCGGCCTGCAGATCCCGTCGGAGCACGAGCTCGGACGCGAACTGAGCGTCAGCCGCGTCACCGTCCGCGAGGCTCTGCGCGAGCTGGTCCGTGAGAACCTGCTGGTCAAGGTACAAGGCAAGGGCACCTTCGTGACGATGAGCCCGCAGGTGGGGCTGCCGCCGTTGAAGTACAGCGGCTTCCTCGAGGACCTCTACGAGCGCGTCAAGAAACTCGAGGTCACGAGCGTGGAGACCTCCCGCGTCCCGGTCCCCGAGAAGGTCCGGACCTTGCTCCATCTGGGCAACGACGTGCGGGAGGTGATGCGCATCAAGCGGCCCCGGCACATCGACGGGGAGCCTTTCTCGTTCACCGTCAATCACTTGCCCATTGAGATCGGCGCCGGTATCGATCCCGCGGCGCTCTACACTCGCCCTCTGAACGAGGTGCTCGAGCACGACCTGCACATCCCGATCGTCCGCGCCCAGGAGACGTTCGAGGCGGCCCCCGCCGATCCGGAGGTGGCCGGGCAACTCGCCATTCCGGTGCTGTATCCCGTCATGCACGTCACCCGCGTGATGTTCACGGAAAAGGATCAGCCGTTCGAGGTCGTCGAAACCTACTACCGCGCCGACAAGTACCAGTACATCGTGAACCTCACGCGGGTGAAGCGTGAGGGCAAGTGGACCTGGCACTCAGGCCCGTAGGTCACGCCACCGGCACGCCGGCACGGTCCGCCGTGCGCCGAATGTACGCCAGCCCCTCCTGGTACTCCACCGTGGTCGACAAGTGCTCGAGGATGAGCGGCGCCCCGCACCTGGCGATCTCCGTGACGTAGGCGGTGTAGTCGATCCCGCCGCGCCCCGGCACGGTCTCGCGGAACACCACGTTCTTCTCCGGCTGCAGCCACGCGAGGTCTTTGCCGTGACAGGACTTCACGTAAGGCCCGAGTATCCTGAAGCACTCGCGGATGAAATCCCCACTGGCGTAGTAGCGATACGGTGAGTTGATCGCGTTGAAGGGGTCCATGTGGACACCGAACGCGCGGCGATCGACCGCCTTGACCAGCGCGAGGTAGGCCTCCGGACCATCGGGAAGATTCCAGCCCTTCATCTCGAGCGTGAAGCAGCTGCGGGTCGGCTTCACGGCGTCGAGAATCGAGCGGCAGTTCTCCACGGTCGCGTCGAAGAACTCGCGGCCCAGATTCTCGGGGTGGGGCCCCGAGAGCGTCGCACCGTCGAACGAGCCGGCGACATCCACGCAACACCGCGCGCCCACCGCCTCGGCCAGCGCCATCTGGTGCGTCACGAACGAGAGGTTCGCCTTCCGCGCCTGCGCGTCCGGCGTCAGGAGATTTCGCCACGCCCAGACCTCGGCGACCACTACCTCGTGATGCGCGAACGCCTGCTCGATCGCCGAGACACGCGCCGTGTCCTCGACTGGCACGTCGGGACAAACGGCCGCGCGATAACCGAGCCGGCGGTGCTCGGCAGCGAGCGCCTCGGGGTCGTCGATCGGGAAGAACACCTCGGCGCCCACGATCAAGCGGCCTGGTGTCACGCGAGAGTCGGCAGGCGTATCCACGGCCGGAGGATTGTATCGGAGGATCCTGCGGAGAAGCCGCGTCAGTCGATGCCAAGCACCGGGTGCGGCTGGTAGCACTCCTCGACCAGGCGGGTGTCCTCGTCCGTGAGTGTCAGGGCGGTGCCCTCGACGAGCTGGTCGAGCTGCTCGAGCCGCGTCGCGCCAACAATCGGCGCGACCACGCCCGGCTGCCTGAGAATCCACGCGAGCGCGACCTGGATGGGTCGCACGCCCCTGGCGCGGGCCACGTCCGCCACCCGGTCGGCGACGTCGTAGTCGGCGTCCTGGTAGTAGAGGCGGTGGCCGTACTGATCGTGAGCCTCGCGCCGCGTCGCCTCTTTCTGGCCGCGTTTCCGGTTACCAGCCAGGAAACCCCGCGCCAACGGGCTCCACGGGATGACGCCAATGCCCTCCTCGCGGCAGAGCGGCAGCATCTCGCGTTCTTCTTCCCGATATATGAGGTTGTAGTGGTTCTGCATCGACACGAAGCGTGTCCAGCCATGCAGGCGTTGCGTGTAGAGCAGCTTTGCGAACTGCCAGGCGAACATGCTGGAAGCGCCGAGATAGCGGGCCTTGCCGGCCTTGACCACGTCGTGCAGCGCCTCGAGCGTCTCCTCGATCGGCGTGTAGGGATCGAGACGGTGGATCTGGTAGAGATCGACGTAGTCGGTGCCAAGCCGCTCGAGCGAGGCGTCGATGGCCTCGAAGATGTGCTTGCGCGACAGGCCGCCGCCGTTCGGATGTTCGCTTACCGGGTAGAACACCTTGGTGGCCAGCACGAACTCCTCGCGCCGCGCCATGTCCTTGAGCGCGCGGCCCACCACTTCCTCGCTCATGCCGCGCGAGTACATGTCGGCGGTATCGAAGAAGTTGATGCCGTGCTCGAGGGCACGTTTGATGAACGGACGGCTATCCGCTTCGTCGAGCACCCATGGCCGCCAGGCCGGCGTGCCATAGGTCATGGTGCCGAGGCATAGCCGCGATACCTTCAGCCCCGCCTGTCCGAGTCGCACGTATTCCATCCGGCCCCCGCGTGATCCGATCCTCTCACGTCGGATGCCCGGCCTGCGGCGCGAACGCAATTTCGATCTGGATCCCGTTCGGATCCTTCAGAAAGATCTGCACGGTCCCGTCACCCGGCACCTCCGCCTCTCGCCAGGGCATGCCGGCATCCGCGAGGGCACGACGGACCGCGTCGAGGTCGGTCCCCTGGAACGCGAGGTGGTCGATCGCGCCGGAGCCGTGCGCGGACGGCTCGTCGGGCCGGCGCTGGACCAGGTGAACGACCGGCATGTCGCCGGCGTAGAGCCAGTACCCCCGCGAAGCGAACGGAGGTCTTGGCCCGGCCGTGAGGCCGGTGAACCGCTCGTAAAAGGCTCGCGTCTCCTCGAGGTCGGCGCAGCGAATGTTCGCGTGCAGAAACGCGGTGTTCGGCATATGTGATTCGAATCGGCCATGCTACGGGATGGCGGGACCAGGTTCAACACTGTAACCGTATCGCTACGTACCGGACCGCTTGGCTACAACAGCCCCGCAGTACCATCCGCGACATGACGGCTTCCGTTCCGGGACGACGCACCCATCGTCGATGGTTCCCGGTGCTTGCGCTCGTGGCGCTCGCCACCATGGTCAACTACCTGGACCGGACCATCCTCGGCATCGCCGCGCCGTACCTGACGAAGGAGTTGGGGCTCACGGCTGCGGCGATGGGCCTCATCTTCTCGGCGTTCTCCTGGAGCTATGCGCTCCTCCAGATTCCCGGTGGCATCTTTCTCGACCGCTTCGGCACGCGGATCACCTATGGACTGGCGCTCACGCTCTGGTCAGGCGCCACGGCCCTCATGGGGGCGGTGAGCAGTCTGGCCGTCCTGGTGCTCGCGCGCATTGGTGTCGGCACCTTCGAGGCGCCGTGCTTCCCGGCGAACAGCCGAATCCTTGCGACGTGGTTCCCCCAGCACGAGCGGGCGCGGGCCAACTCCATCTACGCGGTCGGCCAGTACGCCGGCATCGCCTTCCTCAGCGTGCCGCTGTTCTGGATCACCCAGCAGTTCGGCTGGCGTGGGCTGTTCTTCATCGCGGGAGGCGCGGGCATCGGCTTGGGAGCCCTGTTCCTCGCTGTCTATCGCGAGCCAGGACAGGATGGAGGCGTTAGCGTCGAAGAACTTGCGTACATCCAGGCTGGTGGCGGCGGCGAGTATCGCGGCGCGCCCGTCCGATTCAGCTGGGCACGGCTTCGCGAGCTCCTGGGTCACCGCCAAGTCGTCGGCGCCTCTCTCGGACAGTTCGGTGGCAACTCCACGCAGGTCTTCTTCCTCACCTGGTTTCCCACCTACCTGGTCAGCGTGCGCGGCATGAGCTTCATCCAGGCCGGGCTCGTGTCGATGCTGCCCTACATCGCGGCCTCGGTGGGCGTGCTGGTCGCGGGCCAAATCTCCGATCGGCTCCTGCGCCGCACCGGTTCCGCCAATCTCGCCAGAAAACTGCCCATCGTCGGCGGCATGCTGCTGGCGTCGACGATCGTGACGGCCAATTACGTACCGGCGGATGCCAACGGTCTGGTGATCGCCATCATGTCGCTGGCTTTCTTCGGACAGGGGATGACGAACCTCGGCTGGACGGTGGTATCGGACGTCGCGCCCAAGGAACTGATCGGGCTGACCGCCGGCGTCTTCAACTTCAGCGCGAACCTCGCCGGCATCGTCACGCCCCTGGTAGTGGGCTTCGCCTACCAGTCGACGGGGTCGTTTGTCGGGCCGCTCACCTATATCGCGGCCGTCGCGTTACTCGGCGCGTTCTCCTACGCGGTCATACTCGGCGACATACATCGGCTCGAGATCGCCCGCCGGTAGAATGGCGCCCTACTCGATCTCGCGAGGCGGCACGCCGTCGTACTCGACCGGCACCCGGATCCGCATCGGCTTCTCCCTCGTGTACTCCTCGAGCACTTCTGCCGACAGCCCCGCGACGCGACCGATGATGAACACCAGCTTGCCGAACGCGGGCGGGAACCCGAGATCGTAGAGCACCGCGGCCAGCGCGCCATCGATGTTGACGGGAAGCGGCTTGCCGGCCTCGCTGAAGGCCGCTTCCAGCGCCTCGATGAACCTGATGCCGTCGCCGGCCAGCCCACGATCGCGCGCCATGGCGAACAGCACGGGCGTCCGCGGATCGTGCGAATGGACGCGGTGGCCGAACCCAGG
>DATLLC010000162.1:0-32614 GCA_035538015.1 Vicinamibacterales bacterium
CCAATGAGGTGATCTGGAGTGTCCTTCGAATCATGTTGATGGAGAATACGGCTCGCTTCGCGCGGTGTCAACGCAAACCGACGGGATCTCAAGGCAAACTGACGGGATCAATGTGCAACTCGAACACGCGCAGGCCGAGACGACGACGATCCGGCGCGCCTCCGCGCTCCGCCGGCACGAAAATATTGGTGGTGGTGATGGCGATGCGCCCGTCGTTCGCCACAATCGCATCGAATGGCACATCGAACGTGAGCGTGTTCGCATCCGAGACAGACGCCGTCGCGACGTCAATCTTGCCTGCGCTTACGTTAACGTCAGTCGCTGCCTCGAAATAGCGCACCGGTGGCTCGAAGCGTAATGTGACGCGCACTGCAGTCGTGGCGCCCACGATCCGGATCACGGCGCGATCGCTGGTCCACCGCCAGACACCCAGCGCCGGCGTGTACTCGGCCTCGTGCCAGCCCTCGTCGAAGCCCCACATCATCGTCTCCACGGGCTGCAGATCGAACTGCTCGATCGCCGAAGGGATCGACGCCTCGCCGGTGGCAGCGGTCGATTGCAGGGTGAGCGCCGCAAACGATCCGTCGCCAGCCAGCGCGCCCTCGGGAAGATCCACTGTGCGCAGGAAGAACCCGGGTGCCACATCCCACGAATCGAGCATGCGGCCGTCCACCGCCATCGAAATGCGGGCGGCAGGATCGGCGGGACCCGCGAGATTGCGCCCGCCGACGAGCACGCGCCGCGCCGCGCCGGCGCGACGTACTCGAGCGGTGATCGGACCGAGATGCGGTCCTCGACCCATCAATCGGGCCATGCCGGCCGTCTCCGGAGTCAGCGCCCAACCCTCTTCCGCGAACCACCCAGGAGTCGCGATCCGCACCCAGTCCAGGCCGGCCGGACGCATGCCTCCAAAGGTGGGGCTGGCCGACGGGGCCCAGCGGAAGGCGGTCACGTCGCGGCGGCTCTGCGGGTCGACGAGCGCCAGGTCGGTGCGTCGGGGATCCGCGAGGAACCAGACGACGCCGTCGTGGCCCTCCGTCCAGTACTTCACCAGCTCCAGCCACTCGCGCCTCGGCGGCGAGGGCAGCTGCGGGTGGACGCCGACGAGTTCGGCCTCGAGCGGGCGCTCGAATGTCTGGTGCATGGCCAATGCGCCCGGCGCGCCGTTGGCGGCCGCCGCGTTGAGCGCCTGGACGGCCTGCACGGCCGGCGCGGGCGACCCGGCGTATCCGATCAGCGTCTGTGTCCCGGCCACGACCCCTGCCAGGGACAGCGCCGCTCCCACAGGCATCAGTGCACCCGGCGACAACGAGCCCGCCCCTTTGACCGCAAGCCACGCCACCACCGGCACGAGCGGGAGGGCATAGCGCGTGAACGAGGTGTCCTGGAACAGCAGATGGAAGATCGTATACGGCACGGCCATCGCCAGGATGGCCGCGAGCGATCGGCGGTCGCGGAGCAGGTGGAACACGGCGCCGAGCGCAGCCAGCCCCAGTACGATTGCTCCGAGCGGCCTCCATTCCCAGGGATCCACGAACGTGTGCAGCAGCGCGAAGGCCAGCGGCCGCGGACCGGGGTTGAGATAGAGCATCTCGCCGCCGGCAAAATCCTCTCCTGCCTGCGTGCCGAGCGCACTCAGGTAGCTCTGCAGCCCGCCGCTCGCCAGCAGGAGCGGCACGCCCCACGTCAAGGCGCCGATGGTGAAGGTCATCACCGCGCCGATGATCGCGCCCGCCACGCCGCGGCCGATGCGGTCCACGAGGACCAGGGTCAGGAGCGGCGCGGTCAGCCACAGCGTCTGCGTGCGGAGGCCCACGGCCAAGCCCGCCACGAGCGCGCCCAGGACGATCATCCGGCCGGATGCCGCGAGGAGCTGCGGCGTCAGTCGCCGGTCTCCCCCGCCGTCGGGCGTCTGCCACCACCAGGCCGTGAGGAGGCACGCCTGTGCCGCCAACGCGAGCACGAGGCCTGGCAGATCGCTCATGGGGCGCACGGCCAGGGTCCACGTCAGCGGAGCGGCCAGTGTCAGGGCGGTCGCGGCCAGCGCCGTCACGTCGAGCGCGACCCACGGCGGGTCGGGGCTGCGTACCGCTCTCAGCGACGCGAAGCCGCGATAGAGGAGGAACGGCGCAACCAGGGCCGCCAGTAGCGACACGCGAGACAGCGCCTTCGCCTCGATCGCGGAGGCCACTCCGGCGCGCGGCAGGAGACTAACGAGTGCGGCCATGGCCTTGCCGAGGCCGATGTAGACGGGGTAGCCGGGCGGATGCGGGCGATGCTTGGCGACGTCGAAGTCGCGAACCCCCAGCGCGAAGTTCACCGAGTCGATGTCCTCGAGCGACGTGGCCAGGAACGGGACGTGCGCCAGGCCGACCACCAGCGCGAGCGCGGTCAACGCGCGCGGAGCCGTCACGATACGGGGCGCAGCCGCAGCGCCTCGTTGAGGCTGCCCTGACGGTAGCCCTGCAAGTCGAGGCTCACGATCTGGTAGCCGGCGGCCTTGACGCTCGCCACGAGGCGCTCGCTGACGACAGGATCCAGGGCACGGGCCATCTCGTCGCGCGCGATCTCGAGTCGGGCCATGCTGTCGTGGTGGCGCACTCGGAAGACGCGGAACCCGAGCGCCCGCACCGCGTCCTCGGCACGCTCGATTTGACGGAGCTTCTCGTCGGTCACTTCGCTGCCGTAGGGAATGCGCGACGACAGGCAGGCCGACGCGGGCTCGTCCCAGGTGCTCATGCCGGCATCACGCGCCAGCTGCCGGATGTCGGCCTTGGTGAGATCGGCCTCGTCGAGGGGGCTGAGCACGCCATGATCGCGAGCCGCCTTCCGGCCGGGGCGATAGTCACCGCGATCGTCGGCGTTGTTGCCGTCGAGAATGTGGGTGATGCCGCGGTCCCGTGCGACCGCGGCCAGGTGGGTGAAGAGCTCGTCCTTGCAGAAGTAGCAGCGGCTGGCGGAGTTGGCTCGGTACTCCGGCCGGAGCAGCTCGGCCGTTTCGATGATCTCGTGCTGCAGGGAGAACTCGCGCGCCACGCGAAGGGCGAGGCGACGATGCGTCTCGGGGTAGCTGGCGCTCGCCGCGGTGATCGCCAGCGCCCGTGAGCCGAGGATCCGGGCGGCGGTGACAGCGAGGAAGGCGGAATCTATCCCGCCGCTGAAGGCGACGATGACCGACTCCATCTCGCCGAGCCGCCCCTCGAGGCGGACCGCCTTCCGCGCGAGGGCGTCAGTCCTCTTCGGAGTAGCCGTCTTCGTCCTCGTCCTCGTCGAGCTCCTCATCGTCTTCTTCGTCGTCGTCGTCTTCGTCGTCGTCGTCGTCGTCTTCGTCTTCGTCGTCGTCATCGAGATCGTCGTCGTCGGCGACCTCGAACTCGACCGGCGAGTCGTTGACAATCCGGAGCAGGGAGCCGCACTCCGAGCAGGTGAGCTCGTCTCCGACATCGACATCCGATTCCTCGATGTCGATGTCGGAATCACACTCGGGGCAGATAGCGGACATCAAACAGGCTCCTTGCGGCCGATGAACCCCTCCGGCTTCGTCACCTCAAGTGAATTGAGGGGTTGACCTGCCGGGATTATATACTCTCGACGTTATGGCGTCATCTGCTGCGCCGGGCAAAACCGTGCTGATCGCCGACGATACCCCTTTCGTTCGCGAGCGGTTCATGGCCGCGCTCGAAGGCGCCGGCCATCGCGCGACGTTCGCCCGCAGCGCGGCGGAGCTGCTGGCTCGGGTGCGCGCCGATCTCGAGGACATCGATCTGCTGCTGGTCGACTTGAAGCTGCCGCATCAGTCGGGCGCCGAGCTGATACGCGCGGTGCGCAAGCTCGATGGGGGCCGCCTGCCCATCCTGGTCTTCAGCGGTACGGTGACGAGCGCGGATGAAGTGCGCGAGCTGGCCGCGCTCGGCGTGAGCGGGTACATCAACGAGTACAGCGCCGCCCAGCACATCCTGCCGTCGCTTGCGCCGCACCTCTTCCCCGACAACTTCAATCGGCGCGGCAGCCCGCGCCTGGTGCTGGGCATCCCCATCGCCTACCGTTCGGGTGGGACCATTGCCGCCGCGCTCACGCTCAACATCAATCGCGGCGGCATGGCGATCCGCACGACCAGCCCGCTCGAGCGGGACACCGACGTCAAGCTGCGCTTCAGGCTTCCTGGTTCGAAGAAGGACATCGACCTCGACGCACGCGTGTGCTGGAGCGATGCGAAGGCGGGGATGGGGCTGTGTTTCACGCGCGTCGATGCGGTGGATCAGAGCTCGATCGACGACTTCGTCGACGCGCACTTCACCGACGAACGGTCGCGCGCGGAGGCGGGGGCGCCGCCGCCACCTCCGGACGAGTAGACCAGCCTCTTAGTGGAAGCGGCGGAGGCGCAGCGCGTTCGCGAGCACGATCACCGAGGCGCCGGTATCGGCCAGCACGGCCATCCAGAGCGTCGCCACTCCCGCGGCGGCGGCGATCACGAACGCGAGCTTCAGCCCGAGGGCAATCGCCACGTTGGTGCGAACGTTGCGCATCGTCGCGCGGCTCAGGCGAATCGCCCACGCCACCTTGGACAGATCGTCGGTCATCAGCGCGACGTCGGCGGTTTCGATCGCCGCGTCGCTGCCGATCGCGCCCATCACGATGCCCACGTCCGCCGCCGCCAGCGCCGGGGCGTCGTTGATGCCGTCGCCGACCATCGCGACGCCGCCATGCCCTCGAAGCGTGGTGACCGCATCCACCTTGTCGGCGGGGAGGAGCTCGGCCCGCACGTCGTCGACCCCGACGCGGGCCCCGACCGCACGCGCGCTCTGCTTCGCATCACCCGTGAGCATGGCGACGCGGGCCACGCCGTGGCGCCGCAGAGACGCGACCGCATCCGCCGCTCCCTCGCGCTCACGGTCGGCCACGCCGATGACGCCAACCGCTGCGCCGTCAACGGTGACCACGATCGGAGAGAGGCCATTAGCGGTCAGCCGCTCCGCGGCCGCCACCGCGGGCGCAGCGAGAGCCGTTGCCCGGTTGAAGTAGCGAGGGGCCGCGCACATCACTCGTGCCCCGTCCACCTCGCCCTCCACCCCAAGGCCCGGAAGCGCCCGCACTCCCGACGCGCGGGGAAAGTCGACGCGCCGGGCCCGCGCCTCGGCGACGATCGCGTGCGCGATGGGGTGCTCGGACTGCTGCTCGACTGCGGCGGCCAGACGCAGGACGTCGCTCGGGCTCGCGCCGTCCAACGGTTCGGCTGCACCGACGCTGACCTGTCCGCGCGTGAGCGTTCCGGTCTTGTCGAAGGCCACCGCGGTGACACCCGCCAGGCGTTCGAGCGAGGCGCCGCCCTTGATGAGGACGCCCTGCCGGGCGGCCCCCGCCAGCGCTGACACCATCGACACCGGCGTCGAAATCACCAGGGCGCACGGACACGCGACGACCAGGACGACCAGCGCGCGATAGACCCAGGTCTCGGCCGGCCCGCCCGCGAGGATCGGGATCACGCCCAGCGCGGCGGCGAACACGACGATGGCCGGGGTGTACCAGGCCGCGAAGCGGTCGATGAACTGCTGCACCGGCGCCCGGCGGGCCTGCGCCTCCTCGACCAGATGGATGATGCGAGCCAGCGTCGTGTCATCGCGGCGGCGCGTCACGCTCACGACGAGCGAGCCATGGCCGTTGATGGTGCCGGCAAACACGTCGTCACCGACGGTCTTTTCCACCGGCACCGACTCACCGGTGATCGGCGCCTGATTCACATCGGAGCGACCATCGAGCACCGTACCGTCGAGGGCCACGCGCTCGCCTGGCTTCACCAGCATGCGCTGTCCTGGGAACACCCGATCGATGGGCATCACGCGTTCGACGTCGCCATCGGCGATCCTCGCTTCGGCAGGCGCGAGATCGAGCAGCTGGCGGATGGCCGCACGGGCGCGATCGACGCTCCGTGACTCGAGCCACTGGGCCACGGCGAAGAGGAACACGACCATCGCGGCCTCTTCCCATTCGCCGATGAGCAGGGCGCCGCCGACCGCCACCACCATGAGGGCATTGATGTCGAGCGCACCACGGCGCACCGACGCCCAGGCTCGCCGCGCCGGAAACACACTGCCCGCGATGACCGCGGCGAGGAACAGTGGAGAGGTCCAGGCGGGCACCGCCGACGTGAGATCCAGCACGCAGCCCGCCGCGAGCAGGGTGGCGGCCAGTCCAGCGAGGACGCCACGCGCGCGGGCGGCGGTCGATCGTGGAGCGGGTGGAGGGGCACACCCGCCGCAGCACGCCTCGGCCGCGTGGGCGTGGGCGCTCACCGCGCGCTCCGTTGCCGCGGAGAGGCGCGGCGGGCGCCTGGACGCGAGACCGCCTCGCCGACGTGAGTCAGGCCCTGGTTCAGCAGGTCGGTGACATGGCTATCGTCCAGGGCGTAGAACACCATGCGCCCGTCGCGACGAGGGCGGACGAGCCGCAGGCTGCGCAGCAGCCGCAGCTGGTGCGATACCGCGGACTGCGACAGCGAGAGCACCGCAGCGAGGTCGCACACGCACAGTTCACCATGCGACAGCACGTCGAGGATGCGGACCCGGGTCGGATCGCCCAATGCCCGGAACGTATCGGCCAGCGCGGTCACCGTGTCGCCATCGACCAGCGCCGCCCGCAGGCGCCGCACACGGCTGAGGTCGATCTGGATGACGTCGCACGCTTCGGGATCTGTGAACATATGAGCAGGTGTTCATATGTTAGCACAGGGCGATTCGTGAGGTGCGGCGCGTTCGCAAGGTCACCAGCTCAGGAGATAAGGAGATGCTGACTACGGCGTCAGAACCAATCGGTGTTGCTGCGCCTGCAGCACGGCCTCTCGCGAGAAGGGTTGCACCCGATACCGGCCCGAACGCCAGAGTTCGTTCTGATCGAAGTAGTGCGGGCTCATGAGATGGCCCGACTGGCCCGCCGGCAAGACCACGCGCGCCCGATCCCATTCACCGACGTCGAACAACTGTCGCCAGGAGGGCGCTTCCCACGCCCGGAACGGGCGCAGGCGGTTCCAGCTCACCCGCATTACCGTGGTGCCATCCCCCGCGATCGGCACGGGTCCGCGGCTGAACACCCAGGACCGCCACCACGACCCGGCCGCGAGCGGGTGCTCGAACGTGACGGCGTGCACGCGATCCCAGTCCCGGCCGCTGCCGCGGCCGTACTCCGCCTGCACCAACTCGGCCGCGTCGCGTGCGGCCAGGATGTAGATGTCGTCGCGGCTCTCGCGCTTCTCGATGGTGGCAATATCGTCGAACCACCGCGACTGCCGCTCGTCGATGATGGTGTACAGCCCGGCGGGACGCTCACCGCCGGCCCATTGATAGAACACCCGGAAGAGCGGCTCTCCCATCTCGTCGACGAACGTCCGCCGCCAGACGGCGTCCTCGAACGCCTCGTACAACGTCACGACCGGGCGCCCGTCCACCACCTGATCCCACGCCGCCAGCTCGGTGAGGGTGTCGACCGCTTCCAGCTCCGCGCCCTGTTTCTTGGCGGCCTCGAGCGCCTGAGGGATGCCGGCGATCAGGCGGACCGCGGCCATGCTCTTGATGTCGTTCTGCAGCCGCTCCATGTCCTCGAGCCCGATGCCGCGCGCCGCGGTGAGGAGATCGTGGAGCCGCATCGCCCGGAACGGCGCCGCCCAGTCGCGCGTGATCAGGACGCCGGCATGTCGATCGATCTCGTTGTTCGACGATGTGATGTAACCCGCCTTGGGATTGAGGACACGCGGCAGAAGCGGCGCGGCAGCGCCTTCGGTCCAGACGGCCCCCGAACTGCCCGACACCGGCGTCGTGCCATCACCGGCGGATCGAACCGGCAGGCGTCCGCTCAGCACGTAGCCGATGTTGCCGTCGACGTCGGCGTAGACGATGTTCTGGGACGGCGTGTCGAAGGTATCGATGGCGGCAACGAACGTGCCCCAGTCCTGGGCGCGGTTCAGGCGTTCGAAGCTCGATGCGGTGTCGCCGTCCAGTCCGGCCCAATGCAGGGCGTAGGCCGATACCTGCGCGGAAGGGGGCTCCCCGACACCAGGTGACATCCAGGCGGGCGGCGCCTCCCAGTCCAGGCCGGGCTCGCCGAAAATCGTGCCGCGGCCCGTTTGCCAGACGTCGAAGGGCTCGGGGGTCGAATGTCCGCGAACCGGGATGTCCACCCGCGTCACCTTCGCGGCCTGCCAGCCACCGGCCGACAGATAGCGCTTCCGCCCGACGTCGAGCCGCTCGAGCGAGAGATCCTGGACGTCAGCGCCCGAGTTCGTGAAGCCCCAGGCGATGCGCCGGTTGTGGCCGATCACCACGAACGGCACGCCGGGGATCGTCACGCCGATGACGTCCAGGCCGGCCGCCACCAGATGCATCTCGTACCAGACTGACGGAAACTCCACCAGCAGGTGAGGATCGTTGGCCAGCAGCGGCCGCCCGCCGCTCGTCCGATTGCCGGCGATCACCCAGTTGTTGCTGTTGCCCCGTTTCGCCGTCGGGTGCAGCCACTCGAGGCCGGCCGGCCAGGGGCGCCGGGTAGCGGCGAGGACCGACACCTCGGGCTCCTGCCATGCGGCCCTCGGCGGCGGCAGCATGACGGCGCCACCCGTCGACGGCGCCGCGCCGGCCGCTGGGGCCCGCACCGGGGCATCGGTGGAGTCGAGCACCGTCGGCGCATCGGCGGGGTATCGTCCACCGAGCTGCCGGGCGGCCTCGGCGCCAAGCTTCTGCGCCACTGCGGCACGCACCAGCTCGGACTGATGGTTCTCGGCCAGGCGCCACGCCAGCAGCCGCCCCACGGCCAGCGTGTCCACCGGCGTCCATGGGGCCGGTGTGATGCCCAGCAGCTGCATCTCGATCGGGCGCTGGCGGGGTCCCAGGGCGGCCGCCACGGCGTTCACACCTGCGGCGTATCGTTCGAGCGCGGCCTTCACGTCAGGCTGCGAGCCCTGCCATTCGGCCTCGGCCGCCGCCCGCAGATTCAACGTCAGGAATCGCTTGTCGATGGGCAGGGTGGCGTCCCCGAACATTTCGGAGAGCCGGCCGGCGGTGACCCGCCGATACATCTCCATCTGCCAGAGCCGCTCGCGGGCGTGCAGGACCCCGGCTGCAAACCAGGCGTCATCCGGGTCGCGGGCGTAGACGTGGGGCACCGCGTAAGCGTCGAAGAGCACTTCGACGGGCCCCTTCAGACCAGAGACCCCCAGCTCGCCGTCCAACAGGGGGAGGGGCTCACGCAGCCACCACCACCCGCCCGCACCGAGCGCGAGCAGGAGGATAGCCAGCAAGACGACCAGCAGTCGCTTCAATAGCGTCAGCTCCCAGGCGGATCTTGCCGCCTCGTGATGGTTCGACTAGTATGGGGGGCTGGCGTCACTTAGTGATGCCGGGTCTAGAGCTTAACATCGATTCCCAATCATTCGGAGTGACACCGTGATCGAGGTGGAGCACCTCTCCAAACGCTACGGGCCCATCGTCGCAGTCGACGATGTGAGTTTTCGCGTCGAGTCGGGCCAGATTCTCGGATTCCTGGGCCCCAACGGCGCTGGCAAGACCACGACGATGCGCATCATCACCGGCTTCATACCGGCGACGAGCGGCAAGGCTGTGGTCGCGGGGTACGACGTCTTCGAGCAACCGCTGGAAGCCAAGGGCAGAACCGGCTACCTCCCGGAAACGCCGCCGCTCTATCCCGACATGACGGTGCGCGAGTACCTGACCTTCGTCGCGAAGATCAAGGGGCTGCGCAGCCATGTGAAGGACCGCGTCGACGAGGTGATGAAGCGGACGTGGGTGGCCGACATGGCCGATCGCCACTGCTCGAAGCTCTCGAAGGGCTACCGGCAGCGGGTGGGCCTGGCCCAGGCGATCATCCACAATCCCGACGTCCTCGTGCTCGATGAACCCACCGCCGGGCTCGACCCGAAACAGATCATCGAGACCAGGCAGCTCATTCGGGAGCTCGCCGGGACGCACACGATCGTGCTGAGCACCCACATCCTCCCCGAGGTGTCGCAGACCTGCCAGCGGGTCGTCATCATCAACAAGGGCCACGTCGTTGCGGTCGACTCGCCCGACAACCTCACCCACCGACTGCAGGGTGCGGCGACCGTCTTCGTGCAGGCCGACGGTCCGGCGGAGGAGGTCGAGGGCGCGTTGCGGAACGTGCGCGGCGTCACCGGCGTGAATCGGCCCGACCCGCAGGGGCCCCTCGCCAGCTTCGAGGTGGACACCGAGAAGGGCGTGGACGTCCGCCGCGAGCTGGCCGCCGCCATCGTCACCCGCGGCTGGGGTCTCACCGAGCTGCGGCCCCTGCGCATGAGCCTCGAGGAGATCTTCCTGAGCGTCATCACCGAGGAGACGGACGAGCCGGCAGCCCCCGCCGCGACGGAACAGGAGGAGGTGGCGAATGCGTAACGTGCTGGCAATCGCCGGCAAGGAGCTGCGCGGCTATTTTGCGTCCCCCATCGGCTACGTGCTGGTTGGCTTCTACGCGCTGCTCTTCGGCTGGTTCTTCTACACGCTGGTGGCGTTCTTCGAGCGCCAGAGCATGCAGATGGCGGGCGGCCCGGGCGGTTCGCTCAACGTCAACCAGATGCTCATCTCGCCGCTGCTGATGAACGCGACGGTCATCATGCTGCTGGTGTTCCCGCTCATCACGATGCGGACCTACGCCGAGGAAAAGCGGTCCGGCACGATCGAGCTGCTGCTCACCTCGCCGATCACCGACTGGGAGATCATCGTGGGCAAGTTCCTCGGCGCCCTGACGCTCTTCGCCGCTATGCTCGGTGTCACGGTGGTCCACATGGCCCTGCTCTTCATGTTCGGCACCCCGGAGTGGAAGCCGATCGCCACCGGCTACCTGGGGCTGCTCCTGATGGGCGGCAGCTTCCTCTCGCTGGGACTCTTCATCTCGAGCCTCACGCGCAACCAAATCGTGGCGGGCATGATCACCTTCTCGGTGTTCCTGCTGTTGTGGGTCATCAACTGGGTGTCCACCTTCGTCGGGCCGACGGCGCAGACGGTGCTCAACTACCTTTCGATCACCGAGCACTTCGACGACTTCGCGAAGGGCATCATCGACACCAAGCACGTCGTGTACTACCTCAGCTTCATCGCGATGGGCCTGTTCCTCACGATGAAGTCGGTGGACAGCGAACGATGGAGGGGCTAGGCGCATGAGCACCGAAACCCAGATGAAGCGTTCGGGAGGGCCGACCATTGTCGGCGTGATCGGCTGGATCGGCACGTTGCTGGTCTTCGCGTCCGTGGGCATCCGCTTCCTGCGGCCGGAATGGGCGCAGTATCAGCAGTACGCGGCCTGGGCCGGCCTCGCCCTGGTGCTGGTCTATATCGCCGGCCAGTGGAAGGACGTCGCGGACTTCTACAAGGGGCGCTCTGCCAAGTACGGGACCCTGGCCATCGTCAGCGTGCTGGTCTTCGCCGGCATCCTCGGGGCGGTCAACTACCTGGCTTCGCGGCAGAACAAGCGCTGGGACTTCACGGCGAACCAGGTCTACAGCCTCTCGGATCAGACCATCAAGGTGATCCAGAACCTCGATGCACCGGTCAAGATGACCGTGTTCGATCGGGAATTGGCGCTCGATGGCTACCGCGATCGGTTGGAGGTCTACTCGTACCACTCGTCGAAGGTGACCACGGAATACGTTGATCCCGAGAAGAACCCGCTTCGGGCCAAGGCGGCCGAGATCCAGTCACTCGGCACCATCGTCATCGAATACAAGGACCGCACCGAGCGCGTGACGAGCAGCGACGAGCAGGCCATCGCCAACGCGCTGATCAAGGTGGTGACGGGTGCGACCAAGAAGGTGTACTTCACCCAGGGACACGGCGAGAAGGACACCGGCAGCTCCGATCGCGGCGGCTACAGCGCGATCAGCTCGGCGCTCGGGTCCGACAACTACGGCGTGGACAAGGTCGTCCTGGCACAGGCGCGCGAGGTTCCGGCCGACGCGACGGTGCTGGTCATCGCCGGGCCGCGGACTGACTTACTTCCGCCGGAGGTCGACGCGATCAAGAAATACGTCGCCAAGGGCGGCAAGGTGCTGGCCATGGTCGACCCGCCGGAAGACCCATCCAAGAACTTGCCCGTCCTGGACGGCTTCCTGCGCGAGTGGGGATTCAACGTTGGCACCAACATCGTCGTGGATGCCAGCGGCATCGGCCAGTTGCTCGGCACGGACGCATCGGTGCCGGTGGCGGCCAGTTATCCGTCGCACGCCATCACCACGAACTTCCAGTTGATGACGGCGTATCCGCTGGCGCGGTCGGTCGACGCGGTCGAAGGCGGTGTCAACGGGCACACGCCGCAGCCCCTCGTCCAGACCAGCGCTCAGAGCTGGGCCGAGGCCGACATCGCCGCCCTGGCCAAGGGAGACGGGCGCGTCGAGTTGAACGCTGACAAGGGCGACAAGGCGGGGCCGATCTCGCTCGGCGCGGCCGTCTCGGCGCCGGCGACCGACGCCCCCGCCCCCGAGGCGAAGCCGGAGCAGGCGGGCGGCGCGGCGGAGCCTCCCAAGCCTGAATCGCGGCTGGTGGTCATCGGCGACTCCGACTTCCCGAGCAACGGCATCCTCGGCGTCCAGGGCAACCGCGACTTCTTCCTGAACACGGTGAACTGGCTCGCTCAGCAGGAGAACCTGATTGCGATTCGGCCGCGCGAGCCCGAAGACCGGCGGCTGACGCTCACCGCCGACGACCAGAGCCGCATCTTCCTGCTGTCGGTGTTCATCCTGCCCGGCCTGGTTTTCGCGGCCGGCATCTACAGCTGGTACGGAAGGCGGTAAGGCCGCCAGTCATGGCGTCGATTCACGCGAGCAGTGGAGGGAAATGATGCGGGGGCTGTGGTCCACACTGGCGCTGGTCCTGATTCTGGTCGGGCTGGGCGCCTACATCTATTTCGTCGATTCGAAGAGCCCCGCGCCGGGCACGACGCAGAACGAGAAGGTGTTCACGGTCGAGTCCGGCCAGGTGAACGAGCTTCGGCTGACGAGCGCCGGCCAGTCGAGCACGCTGGTCAAGAAGGACGCCGGCTGGCAGCTGACCGAGCCGGAGGCCGCCGACGCCGACGCGACCGAGGCCTCGAGCCTCGCCACCAACATCGCGTCCATGGAACAGACGCGCGTGGTGGACGAGAACGCCGCAGACCTGGCGCCGTACGGACTGGCCGAGCCGCGCATCAAGATCGCCTTCAAGGCCGAGGGCGACAAGAGCGGCGAAGTGCACCTCGGCGACAAGACCCCGACGCAGGGTGACGTCTACGCGGTGAAGCCGGGCACGAAGCGGGTGTTCCTCGTGTCGTCGTACCTCGAGACCACCTTCGACAAGAAGCCCTTCGACCTGCGCGACAAGCGGGTCGTGAAATTCGAACGGGACAAAGTGGACGCGCTGGTCGTGACGCGCGGGAAGGACACCGTCCGGCTGAAGCGCGAGGGCAGCGACTGGAAGGTCGAGCAGCCGATCGCCGGCCGGGGCGACTACTCGGCGATCGAAGGGCTGCTGACGCGGCTCTCCACCGCCGGCATGTCGGAGATCGTCGACAGCACCGCGACTGACGTCAAGAAGTACGGGCTGGATCAGCCGAGCATGACCATCAGCATCGGGTCTGGCAGCAGCCAGGCGGTGCTCGAGATTGGCGCGGTCGGCGGAGAGAAGCCGTACGCACGCGATCGTTCCAGGCCGCTGGTGTTCACGCTGGACACGACGCTGGCCGAGGACCTGAAGAAGCCATTCGACCAGTACCACAAGAAGGACCTCTTCGAGTCGCGCCCTTTCTCGATGGACAAGGTGCGCGTCACCCGCAGCGCCGATGGCCCTGCCAAGACCTGGGAGTTCTCCAAGATCAAGCGCGACAACGCCGACGTGTGGCAGGTGGCGCCGGAGGGTGGTCAGGCGGCGGATGCCGATCGGCCGAAGGTGGACGACCTGCTGAACAAGCTGACCGATCTCAAGATGGGCGCGTTGGTCGAAGCGACCCGGCCGACGGGCCTGTCGTCGCCGATCCTGAACGTGAGCGTGAGCTACGACAACGGCAAGTTCGAACGAGTGCGAATCGGTCGCGCCGGCGGACAGCACTACGGCAATCGCGAGGGTGAGCAGGCCACCGGCGAGGTCACCGCAGCCACCCTGGAGGCGGCGCTCCAGGCCCTCGATGGCGCAATCGCTCCGCCGGCCAAGCCGGCGGAGACCTCGACGCCGCCAGCTGCGAAGCAGTAAATGACGCGACGGTCGGGCGTCGGCGCGGTTGTCCTCTCGTTGACAGCCGCGCTCGGCCTGGCCGGGTGTGCCGCGCACGCCTCCGCCGCTCGGCCGCAGGAAGAGCCGCAGCGCGGCAAGACAGTTGCACCCGAAGTTGCCCCGCCGACCGCGCAACTGGCGCTCGATCTGTCCGCCCTCTTTACCGCATCTGATCTTTCAGACGCGCACCTGGCGGTGCTGGTGCGCTCCCTCCTGACCGGCGAAACGCTCTACGCGCTCAACGGGCGCCGCATGATGGTGCCCGCCTCCAACCAGAAGCTGCTCACCGTTGCCGCGGCGGCGCGGAAGCTCGGGTGGGACTATCGATACACGACGCGCGTCCTGGCCACCGGCACGCTCAAGCCCGATGGCACCCTCGACGGCAACCTCGTCGTCGTTGGCAGCGGCGATCCCACCATCAACCCGCGGCATCCGGACCGCTGGACGGCGCTGGACGAGTGGGCGGGCCAGGTTGCCGCCCGTGGCGTGAAGGTGATCAACGGTCACCTGATCGGCGACGACAATGCGTTCGCCGAGCCGGGTTGGGGATCGGGCTGGTCATGGGACGACCTCGTCGCCGATTACGGCTCCCCGATCGGCGCCCTCCAATACAACGAGAACGAAGTGGAGCTGCTGATTGGTCCGGGGATCGAGGCGGGCACGGCAGCCATCGTCTCCAGCGCGCCGCTGGGGCACGGCCTGCTGGTCGACAACCAGGTCGTGACGGCGCCGGCAGACCAGCCGACAGGTATTGCCGTCGATCGGATACCCGGTACCATCATGCTGACCGTTCGCGGGCAGATCGCAGCCGGCACCGCGGCGCTGCGGCGGGTCGTGGCCGTCGAGAACCCCACCCGGCTGTTCGTGAACGCCTTCCGCGAGGCGTTGTCGCGCAAGGGCATCTTCGTCGGCGGGTCGGCGCTCGACATCGACGAGCTGCGGCAGCTTCCTGACCTGACCGGCGCCGAGACCTGGGTGACCGATCGATCGTCGCCGCTCTTCGCGATCGTGGACCCCTTGCAGAAATGGAGCCGCAATGGCTACGCGGAGACGCTGCTGTGGACGCTCTCGCCACCAGGGGCCCCGGCCAGCGAAGCCGCCGGGCTGACGGTGCTCCGCGAGACACTCACCAGCCTCGGCGTCGATCCGGCGCTGTACCGCGCGTTCGACGGGTCGGGACTGTCGCGCTACGACATGGTCTCCCCGGAGGCGCTCGTTCGGCTGCTCACCGCGGTCTGGCACGACCCGGCCCTGGTCGGGCCGTACCGCACCGCACTGCCGGTCGCGGGGGTCGCCGGGTCGCTGGCGAACCAGATGAAGGGCACGCCCGCCGAAGCACGCGTCTGGGCCAAGACCGGCTCGATGTTCAACATCCGCTCGCTCTCCGGCTACGTGCTCACCGCTGACGACGAGCCACTGGCATTCTCGTTCCTGGCCAACAACTACACGGTGCCCTCGGTGCAGATCGAAGCCCTCTACGACAAGGCCCTCGAGCGGCTGGCGGCGTTCCGGCGCTGAAGAGGACCCAGGCCGGTCGATTCGTGGCGCCACGGCTCGTCGGTCAATGGAGCGTCCGCTGTATTAGACTGCGCGCTGACGCGACAGTTCGGCCGAGGATGGATCATGGCGACACGTCTCGCCATCGGACAGCTCGCAATCGCGGGGATGGTCGCCCCCGTCTGGTTCATCACCCTCGTGATCGTCCAGGGGGTCTTGCAGCCGGATTACAGCCACATCACTCTGCCAATCAGCGCCCTTGCTGCGTGGCCGGCCGGGTGGATTCAGAATCTCAACTTCTTTGTGTCCGGGGTCCTGCTGGCGGTGTTCGCGATCGGCCTGAACGGCGCAATTCGCCCGACGCGCTTTGGCCTCATCGGTATTGCTCTGCTGCTCGCGTGCAGCGTCGGCCTCTGGATAGTTGGCATCTTCCCCTGGATCAACGTGAACGGCGTCCCGACTGAGCCTCCATCCCACGTGGTCGGCGCCGTCCTCACCTTCGTGTCCGCCAGCACCGGCCACGTCATCGTCTCCCGGCGGATGGCTGCCGATCCAGAGTGGCGGGACCTGTCGACCTACGTACTCGGCACCGGCATCATCATGCTGCTGCTGTTCATTGTCGTCGGCGGCTTTGCCATCGGTGAGGGCACGCCGTTGCACAGCTGGGCGGGGCTGCTGCAGCGCGTGCTGGTGGTCATCTGGTTCGCCTGCATCATGGTGATGGCGCGTAGAGCCCTCCGCCTCGCTAGAGAGTCGCGGCCGACGACGTCGACTGCGGCCTCCCGATGACCGTGACGAAGCAGCACCCGCGTCGGCCTCATTAATCGGCGCCGCCTAACCCAGCGTGAAGGCGACGGCGGCCAGTACATGTGGCAGAATCCGGGCAACTGGCCGCCGCGGCTTACGCGCCGGCCGTTAGTCGGACCGATACTCGTCATCGAACGCGCGGGTTGAGAGGACGCCTTACCGCCATGACGCTGAGTGAAGCAGACATCGCCGCAATCCGCGCCGCGATCGAGGAGGACGCCGCCGCCGTGCGGCGGGCCGACTGGGATGCAGTGGTGCGCATGTTCACCGCCGACGCGATTCGGTTTCCGCCGCACCGGTCTCCGATCCGCGGGCGGGTCGCCATGCGCGCGTGGCTCGGGACGTTTCCGCCGATTCAGCAGTTCACCATCAGCGCAGACGAAATCGTCGGCTGCGACGATGTGGCGTTCGTGCGCGGCCGCTACGCGCTGACGGCCGCTGCACCGGGATCGGCGCCGATGACCGACCGCGGCAACTACATGGGGCTGCTACGCAAACAGCCGGATGGTTCGTGGCTGTGGACGACGGACATGATTAGTTCCGAGCTGTCGGCCGCGCAATGAAACAAGACAGAATCGCTGGCTGGTTTCATCGCGATGAAGGGCACGCTGGATCTCAAAGTGACGAGGGTCCTTCAGGCAAGTGATCTGGCCCTCGTTGTTGGGGTGTGGTCATTTACGGGAACGGGGCCAGACGGTGGACCGGTCAAGCCGACCGGGCACAACGCGGATGTTCTGCGCCGTCAGGCGGACGGCTCCTGGCGCTTCGTGATCGACAACCCTTGGGGAACTGGCTGATTACTTGAATGTGAAGCAACCGTTGAACCCCAATCCTCCGTCGAACGTATCAGTTCAAGACCGACCCATTCAGCCGGGGGGAGATCATGTCGTTTCTGAAGCGTCTGCTCGGCAAGGCCGAGGAACCGAAGACTCGTGTTCGCGTCTGCGTCGAGTGTGGCATGCCCATCGCCGAGCACAAGGCGTGGTGCTCCATCCTCAAGGGCCAGCTCGAGATGCAGCGGGGTGCTGAGGCCGCCACCTCGCGCGCGGACTGACCGGCGGGCGGCACATGGCCGCCACCAGCACATCACTAGCCCTTATACTCGGCCGAATGTGCGCCCCTGAAGGACGGCCGCTCCAGCCACCGCGCCTACGGCGTCGGACCGTCCATGACCGGACTGTCCAGTAAGCAGGCCTACGTAGCCGCCGCGGTCAGCGGAGTGGCCTTTTGGCTGGCCACCTCCGCCGTCAGCGGTCGACGCGAGGCGTGGGACTCGTCCTTGTACTGGAGCGTGGCCTATCCGCTTGCCATAGCCGTCGCCGGCGCTCTCGGCTATCTGGCTCCAGACCGGCCGTGGCGCTGGGCCGCGACTCTCATGCTGGTGCAGGCGGTGAGCCTTGCGGTTGCGGCTTCAAGCTTCGGCCTCCTGCCCCTTGGACTGATGCTTTTTGGCGTGCTCGCCGTGCCGCCCGCCGCCCTGGCCACGGTCGGCGCCCGCATTCGCCATCGTCGCAACCGCCGCAACTAGTCGGGCCGCGGCCCGGGATCCTCCTCCACGTCAGCGGCGGCCTGCTGCCGCCGTCTGTGTCACAATCCGCCCCCGTGAGCACACCCATTTCCCGCCGAGCGACGCTCCTCACTCCCATGCTGCTCCTCGCCCCGCGCATCACCGCCGCCCGAGCCGGCATGACGCTCTGCATGCACACGAACACGTCCTCCGGGGCCGGGTACCGCGGCGCGCTGGAGGGGTGGGCGAAAGCCGGTATCAAGTACGTGGAGCTGAACGGCTCGCTCGTTGACGATTTCCTGAAGACCGACACGATCGAAGGAGCGCGGAAGGTGCTCACCGACAACGGCCTGACCCCCGTGCACGGCACCGTCGGCCAGTTCGGCCTGGTCGAGCCGAACGACAAGCACGCCGCCGCGATCGACAGCCTGAAGAAGCGGCTCGAGCTGTTCTCGGCGCTCGGCGTGAAGAAGGTCTATACCACGACCATCGGCGGGCAGAAGCTGGCGCTCGACGACTACTCGAAGATCGCGGACCAGCTACGCGTGGTCGGCGAGGCGGCGAAGGCGTTCGACACGACATTCAACATCGAGTTCGTTCGAGCGTCACAGTACATGTCGACGCTGCTCACCACGCTGAGGGTGACGCGCCAGGCCGCACACCCGAATGTCGGCGTGATGTTCGACTTCTATCACTTCTGGTCCGGGAACAATAAACTCGAGGACATGGACCAGATCCGGCCTGGTGAGATCCAGCACGTGCACTTCCAGGACGTGCCGGACATGCCGCGCGAGTTGCTCGACAACAACACGAGGGTCATCCCGGGCGACGGCGTGGCCCCGGTCGTGCCGATGCTGAAGAAGCTCGCCGAAAAGGGCTACTCGGGACCGGTGTCCGTGGAGCTGTTCCTCCCGAAATTCCGCGAAGGCAACCCGTACGAGGTCGCGCGTGAGATCAAGCACAAGTGCGAGGCGCTGCTGGCCAGGGCGGGCGTCGCGTAGCCGGGCTGGCGCACGATGACCGCGATCGACCCGGTCGACCTGCTGGTCTTCGGGCCGCATCCCGACGACCTCGAGATCGGCATGGCCGGCACCGTCGCGAAGCACGCGTCCGTGGGCCACCGCGTCGGCCTGTGCGATCTGACCGAAGGCGAGATGGGTAGTAACGGCACGGTGGAAGAACGCCGCGCCGAAGCCGAGGCCGCTGGTGCGATGCTGGGCGCGCGCTGGCGCATCAACCTGGGCCTCCCCGATCGCGCCATCGGGACGACCGCCGAACATGTGACGCGCGTGGCGGCGCTCATCAGGCGGGCCCGCCCGCGGAGCATCGCGCTGCCGTACTGGTCCGACCGGCATCCGGATCACGTTGCCGCCAGCGCGCTGCTGACCGAGGCGGTCTTCAGCGCTGGCCTCCGTCGGTTTCCCGCCGAGGGCGAGGCCTGGAAGGCGACGTGGAGCTGCCACTACTTCATCAACGATCACATCGCCCCATCCTTCGTCGTGGACGTGAGCTCCAGTTATGACCTGAAGCGCCGCGCACTGGCCTGCTATGCCAGCCAGTTCGCACCACGAGGAGCCGACGCGGTTCACACCAGGCTCACATCGGTCCGCTTCACCCAGCTCATCGAAAGCCGGGACGCGCTCTTCGGCGCACAAATCGGCGTGGCCTTTGCCGAAGGCTTCGTCGTCAAGCAGACGCTCGAGCGGCCGCATCTCCTTCTCGACCTGGGACACTCATGAACATCGGGATGGTCTGCTACGCCTCGGTCGGCGGCAGCGGCATCGTCGCCACCGAGTTGGGCAAGGCCCTCGCCCACCGGGGGCATGCCGTCCACTTCATCAGCACCGAGACGCCGTTCCGGTTGGGCGAGTTCCAGGCCGGCCTCACGTTCCACCGCGTGCTGACGCCGAGCTATCCGCTGTTCCGCGAGCCGCAGTACCTGCTGTCCCTCGCCAACAAGATCGTAGAGGTAGCGCGGGACTACAGCCTCGAGATCATCCACGCCCATTACGCTGTCCCGCACGCCACCGCCGCCTACCTGGCGCGACAGGTGCTGGCCTCGACTCGGGACGGTAAATCCCCGAAAGTCGTGACGACGCTGCATGGCACCGACATCACTCTGGTCGGAAACGACCCGTCCTATTCGGAGATCGTGGCGTTCTCGATCGAGCAGTCCGACCACGTCACCGCCGTCTCAGCGAGCCTGCGGGCCTCGACCTCGACCGAGCTGGGAATTCGCCGCGACGTCGAGGTGATCCCCAACTTCCTCGACTGCGGTGTGCACCGTCGGATCGACGTGCCCGGCCTTCGAGCCCGGTTCACCGGCGGCGACGATCATGTCCGCCTCGTGACCCACGTCTCGAATTTCCGCCCGGTGAAGCGCGTGGACGCGGTAATGGCGGTGTTCGATCGCATTCGCCGCCGCGTGCCGGCACGCCTCCTCCTCGTCGGCGACGGACCAGACCTGCCGATGGCGTTGCGCCTTGCGCGTGAAGCGGGCCATGGCAGTGACGTGCATGCCGTCGGTGCGCTGGAGGACGTGCTGCCGCTCCTGTCGGTGAGCGACGTGTTCCTGCTGCCGTCGGCGCAGGAGAGCTTCGGGCTGGCGGCGCTCGAGGCGATGGCGTGCGCGGTGCCGGTTGTCGCCTCTCGAGTGGGAGGACTGCCTGAAGTCATCGAGCACGGCGTCACCGGCTACCTGCACCCACCCGAGGCGCTGGACGAGATGGCGGACAGCGTCGTGCTGTTGCTGACCGACGAAGCGCGGCGCCGCGCCATGGGGGTCGAGGCGGCCAGGCAGGTGGGCGAGCGCTTCTGCGCGGATCTTATCGTGCCGCAGTACGAGGCATGCTACCGCCGGCTCACCGAGCTTCCAGGCTGAGCGACAGGCTCAACCCAGGGGCGCCCACTACGATAGGGGCGCTGGAGCGAATTGCCGGATTCACGACGACGTTCGCCACGCGTTCGCCTTTGTAGTACCGTCTCCTCTCAACCGTCAACGTCGTTCGAGAGAGGAGTCCCTATGGGCTTGACTAGCTGGAAGATCGCGCGCTCGATCACGATCGTCGGCGTCTTGAGCGTGGCTATGGCGCACGTTGGCGTGGCGCAGGAACCTGTCCCCGGCCTTGGCACCTGGACGCTCAATGTGGCTAAGTCCAAGTATTCCCCTGGTCCCACGCCGAAGAGCGGAAGTGTGACCTTCAGCGCCGTCGGGCCGGCCGTCAAGGCGGCGGTCGACCTCGTTGGCACGGACGGCTCGAAGATCCATTGGGAGTACACGGCGACCCTCGATGGCAAGCCCGCAGCCGTCACGGGCAACCCCGACGGCGACATGGTGGTAGCCAAACGAACCAACCCGACCACAATCGTGACCTCGTACACGTTGAAGGGGAAGCCGACCACCGTCAACACGCGCGTGGTCTCAGCCGACGGCAAGACCTTGACGGTCACCTCGATGGGCACCAACGCGCAGGGGCAGAAGGTCAACAACCATCAGGTGTTCGAGAAGAGCTGACGCGGCGTTTCTCACCGATCGGCTGACGGAGGTACCGCACGGTTGCTATCTTCGTCAGCCGGTCCGTCGATCAGGGTCGAGGAGAGATGAGCGTGATGAGGACACTCGCTGTCGGTGCGTTGATGGCGGCGGTGATTACCATGGCCCCGGCCTGCGAGCGCACGCCGACCATGGGCTCCGTCGAGGCGCGGCCACAGGCCGCGGCTGCGCAGTCCGCCACTGGATCGGCCGCGACACATCCCCTGGATCCGCTGACAGAAGACGAGATCCGCCTGGCCGTCAGGGTGGCGAAGAGCGACGCGCGTCTCACCGCGGCCGCGTTTCCGTCGATCACCCTCCAGGAGCCTCCGAAGGCCGACGTCCTCGCCTGGCAACCCGGCGGCGCGCTGCCACGCCAGGTGATGCTGCAGGCGATGACCGAAGACAAGGTCTTCGAACTGGCGGTCGATCTTGCCGGCCAGAGGCTGGCCTCGGCCGTCGAACGCCCGGGCGCCGGCCCCTCGATTACGTTGACGGAGCTCGAAGCCGTCCAGCTCGTGCTGAGCCACCCCCAGTTCAAAGCCGGTCTGGCCAGGCGCGGCATCACCGACATGCAGAAGGTGTTCTGCGCACCGTTCTCAGCCGGCTATTACGGCAATCCCGCGCACGAAGGCAAGCGCCTGGTGAAGGTCGGCTGCTTCGATACCCGGAAGTCGACAACCAACCTGTTCGGCTGGCCCATTGAGCGGCTCTACGCGCTCGTGGATCTGCGAGCGCGCGCGGTCCTGAGCGTCACCGACCAGGGCGTCGTCCCGATCGCCGAGGGCGATCTCAACTTTACCGAAGCGTCTGCGGGTGCCCTGCGCGAGGCACGCAAGCCCACTCACCTCGCGCAGCCGGGTGGCGCGAACTTCCGGATCGACGGGCACCAGGTGACGTGGGGCAACTGGCGCTTCCACGCGCGCATCGACCCGCGCGTGGGGACCGTCATCTCCCTCGCGCGCTGGAAGGATGCCGGCGGCGAGCGATCCGTGCTGTACCAGGGATATCTGTCCGAGATGTTCGTGCCCTACATGGACACGGACTACGGCTGGCAGTCGCGGACCTACTTCGACACGGGCGAGTACGGGGCCGGGCTCCTCGCGTCACCGCTCGTGGCCGGCGTGGATTGCCCCACGACAGCCCGGTTCCTGCCGGCGGTGTTCGGCAGCGACAAGGGCGAGCCGTTCACCACGCCCAACGCGCTGTGCATCTTCGAGCGAAGCCTCGGCGAGCCGGTCTGGCGCCACTACGAGCTGATGAATCAGACCTACGAGGGGCGCGCGAGCGTGGAGCTCGTGGTCCGCATGGCCACCACGATCGGCAACTACGACTACCTGTTCGACTGGGTCTTCTCCGACGCGGCGGAGATCGAGGCCAGGGTCGGCGCCACCGGCATCGACGCGCTCAAGGGCGTCGCCTCCCGGCGCATGAGCGATGCGGCGGCGGCCGAGGACACGCGGCACGGCACGCTGGTCGCGCCGAACCTGGTGGCGGTCAATCACGACCACTACTTCAACTTCCGTCTCGACGTGGACGTCGATGGCCAGAGCAACACGTTCAACCACGACGTCTACAAGACGGTGCCGATGCCAGCGGATTCGCCGCGCAAGAGCATCTACGTCATGAAACGGCGCTTCGCCTCGACCGAGAAGGACGCGCAGCTGGAAACCGGCCACGGGCCATCACGGGTCCGGATCATCAACGAAGCGCGCACGAACGGCGTGGGCAATCCCGTCTCTTACGAGGTGCTCGCCGCCAACCACGCGCGCCTGGTCATCGACCGCGCGGACTGGCCGGCCAAGCGGGCCCGCTTCCTCGAGCACGACGTATGGGTGACGCCCTATTCACCAACCGAACGTTACGCCGCCGGCCAGTACATGCTGGGCAGCAGGGGCGACGATGGTCTGGCGGTGTGGGCGGCGCGGAATCGGGCCATCCGCAACCAGGACATCGTGCTCTGGGTGAACCTGGGGATGCACCACTTGACGCGTGCCGAGGACATTCCGGTGATGCCGATGATTTGGCACTCGTTCAAACTGCGCCCGCACAACTTCTTCGACCGCAACCCGGCGATCGACTTGCGCAAGGACGCCACGGCGCCGCCGACGCACTGATGAGGACTGCTTGGCGCCCCTAACCCCTCAGCTCACTTGCGTGGTCGTTCCCACTGTTGGCTGATTAGCTGGAAACGGGCGCAACGACCGGGAGTCTGGGCTGATGGTAACGTCAACCCAAGTGAATTGTGGGGTTAAAAGCCCGTCGGCCTGATCCAGAAGCTCTCCTGCCAGGTGGCGCCAGGCTGCACGTACTGCAGATCCTTGTAGACGCCGCGGTGCGCAAGGTTCATCGCATCGGTGATCCCCGCCATCGGCTCGACGCAGATGAACTCCTGGCCGGCGGGCGCGTAGAGGACGAGGGCCCTGTAGTTTGCGCCGAGGACGATGTCGAGCTGTTGGCTGCGGCCCTTTACGCTCACGGTCGCGCGGCCCTGCGCGTCCCTCGCCAGATCAGCGAACACATCGTCGAGGACCATGTCCTTCAGGCGGCCGGTTTGGTTTGGAAGCAACCGCTCGGCCGGCTCGGTCTCGCCCGTCGGCAATTTCGTGTCCGCGAGCAGCCAGCGGGTGCGGGCCGGGACCTTCACCGTCCACTCAGCGCGCGGTGAATCGGTGAGCTGGAAGTACGGGTGGTAGCCGAGTGCCACCGGCATCGGGTCGGCAGCGCGATTGGTCACCCTGGTCGACACCTCGAGGACGCCTTCGCGAAGGCGATAGGTCATCTCGATCGTGTGCGCGAAGGGCCACTGTCTCATCCAGTCGGGTTGAGCGCCGACGTCGAGACGACTCGTCACCCAGGCGGCGCCCGCATCAGCGATGACCTCGAGCACCTGCCACTGGTTCGTCCTCGCCAGGAAGCCGTGGATGGCATAAGGCCCGCTCACGTTGCCGAGCCGAAGATCCAGCGCGTAACGCCGGCTGTTGACGTAGAAGGCTGCTCCGTCGAGGCGATTGGCCCAGGGCGCCAGCAGCGGAATGCCGTGAAGGCCGGTGGGCTTGGCGATGAACTCCTTCACCGAAGCAAAGGGGAAGCGCAGGACGTCGTGTCCCCTCACCTTCATCTCGTAGGCGATGTTCCCGACCGATGTGACGACCGAAACCATTATCTGGCGGGCCGTGTCCTGCAGGTGCACCAGGGCGCCCGCGCGATGCGCGGTGTACGGCTCCCCTGGGGTAGGCGCCGCCGGCTGGGTGGCCATGAGAAAAGGACGAGGCCTACCGAAGGCCTAGCAGGACACGCACTTGTGGTGGTTGACGGCGCCCAGCTTCTCCAGCAGCGCGATCGTCTCGGGGAACGGCTGCGTCCGCTGCACCGGGCCGTTGGCCATGTCCACGGTGCTCTGGCCGGCCCGATTCACCTTCGTGACCAACGCACCCTTCGAGACCAGATAGAGGATCATCGCGTTGTCGCCACGGGCCGCGGCGTGGTGCACGGCGGTATTGCCGTCGGCGTCCACGGCGTTGACATCCACTCCGATCTCGTCGACCAGGTACTTGACGGCGGGCAGCATGCCCGATTCGGCGTAGTGATGCGAATTGGCGGCGAAGCCGAAGCCGTAGCCGACACCGGCCGCTGCCTGCAGCGGGGTGACGTTGGGCCCGCCGATCGGCATTGGCGTCAGGCCCGACTTGTCTTCGCCCCCCTCGCCCGGAAAACGCCGCGACAGCGGCTTCATCGTCGTGATCGTCGGATCGGCGCCGGCGGCGACGAGCATCTTCATGGCGTCGACGTCGGCGGCGTAGGCCGCGCGCCAGAACGGCGTGGCACCAATCTCATCGACGCTGGATTGATCGAAGTTGTAACTGGAGTACCAGACCTTGCGCTTGAGGCGCTGGTTCGGCTCGGCCCCCTTTTCCAGGAGCCGGCGCATCATCTCGAGATACGTGCGGCTCTGCTGGAGGTGCGCACGCGGCTGGGGATAGGCGGCGATCGGCGCCCACTGCACGTTGAGCGTGGCGTACAGCGGGGAGACCCCGGCATCGCTCACCCGGTTGGGATCGGCGCCGTGGTCGAGCAGGTAGGCGGCGATGTCGAAATGTCCATTGATGATGGCGATCAGCAGCGGCGTCGCCTGATCTCCGGGGCTCGGCAGGTTCACGGACACGCCACCGTCGACCAGCGCCGCCACCGACTGCGTGGCACCCTGTCGCGCCGCGAAATGCAGCGCGGTCAGCCCGCCTTGCGCGCCGATCAGCTCGTTGTATCGGTAAGGCCGCGTCAGCCCGGGCACTTCCTTCGGTCGATTGGTGGCAACCGGTCCACTCTGCTCCACCGTGCCGCGGACGGGATCGAAGTCAACCGGCGCCGTCAAGGCGTTCAGGTCCACGACGGACGAGGCGAGCATTGCGTCGGCGCCTCGGGCCAGCAGCAGCGCCACCAGCTCGGCGCGATTGAGGCCTGCGGCTACCATCAGGGCAGTCTGGCCGTAGGTGGACTCCTTCGCGTTGATGTCCGCGCCGTTCTCGATCAGCCGCGTCGCGGTGTCCACGCTGCCCGATCGCGCGGCGAGCATCAGCGGCGAGGCGCCGGTCGCGGTCCTGACATCGGCCGGCGATCCGGCCGCGAGGAGCGCCGCCACGACCCGAGGGTGCCCGGCCTGGCTAGCCAGGTGCATCGGCGTGTAGCCGCCAAGGCGAGTCGTCGCCCGGACGCTGGCGCCAGCCGACAGCAACATGGCGACCAGCTCAATGTCACCCTTCTGCGCCGCCCAGTGCAGCGCCGTCATGCCATCGCCCTGCGCGGCATTGACGTCGGCGCCGTTCCTCAACAACGCTTTCACGGCTGCAGCGTCACCAAGACGGGCGGCATCGGCGACCGTGGCATCCGACCCGGCCTCGAGCGCGGTCGCAAGACACGCCGCGACCGCCAGACCGATCAGCAGGTGTCGAATGCGAGAGACCTCCATCACACCACCGCCGTCGATGCGACGCCCGCGCTGTTGAGATCCATCACGGCCGCGCTGTCGCCGAAGCGGTCGATCTCGACGCCGAGCCCTTGCAGAATCGCCAGCATCGCGTCGGCCATCGGCGTGCCGTCGGCCGAGCGCACGTGCATGTTGCCCTTCAGCAGCCCGCCGGCGTGGCCGACGAGGATCAGCGGGCACCGCTTGTGGTTGTGCACGTTGGAGTTGCCCATCGACGAGCCGTAGATGACGAGCGTGTTGTCGAGCAGCGTGCCGCCCTGATCCGGCGTGTTCTTGAGCCGATCCAGCAGGTGCGGCAGCAGGCTCACGTGATAGGTGTTGATCTTCTGGAACTCGGTGACGCGCTCGTCGCGGTCGAGATGGTGCGACGCAGTGTGGAACGCCGTGCTGGACCCGCTGGGCTTGAACACGCGATTCGACACGTCCCGCGACAGCTTGAAGGAAAAGATACGCGTGATGTCCGCGGCGAGCGCCAACGCCTGCAGGTCGGACATCAACTTCACGTGTTCCTCGAACGAATCGGGCACGCCGACGGGCGCGCCGGGGAGCTCCCTCGGATCGCCGATCGTGTTGGAGGCTTCCACCTTCTGAATCCGCCGCTCGATTTCCCGCACGTCGTCCAGGTAGTCCGTCAGGCGAGCCTGGTCGGCCGGCGTCAACTTGCGCTTCAGGTCGTTTACCGACTCGGTCACCCAGTCCAGGATGCTGCGATCGTCGCGCCGTCGCAGCTGTCGCGCTTCGGGGGTGGCTCCGACGCCAAACAGCTGGTCGAACACCGCGCGCGGATCGCGGGTCATCGGCATCGGATCGGTCGGCGATGCCCAGCTGATCGTGTCGGTATACACGCAGGAGTAGTTGTACGAGCAGCCTCCCGCCTGGTCGACGTTCTCGATGCAGAGCTGCATCGAGGGGATGGGGGTCTGCTGACCGAACTTCTGGGCGTAGATCTGGTCCAGCGACGTGCCCGCGAACACGTCCGAGCCCTGCGTCTGCTTGGGGCGGGCCTGCGTGAGGAATACGGCTGCGGATCGGAAGTGATCCGCACCGATTTCGGGCGGCAGGAAGGCCTCGGCGTTGCGGCAGTCGGTGTTGCTGACGATCGTCAGGTAGTCGCGATAGGGCTCGAGCGACTTCAGGCTGGTAGGCGACAGATCGAACTCGCTCCCGGTGCCGGCTGGCGCCCACATGTGCTGCTTGATGCCGAACGCCGTGCTGCCGGCCGAGCCGTGAACCATCTCCATGGCAATCAGCCGGACCGGCACATGAAGGTTCTGGGCGAGCGTCGCACCTGCAGGCGCCATCGCATCCAGGAACGGCAGCGCAATGGTCGCGCCCATGCCCCGCAGGACGGTCCGGCGTGAAAGATGGTGGCGGGTGAGGAACATGGTCTTGGGTCTTGGGTCTTGGGTCCTGGGTCTTGGGTCTTGGGCTATCGTCCCGCGACGGGTGCGGTCGTCGTCGTGATCGGCGCGTCCTTGGCTGGGACCCGCACGCGCTGGAACGCGGGGCTGTCGATCACGCCTTGGATGAACGCGCTCATCCGATAGTCCCGCGCTGCAGCTTCACGGATGATCCGGCGCACGGTTGGCATGTCCGTAGGCTCGACGCGCCTGCCCAGGGCGTAGGTCATCAGACTCTGCGTGAAGCTCAGGAGGAACGCGTCCTTCCGCCGCAGCACCGCGTCACGCAGTCCGGCCGGCCCGTCGATGCCGCTGCCGTCGTAGAGCGTGCCTGCCGCATCCACCGTCACCATGCCGTCCTTCGTGCGCCACTTCCCCGTCGCATCGAAGTTCTCGAGCGCCAGGCCGAGGGGATCGATGACGCGATGACAGGCGTTGCAGGCCGGATTGCTGCGATGCTGCTCCAAACGTTCGCGCACCGACAGGACCCGTCCCGAGGCGTTGGTGCCCTTGGTCTCCTCGAGGGCCGGCACGTTGGGTGGCGGCGGCGGTGGGGGCGATCCGAGGAGCACTTCCATCACCCACTTGCCCCGCATCACGGGCGAGGTGCGGTCCGCAATCGACGTGAGCGTCAGCACGCTGCCGTGGCCGAGGATGCCGCGGCGGTACTCCGGCACGGTCACCCGGCGGAACTCGGTGCCCGTGACGTTGGCAATGCCATAGTGGCGCGCAATCCGCTCGTTGACGAAGGTGTAGTCGGCCGTCAGGAGCTCGAGAAGGCTGCGGTCGTCGCGGACCAGGCTCTCGAAGAGGAGCTCCGTCTCGCGCTTCAGCGCAATCGACAGAGTTTGATCGGCGTAAGGAAACAGGATCGGATCGGGCGTGGTCCGCTCGAGGTCCTGAAGGCGGAGCCACTGCGCCGCGAACCGGGTGGCCAGGGCGTCCGCACGCGGGTCCTTCAGCATGCGCTGCGCCTGCTTCATCAAGGCGCCGGGGGCGGACAGCCGCCCCTGGTCCGCCGCCTTCAACAGCATCTCGTCCGGCCCGCCGCCCCAGAGGAAGAACGACAGGCGCGAGGCCAGCTCGTAGTCGCCGAGCCGATAGGTGTTCCCCGTCAGCCGCGCCGGAGTCTCCTCGATGCGGAAAAGGAACTGTGGGCTGGCCAGAATCGCCTCGAGCGCCTTGGTGATGCCGTACTCGAAGTTGCGCTCACCGCGGCCCCGCGCATAGAAGGTCATCAAGCGGTCGAAGTCCTTCTCGCTGACGGGCCTGCGAAAGGCCATGGTCGCCAGGTGCCGGACGATGGCGGAGGCACACGGGCCTTCCTCACTCGGCGCCGTCGGCCGGCATGTGAAGATCATGCGGCGGCTGGTTGTGTCGGACACACCCGTGACCCGGTGCGGCCCGACAATGCTGAGGCTGCGGAGGTGCGGGAGGGTGGTGATGCCGTAGGCCGTGCCGATCTCGGTGTCGGCCATCGTGTGGTCGATGGGTGCGATGAGGTCGTTGATCAACCCCTCGAACTTCTGGATGAACGCGGCCGTCACGCGGTGCGTGCCCGAACGGACGTGGATCGGCGCGGTCTTGACGGTGAGGCCCGTCTTCTCCTCGCTCATGCGCGGGTCGATGTCGAAGAGGGCGACGCGGGCACCGTCGACAGACACCTCCATCTGCTCGTTCGGCGCCGTACTGCCGTAGAGCAGGCCGAGCGGCTCGGCGTAGAAGTCCATGCTGAAGACGTAATCGCCGTCGGCACCGAAGGTGTGCTCGACCGACAGACCGCCACGGGTGCCGAGCGGCGCACCGTCGGCGCGCTCGAGCTGAGACGCGGTCTTGGGTAGCTTGAAGGTGGCTTGCGTCGGCGCGCTGGCAGGGTCCCCCACGGCAAGGGTCGCCACACGGCTGGCCGCTCGCAGGTAGCCCTCCATCAAAGTCGGTGAGAAGGTCTGAACGTCCGAGACGTTGTCGAAGCCGTTGCTGATCGTATCGGCGGGCAGGAAGGCGGTGACGTCCACGTCGAGACCGATGAGCTGTTTGACGGCGCGCGCGTACTCGGCCCGGTTGAGACGCTGAAAGGGCCGCCAGCCCGGGTCGGGCGATGCGCCCGCGATTGCGTCCATGCGCGTCTCCAGCGCCGTGGCCAGCCGCGCGAGCTGCGCCTCCTCAGGACGTCGGGCGCCCGCCGGCGGCATCATGCCGGCGCGCAGCTTGCGGATCATCTTCTCAGCGGTCTCGCGCGCGGCTTCGGCGGCCGCTGGCGTCCATCGCTGCAGCGAGAGCCCGCCCGCTTTTGCGCGGTCGCTGTGACAGCCGGCGCAGTACTGCGCGACCATCTCGGCCTGTGCGTTGGCCGTCAGCGCCGTGGGATGGGACATCACCGATCGGGGAGCAGCGGACTGCTCAGCCGCGGCCCTCATGGCGAGGATGCCAGTCATTAGCAGTACGGCGATCACGACGCGCTTCATGGCATCTAGATCCCGAAGTATATGCGAGGGGTCTGGCACGGTTACGTGGCAAACCGTTGTTGTTTCTGCGCAGTTTGCAGAAATGGCATCGAAAAGCAGTGTAACGGTGCCAGTCCCCGTTACAGAGTGACGAAGCGGCCGAAGAGGACGGCCATGCCCATGCCCACCGCTCCGACGGCCACGGCGCCGGCAAAACCGACCGCGAAAGGCTTGAGTCCCACGCCTTTGAACACCGCGACGCTGGTGCTGAGCCCGACCGCGGCCATTGCCGTGCCCAGCAGCACGCGGGACGCCAGCGTGTCGCCAATGAATCCGGTGGCGGCGAGCCAGCCCTGCGGGTCGACGACCCCATACGCGGTCCCGGAGCGGCCGATCATCGCGTCGCCAACGGACCGCACCACGGCCATGCCGAGGAACCCAAGCACGAACCCGGGGATGTAACGCGTCCACGAGGACGAGACCGGGCCGCTCGACCGGTGTGCTCGCGACATCCCTCCGTCGGCGCGTGCGTGCATCCAGGTGAGCAAGGGGATTACGACCGCGAGAAAGATGTTCCGCGTCAGTTTGGTTACCGTCGCCGTCCGCAGCACGACATCGTCCGCGTACAGCTGCTTGTAGGTGAGCGCGGCACCGACCACCTGCGAGGTGTCGTGCACCGCGGTGCCGAGAAACAGCCCGATGGTTTCGGATCGCGCCAACAGCGCATGCGCCAGATAGGGATAAACGAGCATGCCGAAGAGTCCGAACGCCACCACGTTGGCCACCGCGTAGGCGACCTCGCGCTCGTCGGCGTCGATTGCGGGCGCTGTCGAGACGATCGCGGTGACCCCACAAATGCTGGTGCCTGCGGCCACCAGGGTGCCGAGACGCGGCGGCAGGCCCAGCTTGCGGTTGAACCAGGTGACGAACACGAGGCCGGTGACGATTGCCGCGACGACGACGGGCAGGCCGGCCAGACCGAGCTTGAGCACGTCGAACAGGCTGAGGCGGATGCCGACGAACACGATGCCCGTACGCAGGATCGTGGTCGTCGCAAACTTCAGCCCGGGCGACAACGCCTCGGGCAGCGTCACGAGATTGCTCAGCAGCAGGCCGAGCACGATGGCCACCGGGACGCCGGAGACCGGGCTGCTGCCGGTCAGGCCCTGCGCCGCGAGGATCGCGTGCCCAATCCGATCCGCGAGCCAGAAGCCGGCGAGCATCACGGCCACTGCGGCGAGCACGCCGGGCAGATTCTTTGTCACACCCTCGAGCCTTACTGCTGAATGGACTTCAGCTGGAAGAACTCGTCCAGAGCCAGCGGGCCGATCTCGCGACCAACGCCAGACTTCTTGTAGCCGCCAAACGGCGCCAGGGCGTTGAACCGGCCGCCGTTGATGTCCACCTGCCCGGTACGAAGCTGCCTGGCCACCGAGAGCGCGCGCTCCTTCGTCGCGGACCAGACGCCACCGGCTAGCCCGTAGATCGAGTCATTGGCAATTCGAATGGCGTCGGCCTCGGTGTCGTAGGGCAGCACGCTCAGCACGGGCCCGAAGATCTCTTCCTGCGCGATGGTCATCCCGGACGCCACGTTGGCGAAGATGGTGGGCTCCACGTAATAGCCGGTCTGGCGATCGGGCGGGCGGCCGCCGCCCGTCACGAGCGTGGCGCCGTCGCTACGGCCCTTCTCGATGTAGTGGAGCACCCGATCCCGTTGCGCCGCCGAGGCGAGTGGCCCGAGACGTGTCGCCGCGTCGAACGGATCCCCCAGCGTCAGCCGGGCCAACTGCGCCTTCGCCACCTCGACCGCTTCGTCGTGCCGCGCACGCGGGACCAGCATGCGCGTCCACGCCGAGCACGTCTGCCCGGAATTCTGCATGCAGTGGTTGACACCCGCCGGAATCGCCTTGTCGAACGGCGCATCGTCCAGGACGATGAACGCGGACTTGCCGCCGAGCTCGAGGCAGACCTTCTTGATGCCGTCACCAGCGATGGAGGCCACGCGGCGTCCCGCCGCCAGCGAACCTGTGAAGCTCACCATGTCCACGTCGGGATGGGCGACAATCGCCTCGCCGACCACCTTGCCCTCGCCGAACACGATGTTGAGCACGCCAGCTGGCAACCCGATCTCGTGGGCCGCATCCGCCAGCATCGCAGCGCTCAGCGGGGCGATCTCCGCGGGCTTCAGCAC
>DATLLC010000163.1:0-2818 GCA_035538015.1 Vicinamibacterales bacterium
CCAGCGACCGCGAGCAGCCGTCGCCGTACCAGTGTGTCGGTCACGGTGCGCAGCGTGAGTTCATCGCCCGTCTCCGACGACACCGCAAAGAACAAGATCTCACCCATGATCGACGAGATGGGCGCCAGGATCGGCCGGTCCGCTTGCGGCGGAAGAGCGCCGCTGACGAGCGCGAGTTTCTCGGCGACAATCTGCCGCGCTCGAAAGATGTCCGTGCCCCAGTCGAACTCGACCCAGACGACGGCGATGCCGACGGCTGTGGCCGAGCGTACGCGCCGGACATCGGACGCGCCATTGATGGCCGCCTCGATGGGAAATGTGACCAGTGTTTCCATTTCCTCCGGAGCCATTCCCTGGCCTTCCGTCAGAATGGTGACCGTCGGCGCCGTCAGGTCCGGAAACACATCGACCGGCATCTGGCTCGCGGTCCATCCGCCGGCTCCTGCCAGCAGGACCGAGAACGCCAGCACCATCCAGTGATGCTCAATGGACCAGTGGATCAATCGCTTCATCGTTCGACCTCGTTGGGCTCCGTTCGGTGAAAATCAATGCACGTGGCCCTCAGCAGGCAGTCCTGACGCCGCGGACGCCAACAGCACGTCGTACGCGCCCCGCGTGACGACCCGCTCGCCGGGAGACACGCCACTCCGGATCCCCACGAGATCGCCGTCACGCGAGGAGATCTCGACGAAGCGGCGGGCAAAACTCTCGCCGCCGACCTGGACGAAGACGTACGGCCGTCCGGCTTCCATCAACACCGCTGCACTCGGGACAGTAGGCACTCGACGGCGATCGCGGGTGTACAGGAGGGCCGACCCTGCCTGCCCGACCAGGAGTTGCTCGCCGGGGTTGTCAATCTCCATCTGAAGGCCCAACGCGCGCGTCGTGGAGTCCATCACGCCAGAGTCGTGCACGTGGTGTGGTTCGAGTGCGAGCGGCTGGGAGATGCCGGGAATCTCGAGCGCAACTCCCGTCGCCTGCCTGGCGAGGGCTACGTCGGCAGAAGGGACCTGGAGTTCCAGCGCGACGCGGTCGGTCCGCACGATTCGGAAGAGGGGCGCGCCCTCCTCGTATGAAGCCCCCAACGTCGCCATCACCGCCGCCAATCGACCGGCGATCGGGGCACGAAGGGCGAACGCGTTGCCGGCGGCGGCGCCCCCGCCCGTGCCAAGGGTTTCGTCTCGTTGTGCCAGCCTGGCCTCGGCGGCTCCCAAACGCGCTTCCACGACGGTCGTCGTCCTGCGTGCGTCCTCGACTCGGCGGGCCGGAACCGCTCGCTCGGCGAGCAGACCTTCGGCCCGTTTCTGTTCCACACGCGCGGCTTCGACGGTTGCGCGCGCTTCGGCCACATCGGCCTCGAGCGTCGCACGGTCGGCTCCGGCAGAGAGCCGCGGGTCCAAGCGGCCCAGAATCTGGCCCGCGCGAACACGAGTGCCGATTGAGAGCAGCGTCTCGGTCGTGAACCGCCCGGCGGCAGGGGCCGCGACCATCGCTTCACCGCCAGGCAGCGGATGCACCGTTGCTGGCACGCGAATGGACGCGCGCACTTCGGCTTCCACGACACGCGCGGTCGCGAAGGCGTTGGTCCATTGCTGCTCTTTGAGGTAGGCGATGGCTGCCGCGTCGTCAGTGGGGCGGTTCTCGGCATCAGCCCGAGCTGCCTGTACGTCCGCGAAGACGGTGATTGTCCCCAGGTCATGCCGGTCCGCGAGTCCCGGAGCATCGAGAACCAGCGCCCACCGATAGCGTCCCGGAACAGGCGGGACGTCCTCCACTCTGAACGCGCCAGGCCGTGATGGCTTCGGTCCGACCAGCACCTTGGGTGCGCCGCCCGCCTCTGGTGTGAACTCGATCTTCGTCTGGCCCGCATCAACTGGCGTGAAATCTTCGAGCTTGGTGAGGTGGACGGCAAAGAGCGCTGAGCGTCCCGTCACCAGAGGCGGGTACTCCATGAACAGCTCTGTCTGTTCGGTCCAATGAGTCACGTCCAGGGTCGGCATCTCGGCTTCGGCACGCTGGTTGGGCGCACTCCGTCCGCAGGCAGTCACGCCAACGACGGCGAACAGCAGCAACGTCAGTCTCGTGATCATTGAACCTCCCAACCGGTGGCGAACGAGAGTTCGATCTCGGCCCTTCTCACGGCGAGATCGAGCGCCGCTTGTCGCGCGCGCGCGGATACGCCAATACGATTGGCGTCCAACAGTTCGAGGATGCCGCGTTCGCCCGCGTCGTAGCTGACCTGAGCGATCCGCTCAATCTGGCCGGCGCTGTTCACGGCTTCAGCCCGATACCGTTCAGCCGCCGCTCTCCGTTGAATGACGGCGTCGCGGAGTGCAGCGACCTGCGCTCGCAGCATGAAGCGGAATGACTCCGCGCGAGCCCTCGCTTGCGCCGAGCGAGCCGCCGCAAGCGTGCGTTCGGGCTGGAACCGATCGAACAACGGGATTGCGGCGCGCACGGCGAAGACGCTGCCGATGTCGCCTCCTCCGAGGTTCGAGGATTTCGTGCCGGCGACGATCTCAGGTTCAGGCACCCAGCGGCGATCCGCAGCTCGGGCGGCGAGGTCGGCCGACTCGAGCTCACGCTGCAGCGCGATCACGTCCTCGCGCGTCGATGCTGCCTGCTGCAGGAGTGCGTCGAGAGCGGGAACCGCCAAGGTCGACGGCGCCGTGCGAACCGCCACAATCTGCGAGTGATCAGGAACGTTGCCAAGAAACCCGGCCAATGTAGCCTGAGCTCCCGCGCGCTCCGTGGTCACCAGCGCCAGGTCCGCTTCAACGTCGAGCACCTCGCGCTCGGCGCGGAGCCGATCGAACCC
>DATLLC010000164.1:0-17351 GCA_035538015.1 Vicinamibacterales bacterium
GGCGGAATTCGAGCGCTACCGTGCGGAGCTGGGCGGGTGCCGGGCCGCCGATGGCTTTGCGTATGTGGAGAACCCGCTGCGCGGCGAGTGGCTGTTCACGTGCGACCGTGGACAGCTGCGGGCAGAGGTGACGCTCGCGCCCACGATGCCGCCGCTGGTGCAGCACCTGGAGGTACAGCGCGTCACCGGCGAGGAGATGGCGCGCCAGACCTGCCGTCCGTGACGCGCGCGTGCATTGGCGATTGATGATTGATGATTGACGATTCATTGGGTGATTGTTGATTGCTGCAATGTTGCATTCGCTGATTGTCGCATTGACGCATTGACGCATTCCGCGGATTCCGGATTGCGCGGCACTGACCTCAAAGACCATGAGGATGTTCGGGTCTTGCACTATCATCAGCGGCCATGAAACACCTCGTCCCGACGCTACTGACGATCCTGCTGGGCCCGATCCTAGTGATGGCGCAGACGGCCTGCAACCGCCCCACGGACGCGTCCGCCCCGGCCAGCGCCGCACCGTTCACGATTGTCGAGACCGGCGTCCCGGAATTGCAGGCCGCCCTGCAGTCCCGCCGCATCACCTCGCGCCAGCTGGTCACGCAGTACCTCGCCCGCATCGCGACCTATGAAGACCACATCAACGCGATCATCACGGTGAATCCGCGAGCGCTCGACGAGGCGGACGCGATGGATCGGGAGCGCGCGGCCGGCCGCGTGCGCGGCCCGCTCCACGGCATTCCCATCGCGCTGAAGGACAACATCCATACCGCCGACATCCGGACCACTGGCGGCGCTCTGGCGTTCCGCGACCTGATGCCGCCCTACGACGCGACGCTGACGAAGAACCTGCGTGATGGCGGCGTCATCATCATCGCCAAGACCGTCCTCACCGAGCTGGCCCACTGGACGGCGGGCGCACCGACGCCGATGGTCGCCAACTACACCGGCGTCGCCGGCTTTGCGTTCAACCCGTACGACCCGCGGATCGACCCGCGGGCCGAGACGTTCGGCCGGCCCGTGCTGTCGACCGGCGGGTCGAGCTCCGGCGCGGGCACGGCGGCCAGCTTCTGGACCGCCAGCGTCGGATCGGACACCGGCGGGTCGATCATCAGCCCGTCGAATGCCAACATGCTGGCGGGAATCCGTCCGACCATCGGCCGCATCAGCCGGTACGGCGTGATTCCGATCACAGCCGATCACGACACGGCGGGGCCAATGGCGCGGACCGTGACCGATGCCGCGATCCTGATGAGCGTCCTCGAAAGCGCCGCACCCGATCCGAACGACGCGGCGACGAAGGCGTGCGCGCCGCCGACGAATCGCGATTACACGGCGTTTCTCGACGCCGGAGCGTTAAAAGGAGCACGCATCGGGATTCCGCGCGCCTTCTACTACGACAAGGTGAAGGCGCCGGGCGACGAATCGCGGCCGGACTTCAAGGACGGGCGTGGTGGCCTCAGCCCCGAGCAGGGCAAGGTCATGGAGGAAGCGATTGCCATCCTGAAGGCGCAGGGTGCGGCAGTGATCGACCCGGTCGAGGTGCCTAGCCTCGTGTCGAAGGATCCCGCGTCGAACTTCCTGCTGTTCGATTACTGCCAGGGCGCGGAACACAAGAGGGGCGGCGATGCGAACTGCACGGTGAACTTCAAGTACGGCATGAAGCGCGACTTCAACGCGTGGCTGGCGAGCCTTGGCGACCGCGCGCCGGCCAAGACGCTCACCGAGCTTCGCGAGTGGAATCTTGCGCACGCAAAGGAAGGAGCCATCCGGTTCGGGCAGTCGCGGCTCGACATTTCCGACGAGATGGACCTGGAACGGGACCGCGCGCGGAACGACGCCGATACCGCGAAGGATCATCGCCTGAGCCGCGACCAGGGTATCGACGCCGTCCTGAAGGCGCACAAGCTGGACGCGATCCTCACGCCGGGCGGATCCGGCGCCAACCTCGCCTCGCGCGCGGGCTATCCGATTGTCGCCGTTCCGTTCGGCATGGTCCCCAATGCGCCTACGCCGGTCTTGCCGGCAGGCTTCGACGCGAAGCCGGCGCCGTTTGGCGTCACCTTCACCGCCAGCGCCTGCGCAGAGCCGCGGCTGATCGCGCTGGCGTACGCATTCGAGCAGGCGAGCAAGAGGCGGGCGCCGCCTCCAGACATGCCGTGAGGCGCGCCGATCTCGCAATCCCGAGGTGGACTCGATGACCACCCTCGCCGCGTTTCTCGTCCAGCAGCCGCTCTTGGCCCTCTTCCTGGTGATCGCGAGCGGCTACGCACTCGGTGCCGTCAACCTCAAGGGCCTGTCGCTCGGCGTCGGCGCCGTGCTGTTCACGGGCCTGTTCCTGGGCGCGGTGACGCCAGCCGCGCAGCCGCCACCGCTCGTCGGCACGTTGGGCCTGGTGATGTTCCTCTACGGCCTCGGCGTGCAGTTCGGTGCGGAGTTCGTTGCCGGGTTCACCAGCTCCCAAGGCCGTCGCTACAACCTCGTGGCGGGGCTTGCCCTCCTTGCTGCCGGCGCCGTCACCCTGGCGGTGCGGGCGGCGATGGACGTGTCGTATGCGCTCGCAGCCGGGCTCTTCGCCGGGGCCGGTACCAATTCGGCGACCATGCAGGCGGCGCTCGAAGCCGCCGGCAACAGCGATCCCGTGGTGGGTTACAGCGTCGCGTATCCGTTCGGCATCGTCGGCGCGATTCTCTGCATGCACGCAATGCGGTTGGTGGTGAAGCCGACGATGGACCAGACCCGGCGTGCCGGCCTGGCAACGCTCGAGGTCGCCGTCCGTTCCGCCGACATCGTTGGCCGGCCCGTGAACGAGGTCGCCGCCCGTCTGCCTCGTGCCGTGCGCATCCTCGTCGTTCGCCAGGGCGACGAGAACCGGCATCCCACGCCCGATCTGATTCTCGAGCCGGACGCCGTCCTGCTGCTCTCGAGCGACGACCCGGCGGCGATCGAGAGCGCAAGGCGACAGCTCGGCGAGCGCGCGGCCGGCCGTGTCGTGGCCGATCGGAGTCAACTCGACCTCTTGTACGTGTTCGTGTCCAGGCCGCTGCTGGCGGGCAGGCGGGTGGAGAACCTCGAGCTGCCCGACGGCGTCGGGGCGACGATCACTCATGTCCAGCGCGGCGATGCGCCGCTGCTCGTCACGCCGGAGCTCACGCTGGAGCTCGGAGACCGCGTCGGCCTGCTGACCGACCGTCGGGCGTTCGGCGGGGTGCGTGAGTTCTTCGGCGACTCGATCCGCGGTACGACGGAGTTCAGCTACGTCTCTCTCGGGACCGGCATGGTGCTTGGAGTGCTGCTCGGCATCACACCGTTCCCGGTTCCCATGATCGGCACGTTCAAGCTGGGCATCGCCGGCGCGACCCTCCTCGTCGCCCTCGTGCTCGGCAAGCTCGGACGGACCGGACCCCTGACGTGGACGATGCCGCTCTCGGCGAACCTGACGCTCCGGAACTTCGGGCTCTCGGTGTTCCTCGCGCAGGTGGGCATGAGCTCGGGGTCATCGTTTGTCCAAGTGGTCGTGCAGGGCGGCCCCGTCTTCCTTCTGGCCGGCGCAGCAGTCCTGTTCGCGCTCGCGCTCACGCCGCTGCTCCTCGGTCACTACGTGATGCGAGTGCCCTTCGATGACCTGCTCGGCATCACCGCCGGAGTCACGGGGCAACCGGCGATCCTCGCCTATGCGTATCGCATGGTCCCATCCGACCGCGTGGAGGTGTGCTACGCCATGATTCACCCCACCGCCACCATCCTCAAGATCGTCATGGCGCAGCTGCTGGTGGCTGCGGGCCAGGGCGGGTGACGGACGCCAAAATGCGCAGTGAAATCAGAAGGCGACAATCAAGCCCGCGGTGAAGTCACCCTGGAAGGCCGGAGAGACGTTGAAGCGGATGATGCAGCCATAGCCGCAGACCCCCGCACCGCTCAGATTGATCACGGTCATGTATCCGCGCGCGTCCAGCCGTACGCCCAGGTGACGAGTCGCGTAGAACTTGACACCGGTCCCCGCACCCACTGAAAACCGCACCTCGTTGTCGCCGGAAACGGCATATCGCGTGATGCCGAGGAGGCCCGCCAGGAAGGGCCGGACCCGGCCGTCGGAGAGATCCCGGATGCCTCCGAGCAGCAGCTGGTCCACCTCGATGGCCACGGACACGGGCGGGTCGAAGAGACTGCCTCGGACGTTGAGGTCGGCTCGCTCGCGGCTGAACAGCGCTTCGACCTTCAGCCCGTCGGAGAGGCCGCCAAACACCATGTCCACGACCAGGCCAAGGCTGGGCCCTCCGTCATCATCGACGACGGCGCCGGCCGCAACTTCCGCGATGCCGCCGCCTACACGGTACCCGCCAAAGGGGGTGACCTCGACCTGCTGAGCGATGACGGGCGGAGGCGCGGCGACGCTACCCGCTGCCACGCAGAGCACGAGCACGAGTCGGGGGGCGCGCGCCTGGAATGGAAGCATCCCTCTCGCCATTCTGGCTCAGGTTGCGGCGAGGGCGCGGCGGCAAAACCTGACGGGAACCGCCGTCAGGTGAGATCGGTGCGTTCGCCTCCGCTCGTCAACGTTCGCTTCTTTCGATACATGGCCACGTCGGCCTCGGTGACGAGAGCCTCGAGGGAGTCGGTCGCGCCGGCACCGAAATGCGCGACGCCGACAGTCAACGCCAGTCGGTAGGGGAGGCCGGCGCTGGTGTTGAACTTGTCGAGGTGCCACGTGAGCCGGTTCGTGATGGTGGCGATGTCGTCGGGTGGCACGATGACAAGGGCGACGAACTCGTCGCCGCCAATCCGCGCCAGCACATCGGCCGCGCGGAAGGAGTTCTTCAGCGCGTCGGCAGCGGCGACGATCAACGAAGACCCGGCATCGTGCCCATGCTGGTCGTTGATGCTCTTGAGGTTATCGATGTCGACGTACAACACTGCAGCCCCACGGCCGTTTCGCACGGCCTCGTGCAGGATGCGCGATCCGTTTGTCAGGAAGCCGCGGCGATTGAACAACCCGGTCAGGTCGTCGGTCATCGCGAGCTGCCGCAAGTGTTGCTCGGCATCGCGGAGCTCGGTCACGTCCTGCGCGTGGCCCAGCACGTAGGAGGGCTGCCCGGGCTCGTCCACCCGGATGTTGCGGTACTTCCACGCCAGCTCGCGGCCGTCGGCCGCCCGCAGGAACATCATGCCGGCGTCGGTGCCCACGTGACGCATGCGCTCGAGGTAGATAGAGAAGACATCGCGGGACGGAGGGCTGAGGAGGTCGCGGAGGTTGCGGCCCATCACCTGTTCCGCGGTGAGGCCGGTCAGGGTGAGGGCCGCCTGGTTCACCGTCAGCAGCCGGCCTTCCATGTCGTGGGTGCAGATCAGCCCCTGGCCGGTCTCGACCAGGTGACGGTAGCGCCGCTCGCTCTCGGCGAGCTGGGTCTGGGCGTTCTGCAGGTCGGTGACGTTCATCGCCACGCCGCCGATGAGCGGCGTCCCGTCGGAGCCTGTAAATGGAAACCTCGTCACCTTCCAATGCTCGATCGCGCCATCGGACCGTGACACGTACACCGTGGCGTCCACGGGCAGGCCCGTCGCCAGCGTCAACGGATCCTGCTCCCGAATGATCTCGGCCAGATGCTCCGGGAGCCACGCGTTCGACGCGCGCCCCTGCACGTCCTCGGCGAGCACGCCGAACAGCCCTTCCATGGTCTCGTTGATGTAAAGGTAGCGTCCCGTGGCGTCCTTGATGAAGGCGACGATCGGCCCTCGATCCAGAAAGGACCTGAAGGTCTGGCCCTCCAGCCCGCGACTCATTCCATGGCCGTTGCCCATGACGTCGAAGCGTAGCAGAGGTTGAATGCCGTGAGGCGTCGGAGTCGAGCCGACCGGCGCCTGGGATAGACTGCGCGCGCATGACTCGCCTCAAGGTGCTGCTGCTGGCCTGTGCGCTCGTGCCGGAGGAGTCGATTCGAGCCCAGGTACCGCCGGCCGGACCGACCGATGTTGTGGAGCCAGCGCTCCGGGCCCTGCCGATCGCTCAACTCCCGTCGATGCAGGTGGATGCCGCGGGCATCGCGCCCTCGGGCCGCCGGCTCTGGTCGATCGAGCCCATCGGGACCGACCCCTCGCGCCAGCGGCTGGTGCTCGTCGGCGGCCTCGACGGCAATCCGCAGAGCACGGCGGCTGTCATGCGGGTGCTGCAATGGTGGTTCACGGATCGTGAGGCGGCGGTTCTGAGGAACGGCTGGGAGATCGCGGCCGTGCCCTGCGCGCGGCCGGACTCCTGCGCCAGCGGCGTCGCCTCGGACTCCACCGTGCCGCCCACGTTCCCGCCGGTTGGCGGCTTCTTCGACGGCAAGCTCGACCCGACACCCCATTACCTGTGGCGCTGGGCGACGATGCAGGCGCCGACGATCGTGGTGGAGATCCGCGTCGGGTGGCCGCTGCAGTGGGAGGCCAATCCCCTGGCCACCTCGCTGGTGGACGATCCTGTTCCCGCGCCGGCAGGGTCCCTGATCGCGGCGCTCGGGTCGAGCGGCACGGGTGCCGCGTGGTCGGCGCCGGTGCCCGCCGTGCAGCTGACGGCCAGGGTCAACGCGGTCACGGATGCGCTTCGCGACCTGATGGATCGCTCGGCCGGCGCCATCTCGCCACTTCGGACGTCGCTGGCGGGGCGCGGCGGGCGCCCGGCCCTCGACGTGGCCCGGCTGATCGCACGGCGGTATCCCGTGCAGCCCATCATGAGCTACATCCCGGCCTTGTCGTGGTCGGGCTCGCTGCGCCTGGCTCGAATGAGCGGCGACGAGCAGTACCGCAGCAAGGCGATCGACGAGATGACGCCCTTTCTCACGGGTGTGACGCCGGCAATCGCCGAACCCTATCTGCTCACCAGCCTGGCAGGGCACCTGGCGTTTGCGGATTGGGGCACACTCCTGGGCAATGCCGACGCCGACAGGCTGGCCCAGAAGGCCGCCGAGTTCATCCTGCCGCAGGCACCGGGTGAGCTCGTCCGGTTCGCGCGCGCGTGGACCGACGACATGTTCATGGCGACGAGCGTGCTGGCGCGGGTTGCCGCCCGGACCGGCGACGAGCAGTACAGCATTGCCGCCGGTCGGCTGCTCACGGCGTATGCCGCCGATCTCCAGCGGCCCGACGGCCTGTTCGTCCACGCCAGGGAAGGGCCCCACGCCTGGGGGCGCGGCAATGGCTTCGCCGCGTTCGGGCTGATGGAGGCGCTCACCTACCTCCCCGCCGCGTGGCCGGAGCGTGGCGCCGTGCTCCGCAGCTTTCAGGCGCTCATGAGGGGCATGGTGCCGCAACAGGCGGCCGATGGCATGTGGCGGCAGGTGGTAGACGAGCCGGGGAGTTATCGCGAGTTCACGGTCACCGCGATGATGGTGGCCGCCATGGCCCGCGGGCTGCGCCTCGGCTGGATCGACGCGAGCTATCGCCCCGTCGTCGACCGGGCGTGGCGCGGGCTGCTCGCGCGCATCGCCGAGGACGGCACGTTGATCGATGTGTGCACCGGGACGGGAGCTGGTCCGACGAAGATGTACTACCTGAATCGGGCCGGGCTGACCGGGCCGGACGATCGCGGCGGCGGGATGGCGTTGACGGCGGCGATCGAAATGGAGGAGCTCGCGCGTGCTGGCGCGCGGCGGTGACGGCCGCCGCGCGCCGGCTCGCTCAGCTCAGAGGACGATGATGGTCCGCTCGTTCGAGACGATGCTCACGCCCTGCGCGTTCACGGCGCGGATGCGCACGTAGTAGGTGCCCGGCGGCACGCCGCCGAAGCTCTGTGTCAGCACATTGCCGACGGTCGCGCCCGGGATAAGGTTGGAGAGTCCCGTCGCCGAACCCGCCTCGATGATGTATCCGGTCACCGGGCCGAATACGGGCGCCGACCAGGTGAGCGTCACGGTTGACCCGTTCACGCTGTGGCCGAGGGACGGCGAGCTGGGCGGCGCGGGCACGTTGCCGACCACGACCATCAACTCGTTGGAGGGCAGGCTCACGCCGGCGGCGTTCCGGGCCCGGACCCGCAGGAAATAGAAGCCGGGCGGCACGGGACTGAAGACGAATGAAGCGCCGGTGACGTTCGGCGCGGCGATGTTCGAGGCGCCGCTCGCCGAGCCCGCTTCGACCACGTAGCCGCTGGCCGGGCCGCCGCCCAGGGCCGGGGTCCACGTGATGGTGATGCGATCCGCCGCCATGAAGGCGGTCAGGCCGGTCGGCGCATCTGGCAGACCCACGCCCGTCGCGCCGACGACGAGCATCACCTCGTTCGAGGCGAAGCTGGCGCCGTGCGCGTTCACCGCCTTGATGCGGACGAAGTAGGTGCCCGGCGGCACGCCCGGATATGAGAACCTCGTGCCCGTTCCCGCGATGGGGAGCGCGATCGCCGTGGTGCCAGGTGCGAAGCCGGCCTCGAGCAGATAGCTCGTGGGCGCGCCACCGCCGAACAGTGACGGAGCCGCCCACGTGAACACCGACGTCGAGGCGACCGTCACGATTCGGAGATTGCTCGGTGCGTTCGGTGCCTGTGTGCGGACGTCGAGGGCGAAGTTGATGCCCGTCACCAGCTCCGCGAGATCCGCGCCGGCATCGGCGGCCGCTCCGTTCACCGTGATTCGCGTCCCTGAGGTGAGAGCCGTCGTCGACGAACAGGAAGTCGTACAGCGTATGTTGCTATGGATCTCGTCGAAGTAGCCCAGGCTGTTGCTGGTGTAAGCGACGTAATCGCCGTTGGGCAGCCCGCGCAGGTAGAACTGCCCGCGGAAGTTGGTGTTGACGCTGGCCGCGAACTGGTTCGATCCCGACTGGAAGACGAGGACCTGGACGCCGGCAAGCGGCGCACCGTTGGCGGCGTCGGTCACCGTCCCTGCGATGCCGTCTCCAGCTGAGAGGCCGAAGTTCGCCGTCGCCGTCCCGCCGGCCGTGATCGTCACCGGGGTGCTGCCAAAGACGGTCGTCGACGCGCAGGGGGAGCCGAGACACGGGATGTTGTCGAACGCCTCGTTGCGATACGGGTGGAGTCCGGTCGTGGCGACGCGGTAGGAGCCAGTGGAGATCGTCCCGCCGTACACGCCAGAGACGTTGGTGCTCGCAGTGCCCAGAAGCGTGAACCCCGAGCCCGACTGCGCATAGACCTCGACGCCGATTCCGCCAATGGGTAGACCGTTGGCTGGATCGGTAATCGTGCCGGTGAGCGTCCCTGTGGCGGTACTCAGCGGCTGCAGGGCGAAATTTCTGCCCGTGACCGTGCCGCCCGGCGTCACGCTCACCGGCGTTCCAGCCGCCAGCAGGGCCAGAGTGTTGCAGGACGACCCTGGGCAGGGCATGTTGTCGTAGACCTCGTTGGCGAACGAGCCCGTCGACGTCGCGAGCACGTAGGTCCCGGCCACGAGCCCCGGCACGGTGTAGACCCCGGACGCATTGGTCGAGGCCGAACGCCCGGTGAACGTCTGTCCCACGCGCAGGAAGGCCGTGACGGTCACGTTCTGCAGGGGCAGCCCTGTCGTCTCATTGGTGATGGTGCCGGACACCGAGAGGCCCGGATCGAGCGCGAGGTTGATGCCGCTGGTGGTCGCGCCGAGGGTTACCGCCACCGCGCCGCCGCTGTCGGCAGCCGTCGTCGAGCTGCAGAAGTTGACGCAGAGGAGGTCGGGATAGATCTCATTGGTCGTGGTGCTGGAGCTGGTGAACACGCTGTAGGTTGCGGCGGCAAGCCCGCTGATGGTGTACTCGCCGTTGGCATTGGTCGAAAATCCGGACGTTGTGACGACGCCGGTGCTCAACCGCGTGCTCGCCGAGACGAATACGTTCTGCAGCGGCTGCCCGGTCGCGGCGTTGGTGATGACGCCGCTGATGGAACCGCCCGTCTCGAGCGTGAAGTCCCGGCCCGTGATCGCCGCGCCGGCCGAGACCACCACCGGCGCGCCCGTGGCCAGGGCATTCGCCGCCGAGCAGAAGCCGATGCAGGGGATGTTGTCGTAGATCTCGTTGCGCAGCCCCTGGTTGTTGAACGTCGTGCCGAGGAAATAGGTGCCAGCACGCAATCCCCTCAGCGTGTAAACGCCCGCGCTGTTCGTCGCCGCTGACCACGACACCGTCTGGACACCCACGCGAAACCAGGAGGTAACCGTGACGTTTTGGACGGCGGCGCCGGCCGCATTCGTCACCGTGCCCGAAATGGTCCCTCCTCGGACGAGCGACAGATTCCGGCCGGTCACCGCTCCGCCGGGGAGCATCGCGAACGGCTCGGCTTCCCGCAGATCGTTGGGACCGCAGAAATTACTCACACATTGCACGTCCGGGAAAGCCTCCACCAGGTACCCCGAGGTCGTGTCGGTTGCCAGGTAGTAGAGCGCCCCCGGCGGCACGGAGATCGAGTAGACCCCGGACGCGTTGGTAAACCCGCCGGCGACGAAGCCGCTGTTCACCATGAGCACGGCGACCGAGACGCCAGCGGCAGGGGCACCGGTGTCCGCGTCCGTCACCGTACCGCTGACGGTTCCGTTCTGCGCGTCCGCGCGCGCCGGCACGAGCAGGAGGAACGCAAGACTGGCCACCAGGAACCAGCAGGGGAGAACCGACGGGGAGCGCCAAAACCGAGGCATACCAGCCACCTTTCCGATGGGGGTTCAGTCGTTCTAACGTGCAGCTGAGGTTGAAACACTACTGTTCGCCGGGCGCTGCCGCATCGGCCAGATGAGCCGGCTGAGATGGCACAAGTGTGTGGGTTGTGGCCAGGCCGTGCCTCGAGGCGTACAGAAGGAGGCCGAGCCGGTCCGACACCCGCAGCTTGCTGAACACGGAGGTGAGGTGATGCCGCACGGTGACGTCGGTCACCGCCAGCCGATCCGCGATCTGCTTGTTGCGCAGGCCTTCACAGAGCAGCTGGACCACCTCGCGTTCCCGAGGGGTGAGCGATCCGATCCGCGCATGGTCGCTGTCCGGCAGCGGCGGGGTCCGGTTGATCAGGTCGGCCACCAGGCGCCGCTCCATCCACACCTCGCCCTGGTGCACCTTCTCGATGGCCTTGACCAGGGCCTCGGCGGGCTGGTCCGTGCCGACAATGCCGTATGCCCCGAGTCGCACGGCCCGCTGACGCAGGGCGGCGTCGACGATATCGGTGACCACCAGGAGACGGGCGCCGGGGCCAGCGGCGAGCAACAGGGCGGTGATGGCCTCGACGCCGAGTCCGCTTTCCTGACGCAGGTGCAGCAAGACGACGTCCGGGGCCGATTCAGCGGCAGCGGTGAGGCCATCCACCAGCGTGCCCGCCTCGCCGACCACGGCGATACCGTGCAGGCAGGACAGCAAACAGCCGATGGCGGAGCGGGTGAGCGCGTGCGAGTCGACGAGCAACAAGCGAATCGGATGGGGGCGATCCACGTTTGTCTCCTGGCCCTCGGTCAAGTGAAGGCCGTACTTGCGATGAACACTACGGATGTACGGGCAGATTTCTCATAGCTGGGGTTCGCGCGACTAGCGTCAAAGTGCGACATCGCCGAATTTCGTGGTTTGGCACGCGCCGGCGACGCTGCCGACCGCGTACGAGGCCGCTCCCCGGTCACGCTCGGTCGCGCCGGGGAAGGTCGGATACGTGGTGCCCTGGGGATCGGCCGCGGCTGGTCTGGCGGCCGACGCCCTCGCGCAAGGCATCCGGGTGCACAGCGTCGGCGGCGCATTTGCGTTGAACGGACGGCGTTATCGGATCGGCACCGCTCTGATTCGCAACGCCGGCAACCCGGCCGACCTGCAGACGCGGCTCGCCGCCCTTTCGGCCAGCCATGGCGCGGAGGTCGTGCCCATCGATACGACGTTTGTCGACGAGGGCACGTCGCTCGGCAGCAACGAGACGCGCTTCCTGAAGGCGCCGCGGGTGCTGCTGGCCTGGGACACCCCCACCCAGTCGCTCTCGGCCGGCTGGACGCGCTACACGCTCGAGCGCCGGTTCGGGCAGCGTGTCACCGCGGTACGCGTGTCCTCCCTGGCCCGGGCGGACCTCACGGACTTCGACGTGGTCGTCCTCCCCTCCGGCAACTACACGGGAGCGGTAACCGATGTGGTGCTGGGGCGGCTGAAGGATTGGCTGCGCGGCGGGGGTACGATCATCACCCTGGCGGAAGCCACGCGGTGGGCCACGGCCGAGAACGTGGGGCTGCTCGACACCAAGCCGCTGCTGAAGAACGGAAACCTCGATGCGCCCGGAGACAAGCCGGCGGCGGGAATGTCAAAGGCAGGTGCGGCCGTGAAATCCGCTGGCCCGTTCGACTACGACGCCGCGATCCAGCCCGAGCGCGAGCGGCCGGACGCTCAGCCCCGGGCCATCCTCCGCATCATCGTGGACACCGAGCAGTGGCTCTCGGCGGGCCAGGACGCGGAGTCGCAGACCATGATCGAGGGCAACCGCGTGTTTGCGCCGCTCAAGCTCAATAGTGGGCGCAACGTGGGCATCTACGCGGCCAAGGACCGGCTCATCGCCTCGGGCTTGATCTGGCCGGAGAACCAGGACCTGCTGGTGCAGAAAGCGTTCCTGATGCACCAGCCCATGGGGCAGGGACACGTGATAGCCTTCGCCGAGGACGCGAACTACCGGGCGTTCAGCGAGGCGACCATGCTGCTGTTCATGAACGCCGTGCTGCTCGGGCCGGCCTACTGAAAATGCGTCCAACCATTCGGGGCATTCGGGCATTTTGGGGGAGTGACGATGACGCAGCCTAATTTCCGGTCCGGCCTGACCTTGTCCGCCTTCGCCGCAGGGATTGCCGTGGCGTTGGTGCTGGGGGCGACGACGGTCGCGCAGAACGGGACGGGCGCCTACTTCCCGCCCGCGGGATCGTGGGCGAAGAAGGCGCCGGCGGAGCTGGGCCTGGATCCAAAGATGCTCGCCGACGCGGTGAGCTTTGCCGAGAGCCGCGAGTCGACGCGCGAGATGGACTTCTCGGACCAGGAGCGGATCTTCGGGTCCCTGCTCGGCTCGGTACCGACCAGGCGGGCGAAGACCAACGGGCTCGTCGTCTACAAGGGCTACGTGGTGGCCGAGTTCGGGGACACCACGTGGGTGGATCCGACCTACTCGGTCGCCAAGAGCATGATGGCCACGGTGGCCGGCATTGCCGTCCGTGACGGCAAGGTCACGGTCGACGATCCCGTCGGCAAGACGGTGAAGGACGGCGGTTACGACTCGCCGAGGAATGCCCAGGTCACCTGGAAGATGCACTTGCAGCAGGAGACCGAGTGGGAAGGCAACATGTGGGGCAAGCAGGACGACTTCGTCGGCAAGGAGGCGTTCGGCGAAGGCGAGCGCAAGCCGCGCGAGCTGCAGCGTCCGGGCTCCTTCTACGAGTACAACGACGTCCGCATCAATCGGCTTGGCCTCTCGCTGCTCCGCACGTTCAAGAAGCCGGTCCCCGAGGTGTTCCGCGACGAGATCATGGACCCGATCGGCGCCTCCAACGCGTGGAAGTGGGTGCCGTATCACAACAGCTACGTGGACATCGACGGCAAGAGGCTTGCGTCGGTGAGCGGCGGGACGCGGTGGGGCGGCGGGGTCTGGATCAACTCGTGGGACATGGCGCGCTTCGGCTACCTGTGGCTGCGCGGCGGCAAGTGGGGCGATCGGCAGATCGTGCCGCCGCCGTTCGTGAAGGCCGCGATCACGCCGAGCAAGGTCTCGAACAGCCCCGACTACGGGTACCTCTGGTGGCTCAACACGCAGGGGAAGAATTACCCCGGCCTGCCGCCGAACGCCTTCGGCGCGAAGGGCGCCGGCAGCAACACCATCACGATCTCGCCCGATCACGACCTGGTCGTCGTGTGGCGCTGGCACCGCGGCAACGAAGCGGAGTTCGTGAAGCGGGTGGTTGCCGCGATCAAGAGCGACACCCAACGCTAGCCGGCAGCTGACAAACGCAGCACGTTTCCTTTCTTCAGCACTCCGGCAGCACCGTCCGGAGCACGCGAGGCACATGGCTCACCTCGCCTGAGGTGACTTCCGCCACGTCGCGCGCGGAAATGCCGGCGGCCGCCAGCGCACTGCGAAGGCGTCCGTGGATGGTCTGGAACCGCCGATAGAGACGCTTCTGGTCGGCTCCGAGCATGGCCGCGATCTGGCTCACCTTCAGGCCCAGCTCGTGCCGCATCCGGATGAGCAGCCGATCGTCGGCCGGCAGCGCGCCCAGGGTCTGGCGCAGGTGGAGGCCCAGCACTCGCCCGTGCCGGTCGCGGCGCCGGTCGAGCCAGCGCCGCGAACGGGTCCGCGGTCGTCGCGCGATGGGCCGACGCGCGGTCGAGGCTGACGAGGCGGCGCTGCGCGGGGCGCTGTCCGGCGAGGCTGTCGACCAGGTCCGCGGGCACGGCCGGGCCCATCATGGCCCGGAGCAAGGTGTGTGCTTCCTCGGGCGCGCGCCCATCTCGGATCACGAGCCGTTCGAAGGCCTCCGCCGGCGCGCCGAGGCGCCGGGCCCGGGCAGAAGGACGCCACTTGCCCCACGACGAGGTCCGCATGTCCAGCACCACCCGATCGATCACGGTGCGCAGGTAGGTCGCAATACCGCTGGACCCCCGGAACTGGCGCAAGACGCGGCAGTCGTCCTTGGCGAGGTGCGTCCAGAAGATCGAGAGCAGTTCCTGTCGATCCTGGGGCGGGAGGCGATGACGCCGCGCCGCCTGGATGGCGATTCGGGGGATCAGCGTAACGTTCGCCTCGAGCCACGTGCGCGGCTGGTCGGTCGGCGCATCTTGCAGGGCTATCTCGTCCGGCATCCTGGGTTCTCCTCAGAGGTGTTTTGCCGCCTCTACACACCAAAACGAGAGGCACCGCCAAACGAACGCGATCCGGACGTAGGTCCCGGCGCCTGCGGGACGCTACCTCCAAAGTGCGGTTGGCGAGCCGACCGAACACGCGGTTCGTCCCCGCAATCGCGACTGCTCCTGTTGACATCCGACAAGGAGCGGCGCCATGCTGCCAGCACCCATGCCGCCCCGTCCCCTCGACCTGCTCCAGGGCACTCTCGACCTTCTGATTCTCCGGACCCTGAACCTCGGTCCCATGCACGGCTGGGGGATTTCCCAGCGCATTCAGCAGATGTCCGACGAGGTCCTCCGCGTGAATCAGGGCTCGCTCTATCCCGCCCTGCACCGGCTCGAGACCGCCGGCTGGATCAGCTCGGAGTGGGGCGCCTCGGAGAACAACCGACAGGCGAAGTTCTACCAGCTCACCCGGGCCGGCCAGAAGCAGCTGCGCGCCGAAACCGAATCGTGGGTGCGGATGACGGAGGCGGTGGGGAAGGTGTTGGAGATTTCGAAGATCTCTTGATCGGGTGATGTTCTGATCTGGTGATCTGGAATCTGGCGAGCTCGTGATTCGGTGATCTGGCGATCTATCTGGTGATCTGATGGGCGCACTCAACCAATGGTGGCGGCGCGATCGGTTGGAGCGTGAGGTGGACGCCGAGTTCCGCTACCACGTCGATCGTGAAGCCGAGAAGTGGATCGCGGCGGGTGTCCCGCCCGACGAGGCGCGCGCCCGGGCGCTGAGGAGTTTTGGTCCCATGGACAAGCACAAGGCCGACACACGCGAGGCGCGCGGCATCAGCTGGGTCGACGAGCTGCTGCAGGACCTGAAGTACGGCCTCCGCGGCCTCGCCAAGAACCCGGGCTATGCCGCGCTCGCGATCCTGACGCTCGGCCTCGGCATCGGCGCCAACACCGCCATTTTCAGCGTGATCAACGGCGTGCTGCTGAAGCCCTTGCCCTACGAACACGGCGAGCGGCTCGTCGTCGTGCGTCAGTCAGCGCCGCTCTCCGGGCAGAATCAGGTCGGCGTGGCGATCGCGGAGTACTTCGACTATCGCGATCAGGCCCAGGTGTTCGATGGGCTGGTCGAGTACCACCAGATGAACTTCGACCTGCTGAACCGCGGTGAGCCGGACCGGGTCAGCACCGGCGTCGTCTCGCACAACTTCTTCGACTTGCTGGGCATCAAGCCAGTCGTGGGCCGGACGTTCGTGGCCACTGACGATTTGCCTGGCGCCGAGGCGGTGCTCGTCCTCTCCCACACCTACTGGCGCACCCGCTTCGGCGGCGATCCGGACATCGTCGGCCAGGTGTTCGAGATGAACGATCGGCCCCACCGCGTCATCGGCGTCCTGCCCAACGTGCCGCACTACCCGCAGGAAAACGACGTCTACATGCCGGTGCTGGCCTGCCCCTTCCGCGCTGCCGCCGAGCGGAACATCCCGGAGAATCGCCGCGCGTTCGGAGGGCTGAGCGTGTTCGGGCGGGTGAAAAGCGGGCACACGCACGAGGAGGCGGCCGCGGCCATCGCCACCATCAACCAGCGCTTCACCGCGGATCATGCCGGCGTCTATCGCACCGCGACCTCGGGCTTCCAGGCGACCGCGCTGGACGTGCGATCCGCGCTGACCGAAGGTGCGCGCGACCTGCTGCTGATCCTGCTCGGCATCACCAGCCTGGTCCTGCTCATCGCCTGCGCCAATGTCGCCAACCTGACGCTGGCTCGGATGCTGGGACGGGACCGCGAGCTGGCGCTGCGCACGGCGCTCGGCGCCGGGCGGGGACGCCTGGTCCGGCAGCTGCTCACGGAGAGCACGCTGCTCGCCTCGGTCGGCGGTATGGTGGGCGTGCTTTTCGCATGGGGCACCATCGGGATGCTGACGCGCTTCGCAAGCCGATTCACGCAGCGCACCGGCGAGGTGTCGCTCGACCCGGCCGTGCTCCTGTTCACGCTGGGCGTGTCGGTCGTCACCGGCCTCCTCTTCGGGACGCTGCCGGCTCTTGGCTCGCGCGTCACCCTCACCAACGCGCTCAAACAAGGCAGCAACCAGGCCGGCGAGGCGGGAAGCCGGCGCCGCGTGCAGGGCGTGCTGATCGTCGCGCAGGTGGCCGTCTCCGTGATGCTGCTCGTTGGCGCGGGCCTGCTGCTCGCCAGCTTCTACCGGCTGCAGCAGGTCGATCCCGGCTACCGCTCCGACGGCGTGCTGTCGGCACAGGTCTACGGCAACTTCTCGCGCTACGGCACCATCAACGCCCTCCGGCGTCTCTATCTTCCGATCCTCGATCGACTCGAAGGGCAGCCGGGCGTGGTCTCCGCGGCGATCACCAACGCCGTGCCTCTCGCCGGCGCCGCCCCCGGCACCACGCGGTTCGACATCGACGGCCGCGTCACGGACGATCCTGATCGCCGGCCGACGACCGACGTTCGGGTAGCCAGCGAGCGTTACTTCGAGACGATCGGCATTGCCACGGTGAGCGGTCGGGTGTTCGCGGCGACCGATACCGCCGAGAGCCTGCCGGTGGTGGTCATCAACCGCGCGATGGCGCGTTATTGGGACGAGGTCGACCCGGTAGGGACG
>DATLLC010000165.1:0-6318 GCA_035538015.1 Vicinamibacterales bacterium
TGGCTGGCTCCTTTCCGTGCGCATTCTCACCCGACAGTCAGCAGTTGCTGTACTCGCGCATCGTCGATGGAGTCAACCAGCTGTTCGTGCTCGATCTGACAACCCGCCGTGAACGGGCGTTAACACACTCGGGTTCGCACAAGTACCAGGGTGCATGGTCGCCGGACGGCAACTGGATCGCCTTTTCCGCGAACACGGGTGCGACCGTGCACGTGTGGCGAATTCCGGTGGCGGGCGGCCGGGAGGAGCAGCTGACGAGCGGGGCCGAGCGTCACCTGCACATGTTCTACTCGCCCGACGGGAAGTCGCTGTACGTACAGCCGAGCCATAAGAACATCTACCGGATGCCTGCGAATGGAGGAGCACCGCGGCCCGTCACCCGCTTTCCGGAAGCCTCCGACCTCTTCATTGAGGAACCAACGATCGCACCGGACGGACGGTATCTCGCGTACAACCGCTCGCACGGCGGGTCATCGCTCTGGATGCTGACGTTCACCGCCGCGCCTTCCGACCCCGATCCGTAGCATGGCGCTCGCGCCCGGCCTCTTTATTTCATCTCGACGTTGATCGTGAGAGGCTTGCCTGCGATCACCGCCACGGTCCGGTCCGCCGCCTTCAACGCTTCGTGCCAGACGCGGAGCTGATAGGTGCCCGCCGGCACGTCCGGCAACGTAAAGCGGCCATCAGGGCCCGTCACCGTCGCCACGTCGTCGGTCACCAGAATCCAGCCGCGCATCCATTGGTGCGTGCTGCATCCGACCCGCAGCGCTCCGGTCCCCGCGAGCGGCCTGGCGATCTCCATGCCCGGCACAGGGAGCGCCACGTTGAACAGTTGATGGCCGTCGGGCTGCTGGACGACGGTGGTGTGCAGCACCGGATCCCGGCTGGCGGTCTTGATGACGCTCTTGTCGCCCACCACCTGCACTCGCGGTACGAACGCGCACTTGTCGTTGAGCACCGTGATCTCGCGTGCGGGGGCCTTGGCCTTGACGCCCACGAGCGTCACGACCACGTTGGCCAGGTGGCCCGAGCCGTCCACCACTACCGACTGGTCCGGCAATTCCGCTCCGCATACCTTCTGATCGAATGTCACGCGGATGGGCCGCGGCGTCTTCGCCGTGGTGGTGACGGCGCCCTGGATGCCAGCCCTCGCCGCGGTCATCGGTGACGACTGTCGCTCGAGCGCACCTGCCAACAGGGGCTGTACGACCGGCAGGACCGCCCCAAGCAGCCGGCCTGTCATCACGATCCACCGCCAGCCCATCGTTGCCTCCCACTCACCGTCCCCCGACGACCACTCACCGGGAGATGTCCGCTGCTCGCGTGCTTCCCTTCGGCCCACTGGCGGCGCACCGCTACTCTGTCACGATTATGCGGACCATCCTGGTCATCACCCTGCTGGCGTTGCCGGGATTGGCCGCGCCCGCCTGGGCCGCGGCCCAGGCGGGGACCACGGTTTCGGGCGTCGTCCGGCAGGGGGAAAGCGATCAGCCGATGGCCGGGGCCCTCGTCGTGATCGACGAGCTCCGCCGCGAGACCCGCACCGGTCCGGACGGCCGCTATCAATTCGAGAACGTGCCGTCCGGAAGCTATCACGTGGGCGTGCGGGCCGAGGGTTACACGACGCGGCGCACCGAAGTGACCGTGGCCAACGCGCCTGTGACCCTGGACCTGACCGTGGAGTTCGATCTGCATTTCGCGGAAGTGCTTTCCGTCAGCCCGAACCCACGCCCGCAGTTCGAGTCGTACCAGCCCACATCCGTCCTGACCGGCGAGGACCTGGCCCGGCAGCTCGAGTCGACGGTCGCGGCCACGCTCTACGCGGAGCCGGGAATTGCGGTGCGGGCGTTTGGCTCGGCGCCGGCACGTCCCGTGATCCGTGGCCTCGACGGGGACCGCGTGGTCGTGCTCGAGGACGGGCAGCGCACCGGCGACGTCTCCAGCCAGTCGGGTGACCACGGCGTGCCGGTGAACCCCGCGGCGGCGAGAAAGATGGAAGTGGTGCGCGGCCCGGCCACCCTGCTCTACGGCGCCAACGCGATTGGTGGCCTCGTCAACATCATCTCCGACCAGATTCCGAGTGAGCCGGCCACTCGACCATCGGGCAACTTCACGTTCGATCTGGGCACCAACGGGGCCCAGTCCGGCGGTGCAGGGGACGTGCATGTGGGCAACGGTCAATGGGCCTTCCACTTCGGCGGCAGCGGCGAGCGAATCGGCAACTACGCGACGCCGGAGGGCGAAGTGGAGACCTCCGCGTCGCGCACCGCGACCGCCAGCTTGGGTGGGGCGTGGACAGGGGAGAACTCCTACGTCGGCGCGAGCTACGGCTACACCGATATGGAGTACGGGATCCCGATCGTCGAGGAGGGCGCCATCAGCCTCGATCCACGCCGGCATTCCTTCAACGTTCGGGCGGGCGGGACGGCGCTCCCCGGCTTCGTACAGGCGTATCGCGCCACTCTCGGCATCCGGCGATACGAGCACCGCGAGCTGGAGGGCGATGAGGTTGGCACGACTTTCGACAACGATCAATTCGAGGGCGAGGTGCTGCTGTCGCATCGCAAGGCCGGCGGCCTGCTGGGCAGCGTCGGCGGCTGGCTGTTGAACCGCCAGTTTCAGGCGATTGGTGAAGAGGCGCTGTCTCCGCCGGTGGATCAGAACAGCGCGGCGGGTTTTCTCTACGAGGAAGTGGCGTGGCCGCACGCCACGCTCCAGTTCGGCGGCCGGGTGGACCGTACCCGGTATGCGCCGGGGGGCGGCCTTCCGAACACGGAGTTCACCGAGTTCTCCGGCTCGGTCGGACTGCTCGTGCGACCGGCGGCAGCCAACGACAACTTCGTGATTGCCGCCAGCCTCGCGCGCGCGGCCCGGCCGCCCGCGCTCGAGGAGCTGTATTTCTTCGGCCCCCACCTCGGCAACTTCGCCTTTGAGATCGGCAATCCCGATCTCCAGGCCGAACGCGCGCTCGGCTTCGACCTCGCCTTGCGCGCCAGGGGCTATCGGTTCGAAGGTGAAGTGTCGATCTTCCGCAACGATATCGCCAACTTCATCTTCCGGAATCCGGTCAGCGACGAAGAGTTCGAGGAACGGGAAGACGAATTCGACGACCGCTTCAACATCGAACACGGTGACGAAGAGGAAGTTCCGCACGGCGGAGACTTGCCGTACGTCGAGTTCGTGGGCCGCGATGCCACCCTCTGGGGCTTCGAGGCCCATGGCGATGTGAAGCTGAATCAGGTCACGGCCGAGTTCACGTTCGACATGGTGCGCGGCACGCTCTCGGACACCGATGAGGATCTGCCGCGCATGCCCCCGTACCGGGGCATCGTCGGCCTGAAGTACCAGCACGCCGGCATCCAGGCGGGAGGCGCGGTGAACATGGTCGCCACGCAGGATCGCGTGTACGGCGACGAGCGTCCGACCGACGGCTACGCCACCCTCCGGTTATACGGCTCGTACTCGTTCACCCGGGGCAGCGTGCTGAACACCGTGACCGCCCGGCTGGAGAACGCCACGAACGAGCTCTACCGGAACCATTTGAACTACCTGAAAGATCAGCTCCCCGAAATGGGGCGCACGTTCAGGCTGGTGTACACACTTGGGTTCTGAACGCGCGTGCGGCGACTGAGGATCAGGGGCGCTGTCGCGCGGCGGTGCGCGTGAGTGCCATGAAGATGGTGCAGGCCATCGCCAGGACTACCAGCAGCGCCGCGGTCACCGACGGCTCGAGCCCACGGCTCACGAAAAACAGCGCCACCGACGCCCACGCGCAAGAGACGGCCACGAGCTTCACGCCGCGTGAGATGGTGCGCTCGGCGTGGTAGCGCTCCACGTGCACCAGTGCCTCGCGGAACAGCGGCATCCGCGTCACCCACCCATGCAGACGGTCGCTGGATCGGGAGAAGGCCCAGAGCGCCACCAGCAGGAAGACCGTCGTCGGTAGCCCTGGCAGAACGGCACCGAGAGCGGCCAGACCCACGGAGGTGAGGCCAAGGACGATGTACATGACGCGTGCCAGGAGGGCCATGGGGAACCGTCGAGCCCCCCGATTATAATCCGCGAGCATGCATCGGATCGTTTTTGCTCTCCTGGCCATGGCCGGTCTCTTCAGCGGCGCCACGGCCCTCCCCGCCCGGTCCCCAGCCTACGCCCGCGAGCAGATCGGGGTCCCGAGCTGGCTGACCCCGTATCGGGATGACGCCGCGCGGTTGATCGAGGCGGCGACAGCCGACCAGTTCGCGTGGGACCGGCTGGCCGAGCTGACCGATACTTACGGCGCCCGCCTTACCGGGTCCGACAACCTCACTCGCGCCATCGCCTGGGCCACCGCCAGCATGAAGGCCGACGGCTTCGAGAAGGTCCGCACCGAGAAAGTCATGGGACCCCGATGGGTGCGAGGGAAGGAGAGCCTGGAGATCGTCGAGCCGCCGCACCACACGATTCCCTTGCTGGGGCTCGGCGGCAGCATGTCCACCGCGTCTGAGGGCCTGGAAGCCGAGGTGATGGTCGTCTCGAGCATGGAGCAGCTGCAGCAACGCTCGGCCGAGGCTAAAGGTCGGATCGTGCTCTTCGACGTGCCCTATACGAATTACGGCGAGACGGTCGCTTTCCGGTCGGGGGGCGCGCGGATGGCCGCGCAACACGGTGCCGTGGGCATGCTGCTCCGGTCGGTGGGCCCGATCGGGCTGCGGACAACGCATACGGGCGGGATGCAATACGGCGACGAGGCGCCAAAGATCCCGGCAGCGGCCATCTCCGTCGAGGACGCCCAGCGCATCCACCGCCTCGTCGATCGCGGGCGCACGGTGCGCGTCCGACTCAGGATGGAGGCGCACTTCGAGCCCGACGTCGAGACCGCCAACGTGATTGCCGAGCTGACCGGGCGCGAGCGGCCGGAGGAAGTCGTCCTGGTGGGATGCCATTTCGACTCGTGGGACGCGGCCACCGGCGCCTCGGATGACGCGGTCGGCTGCATCGTCACCTGGGAAGGTCTCCGCCTGATGAAGAAGCTCGGCATCCGGCCCCGCCGGACCGTGCGGCTGGTGTTGTTCACCAACGAGGAGAACGGGCTGCGCGGCGGCAATGCCTATCGCGACAAGTACGCCAGGGACGCCGAGCAGCACGTGCTGGCGATCGAATCGGATTCCGGCGTGTTTGCCCCGGCGCACCTCGCGTTCTCGGGCTCCGAGTCGGCGCGGCGGGTGATATCGGAAATCGGTACGCTCCTGGCTGGCATCGACATGCAGCACGTCGGCCCGGGCGGCGGTGGTGCCGACATCGGGCCGATCGCGCAGTTGGGAAGAGTCCCGATGATGGCCTACGCCGGCGACTCCACGAAGTACTTCACCATCCACCACACGCCCGCCGACACGGTGGAGCGCATCCTCCCAGCGGAAGTGTCGAAGGCGGCGGCGTCACTTGCCGTGATGACCTACGTGGTCGCCGAGATGCCGGAGCGGCTCCCCAAGTAGGTTCGAATCACGGAGGTTCGAGGCACGCGGGTTAGAAGCCCTCGACCCGGATCGACGAGGCGCCAGCCTCGCCGGCGACGTAGATGGCGAGCGTGCCGCGCGAGGTGGAGACCAGGAAAGGATAAGACGACGGCGTGTCGGGCGACCCCAGGCGGAGGGTGGCGCCGAAGAGCGGCTGTCCGGCCTCGTCGAAGCTCAGGCGGCGGACCGCGGCCTGTCGTACGCCATTCACGACTTCGTCCCACGCCACGAGGACGCGGTCGGCGGCGTCGGCCAGCATCTGCGGGTGCATCGGCTTCGGGCTGCCCAGGGTGGGGATGCGCACTCTGGTCGTGAACGACTGCCCGTCGCTGGACGAAGCGTAGAACAGGGCGCCCTCCGGGTCGGGAACGCTCAATACCGTCGGCCACACCACATGCGCGGTGCCGTGGGCATCGACGGTCATGGCCGTGCCATCGTCCGGACATCCGGCGAGATGCCAGTTGTCGATGCTGACCCGCGCCGGCGCGTCGAAGCGCTGCCCGCCATTGCTCGAGGCGATGAAAGCGATGTCTCGGACGCTGCCGGGAAAGACATGACGCCACGCCGCGTAGACGCCTCCGTCGGGGGTCGTGGCCATCGCGACCTTGCAGCAGTAGCAGACGCCCTTGACCAGCTCGCGCTCGGCGGGCGGCTGGCCGTCGTCGCGCGCGTAATACAGCCCCGATCGCTCGGCCATGGCCACGCCGTCAATGGCGGCCTGCTCCATGTGGCGACTGTCGGGTCCGCCCCCGGGCTTCGCGGTTTCGGTGTGGTGCCCCGGGGCCCTCGCCGCCAGGCCACGATGGTCGAGCCACATCACGTG
>DATLLC010000166.1:0-6550 GCA_035538015.1 Vicinamibacterales bacterium
GGCCATGTAGCCGGGTGTTCCGGCGATCGACCCGCAGGGATACGATCAAGAGGTAACATCGACAGCGCTCAGTCTCAGCCGCGTCGAAGCGACGCACGCCTCTCGTTAACCGAGGCGAGCGCCGTCGCCGAACGGCTGTACCACGTTCGGGCCATGGCGTTCGACCTTCCGTCCGAACGCGACCAGAACGTCCTCCTCGAGTCCGAGTCAGGGGAGCGCTTCATCCTCAAACTGGCCAATCTTGCCGAACGGCGTGAGGTGCTCGAGGCCGAATGTGCGGTCATGCTCCATCTGGAGCCGAGCGGACTCACCCCCCGACTGATCCGTACCGTCGAGGGCTCCACGATCGGCATGCACGGTCCCCAGTTCGTGCGACTCATCTCGGTGCTGCCGGGCACGACACTCGGAACGGCGCATCTCCACACGAACGCCTTGCGGCGGGACCTCGGTCGCGCGGTCGGTCGCCTGGGTCGCGCGCTCACGAACTTCGATCATCCGGCCTTCCATAGTGATTTCCATTGGGACCTCGCGAACGCCGAGCGCGTCATCGGCACGTATCTCCCCCTGGTCGCCGACACTACGCTCGCCGACCGGATCGCCGCATTTGCAGCGTACCATCGGGCCCATGTCGTCCCGATTCTCCCGGACTTCCGGCGCGGCGTCATCCATGGCGACGCCAACGACTACAACGTCCTCATCGACGAGGCACGCCAGTCCGTCACGGGGATCCTCGACTTTGGCGACATGGTGTACAGCCACATCGTCAACGACGTCGCGATCGCGATGGCATACGTCGCCCTCAGCGCCGCCGATCCGTTGGCCGCGGCCGCTGCGGTCGTCGCCGGTCACCACGAGACGCGCCCGCTGACCGAGCCCGAGCTGGAGGCACTCTTCAGCTTGATGTGCATGCGACTCTGCATGAGCGCGTGCGTCGCAGCGAAGCAGACTGCGGAACGCCCCGGGGACGACTACCTTCGGATTAGCCAAGGACCCCTTGCCAGGACGTTGCCGATCCTCGCGACGATCCATCCACGATTCGCGCACTATACCTTTCGCGATGCCTGTGGCCTGCCGCCTGTGCCGCATGCCCCGCGGGTCACGGCCTGGCTGGCGGAGCAATCGGCACGGTTCGCGCCCCTGATCGGCCGCGATCTGCGCACGACCCCGGTGGCACCGATCGATCTCAGCGCCGGCAGCCCGCTGGTTTCAAGCGAGCCGTCCGAGAACACTCCAGCAGAACTCGATCGCCGCATACAGCGCCGGCTCGCCGAGCGCGGCGCGACGGTCGGTGCTGGGGGATACGACGAGGCCCGGCTGATCTACGCCTGGCCGAACGAGCCGACGGGAACCGAGCCGCGTACGATCCATATCGGACTCGACCTCTCGCTGGCTCCCGGATCCCCACTGCATGCGCCGCTCGACGGTGTAGTGCATGGATTTGAGAACGCTGCCGCCCACCACGACTACGGGCCCGTCATCGTCCTGCGCCATCGGACGGAGGGTCCGGACTCCGTGGAGTTCTATTCACTGTACGGGCACCTTTCGTGCGACTCGCTCGAGGGACTATGGGTCGGCCAGCCCATCGCGAAGGGCGCGGTGTTCGCCCGCGTCGGCAGCGCACCCTCCAACGGCGACTGGTGGACGCACGTACACGTCCAACTGGTCACCGACCTCCTTGACGTCCCGTGCAACGTGGACGGCGTCGTTCGCGCGAGCCAGCGGCGTGTTTGGAAAAGCCTCTGTCCCGACCCGAACCTGATCCTTGGGATTCGGATGGAGGAGCTACCGCATCATGTACCGAAGTCGGCAATCGCGGCAGCGCGTCACGCGCACGCCGGCGGCAACGTACGCGTGTCGTACGGCGCGAACCCACTCAACATCGTCCGCGGCTACAAACAGTACCTGTACGACGATGCGGCACACCGTTTCATCGACGCGTACAACAATGTGGCGCACGTGGGCCACTGCCACCCGCGCGTGGTCCGCGCCGTCAGTGAACAACTGGCCGTGCTCAACACGAACACCCGCTACCTGCAGGAGCAGTTCACCGAGTATGCGAAGCAATTGACGGCGCTGTTGCCGGCGTCGTTGAGCGTCTGCTACTTCACGGCCTCGGGCAGCGAAGCCAACGAACTCGCGCTCCGCCTCGTGCGCGCACGGACCCGGGCGCGCGATTTGATTGTGATGGACTCGGCCTATCACGGTCACACCACGACCTTGATCGACATCAGCCCATACAAGCATGCGGGCCCGGGCGGTGAGGGCGCACCGGATTGGGTGCACCGGTCGCCGCTCCCCGACGTTTACCGCGCGCGCGGCGCTCACGCTGACCTCGGCTCGTGGTTCGCGTCGCGGGTCGGGGAGGTGATCGCCGATCTCGCCGCGAAGGGACGACGTCTCTCGGGCTTCATCGCCGAGACCTGCCCGAGCGTGGGCGGGCAGATCATGCCTCCGAAGGGGTTTCTGGCCGACGTGTACGCGCGCGTGCGCGCGGCCGGCGGGATCTGCATCGCGGACGAGGTACAGACGGGCTTCGGCCGTCTGGGCACCCACTGGTGGGCCTTCGAGGCCCACGACGTCACGCCCGACATTGTAGTCCTCGGCAAGCCGATTGCGAATGGCTATCCGATGGGGGCGGTGATCACCACGCGCGCCATCGCCGAAAGCTTCGACAACGGCATGGAGTTCTTCAGCACCTTCGGCGGCAGCACGGCTGCGTGCGTGGCCGGCCGCATGACACTGCAGGTGACCCTCGACGAGGAGCTGCAACGGAACGCACTCCTCGTGGGCGAGCGGTTGTTGAGCGGATTGAAGCCCTTGATGGGTGAGTTCGAGATCGTCGGGGATGTGCGTGGATCGGGCCTCTTCCTCGGCGTCGAGCTCGTTCGTGACCGGCACACCCTCGAGCCGGCACCAGACGAAGCGACCTTCGTGGTCGATCGCATGCGCCAGCGCGGCGTGCTCGTAGGCACCGACGGGCCGTACCACAACGTCATCAAGATCCGCGGCCCGATGCCGCTCTCGCTTGCCGACGCCGACCAAGTCGTGGACACACTGGCCCGCGCGCTCCGCGAACTGCCGAGCCGAAGGTAGACTACGTGGCAGCCTCGCCTCCATCGTGGCCGCCGATATCGCGGTCGCCAAACAGCTCTACCAAGACATCCTCGGCCTCGATCTCCCGTTGGATCTTGGCTGGATCACGACCTTCTGCTCTTCTGAGCGAATGATCGTGCAGGTCAGCTTCGCCTCGGAAGACGGCTGCGGGACACCGGTGCCTCGAACAGGACACATCCGCGCTCGATGGCCGTTCGGCGCTCCGTGTGCTTCGGGCCGTAGCGGAACAGAACGCTGATCGCCAGCACAGTGGGAATCCCGATTGGGAAGGAATCGCCTGTGCGATGGATCCGCTCCAGTGGTGGGCCCACTGAGCGGTTCGATCGTTCGCCAAGCGATGAGGTCCTATGAGTGCCCTTGAGGCGAAATTCGCGAAGCTCGGCACCGACCATGCACCCGGTCAGGAAGTGCGACAGGACGATGCCCTCCCGGGCGTCGCGTTGCGCGGAGGACCACTGCCGGGAGTCGCCGTGGATTTCTCCCACGGCGACGTAAACGATACCGCCTTTCCTCCCGCGCCGGGTGCTCTGGAAGCATTCATCGCCGGCGAACATCGCGGCGGCGCCCAGGCGTACACGGAGTACCGCGGCGGAGCCCAGGTGCGTGAACATGTGGCCCGGAAGCTGGCAGCGTTCACTGGCCGTCCGATCTCAGCGGCAGAGGAGTTGATCATCACGCCCGGTACGCAAGGGGCCCTGTTCCTCGCCCTTGGGGCCGCGGTGAACGCAGGCGACCAAGTCGCCATCGTACGGCCCGACTACTTCGCGAACCGCAAGCTGGTGGTTTTCCTCGGTGCCGAGGTCGTACCGGTACGGCTGGACTACCTGGCATGCACAGGCAAGGCCGGCCTGGACCTGGCACAGCTGAAGGACGCTTTCAAGTCTGGCGTCCGCACCTTGCTCTTCTCCAATCCCAACAACCCGACCGGGGTGGTCTACTCGCCACAGGAGATCACGGCCATTGCCGAGCTCGCCAATCGATATGGCGTTACGGTGATCGCTGACGAGCTGTATTCACGGCTGCTGTACTCCGACCAGACGTACACGCACATCTGTGCGGCGGGGATTGCGCCCGACAAGGTGGTCACCATCCTGGGACCGTCCAAGACGGAATCCCTGAGCGGGTACCGTCTGGGGGTCGCGTTCGGAGCCGCGCACCTCATTGAGCGCGCGGAGAAGCTGCAGGCGATCGTCTCGCTTCGCGCACCGGGCTATTCCCAGGCCGTTCTGAGCACCTGGTTCGATGAGCCGGAAGGGTGGCTCGCGGAACGCACCGCCAAGCATCAGACCATTCGTGACGACTTGCTCGCCGTACTTCGTACGGTGGCCGGTCTCTCGGTCCGCATGCCAGAAGCGGGGAGCTACCTCTTCCCGCGGTTGCCGGCGCTGACTCTGGCGCTGCATGATTTCGTGCGTGCCGTACGTCTGCAGGCCAACGCTGTCGTCACGCCGGGCACCGAATTCAGCCCTGATGCCACCGATAGCATCCGCCTGAATTTCTCACAGAATCACCAAGCCGCGGTACAAGCTGCTCAACGGATCGCCCAGTTAATTGAACGCTATCGACAATAGCCGGTTGCCAGTGAGCGGAGACATCGATGCGGTCGTCGCGGTTCTGAGCACGACGGATGGTGTCGGTCACTGACAGACCCTGCAGAGGCGGCGGCGCCGATACCGATCTGGTGCTTACGGCGGTGCGATCGACCGGGAGCAGTTGAGGATCATACAATCCCTGCAGCATGACGGGCGCTCCGCCGGGCGAACCTCGAGAAGAGCATGGTCGGGCTACATGCCTCAGCCGCCTAACCCGCTAGAGTAGCCGCCAAACGCGGGCGACGCGGGCACCGCACATATCCCGGCCTCCTAGTGGTGGCAAAGGATCGAAGGTTTATCTCAGGTCGTTCGCAGCTGATTAGCCATTCGTCACGCCGATTCGCCATTGAGTTGTAGGAGGACCAGGATGACCAGCTCCGGCGCGACCATGGGCGATGATCGGGAAGTGGAGCTCCTTCGGTCGACGGAGCGTGAGCGTCTGCGTGCGTTGGTCTCTGGCGATGCTGAACGAGCCGCCCACCTGCACGCCGACGATTTTCAGCTCATCAACCCTTTGGGTGGCTCGCTGTCGAAGGACCAGTATCTCGGCGGGATCAGTTCAGGTCAGATCCATTACTTGTACTGGGAGCCCGAAGCAATCACGGTTCGCGTCTACGGCGGCGCCGCGGTGATGCGCTACCAGTCCGAGCTCGAAATCGTTGTTCAGGGACGTCACATCCCTCGGCAGCGTTACTGGCACACCGATGTGTATGAACGGCGCGGATCGCAATGGAAGGTTGTGTGGTCCCATGCGACCGCAGCTTCCTGACAACGAGCATCGCGCGCGGCTCGCCGCTCTCGCGAGGGACTTGTACCCCGTATCTAGGCTATCGCCCAGGATGGCACCGGGCCAGACTCGGGTGTGGGGACTTCTGTGGGGACTTGCCTGCGGGCCTCCCACCCAACGGGGCGGCCCGGTGCGGTCTCACCCTTGATCCTGCGGGTCCGTGCGGTTTCTCTTCACCCCGCTGCGGGTAGCCTCACGGCCTGAAAATCCGCGTGTCGGGGGTTCGATTCCCTCTCTGGCCATTCACTCCTAACTTGTTTCGCGAAAAGAGTCTTAGAGTAGCTGAGGCCACTCAACCCGAGTGGCCTTTATTGCGGGAAGTACCTGAGAAGTACCTGAAAGATTTGACGCGGGCCGGCCCCAAAGCGGGTCCCCGCACCTTCCGTTACCTTAGGACAGGCTCTCTCACGGAACTCCCCCTGCCCGACAATCTTCAGCAGGAGATTGAAACGGCGCTGAACGGCGCGTACGCCATCGAGCGTGAGCTCGGCGGCGGCGGCATGTCGCGCGTGTTCCTCGCCTCCGAGCGGGCGCTCCGGCGACAAGTCGTGATCAAGGTTCTCTCACCCGAGCTGGCCCGCGGCGTCAGCGCCGACCGATTCCGCCTCGAGATCCAGGTCGCCGCCTCGCTGCACCACCCACACATCGTCCCACTTCTCGCCGCGGGCGAGGCCGCCGGCCATCTCTACTACACCATGCCGTTCGTCGCGGGCGAATCGCTCCGCGCCCGGCTCGCGCGCGAGGGCGAGCTGCCCGTCTCCGCGGCTGTGCACGTCCTCGCCGACATCGCTCGCGCGCTCGCCTACGCGCACCGGCAGGGCATCGTTCACCGCGACATCAAGCCGGAGAACGTCCTCCTCGCGGAGGGCGAGGCTCAAGTGGCTGACTTCGGGATCGCCAAGGCGCTCTCAGCCTCGGCGCAGTCGGGGTCGCTCACCTCGGCGGGCCTCGCCCTCGGGACGCCGGTCTACATGGCGCCCGAGCAGGCCATGGCCGACCTCACCGCTGACCACCGCGCGGATCTCTACGCGCTCGGCGTGGTCGGCTACGAGATACT
>DATLLC010000167.1:0-8308 GCA_035538015.1 Vicinamibacterales bacterium
CCGAGAAGGCGAGCACGCCCGCGACGCCGACCACCGCAATCATCAGGGCCACGCCAGCGAAGCCGCCGAACACCAGCGCGTTGAGGCGATTCGGCGCCAGCACCTCGGCGCGGACGTCCTCGAGCGTCGACGCGCGCTCCACCGGCTGATCGGGCGCGAGATCGCGAATCAGCTTCGTCACTGGCGGCACCAGCGCGTACGGGTCGCCCTTGGTGTAGACGAACAGCCGTCCGCCCCCGAACTCCTGTTCGAGCGGGTGGTAGACCGTCATCGCGGGGCCGGGCACCACGTTCTCGTCGTCCACGTCGGCGACCACGCCGATGATGCGGCGACCGCCTGTGCTGAGGCCGATGAACTTGGCCACCGGATCGGTCCACATCAGGTGCCGATTGAGGGCGTCAGCCGACGAGAACATGCGCTGCGCCACGCTCTGGCTGATGATGACCACCTTCTCGCCGTCGGCGCGGTCGCCCTCGTTGAAGTCGCGCCCGGCGATGACGGGCACCCCGAGCGTGGCAAAGAAGCCAGGCGAGACGGTACGGAAGCGCGCCCGCGGATCCTCTTCGCCGTTGGCCTTGGCGTAGCCCTCGGCGGTGAACTGGAAGCCGGGGCCGAACGTGTTGGCATCACGCCACGGCACCACCGTGCCGACCACGACCCGATCGACGCCCGGCAGCTCGCTCACGCGGCGGATGACCTCGCGATAGAACGCGGCCGCCTGCGCCCGGGGCCGCTCGAAGTCGATGGGCACGTGCAGTGCCAGCACCTGCCGCATGTTGAAGCCGGTCTGAGTGGACTGCAGCCGGATGAGCGTCGTCATCAACATCGCCGCGCCCGCGAGCAGGACGAAGCAGGCCGCGATCTGCGTGACCGCGAACAGGCGAAGGCGCCGATTGGTGCCGGTCGTGATCCGGACGCTGCTGCCGGCCACGCTGATGCCCTGGGCGCCATCTGCGGTGGGCAGCCGCGGCACGAAGGCCAGGAGCACAGCCGCCAGCAAGGCGAGACCGCTGCCGACGTACAGTAGCGTGGCGTCGACGCTGAGATCCAGCGCGCGCACCGAGAAGCGCGAGGCGTAGCGGGCGAGGATGCTTACCATCGGGCCCGCGATAGCGATGCCCAGAATGGCGCCGGCGCCGCACAGCAGCAGGCTTTCGGCCAGCAGGGTCCGTCGGAGCGCCGACGTGCTCGCACCCAGCGCGGCGCGCACCGCCAGCTCGCCCTCACGCCGGACCGAACGCGCGAGGATCAGGTTGGCCACGTTGGCGCAGGCGATCACGAACACGAGGGCCGCTGCGGCCAGCAGCACCAGCAGGACGGTTCGCGCCGACGAGGTGATCTGATCGCGGAGCCGTACCGCGTTCAGCGCGTACTGATCGCTGGGTGGATACGCCTCCGGGTGCTCGGTCATCATCGCCTTGTGCGCCGCCTGCAGCTCGGCGCGGGCCTGGTCGACGTCGGCCCCGGGGGCCAGCCGTCCGAACAGCTCGGTCATCCGGTGCACCCGTCCATCCACCATCGTCGCGTCGAGGTGATGCGGACTCGTCACGACGTTCGCGATGATCTCGGTATCCGAGGGATACGGCACCGACGGCTGCAGCACGCCGATGATGGTCGCGGCCCGATCGCCGAGCCGGACTGTTTTGCCCACCAATGAGGGGTCGCTGCCCAGCGCCGAGCTCCAGAACCGGTGCGTGAGCACCACCACGCCGGCGGCGCTCGGCCCGTCGTCGGTCGCGTCGATCAGCCGCCCCACGACCGGGCGAAGCCCCATTACCTCGAAGTAGTTGCCGCCGATCACGCCGGCGCGCACGACGCGGGGCTCGCCGAGCCCCACCATGGTGAATTCGATCGTGGAGAAGTCCCCGAACGCGCTGAGCGAGCGCACGCTGGCCTTTAAGTCGCGCAGCTCGGGGATCGAGAACGCGGCGTTCTCCACGCCCGCCCCGAGCGCGCTCTGGCGGATGTAGACGAGCCGGTGCTCGTCCCGATTCGCTAGCGGGCGCAACAGCACGCCCTGCACGACCGTGAAAATGGCCGCGTTGGCCCCGATGCCGAGCGCGAGGGTGAGGACAACGGTGAGGACGAGGCCCCGGGCGCGCACGAGCGAGCGCAGGGCGAAACGGAGGTCGCTGACAAAGCTCATGAGATCCTCTATTCCACGTGTCGTGGTCCGGTCTTTACGTCACCCGGAGGTGGTCGGCCAGACGGTCCAGCGTCTGGTGTGCACCCTCGTAGGCACCATACTCTTCGATGACTTGCCGACGCTCAGCGGCCGAGGCGAACAGCGCGCGGAAGGTGACGCGAGTGCCCACCTCGTCGCGCTCGAAGACGACGGTGGTCTCGAACCGCATCGGTGGTCCGCCGACGCGGCCGCCGCTCTGCGAGTAGGCCAGGCGCCGACCGTGGACTATCTCACGGAACGTAATCAGATTCGGATAGTCGGTGCCGTCCGGCCCGTGCATCGTGCAGGCCCACTGCCCACCCGGCGTCAGATCGAACGCTGACGTGGTGGTCGTGAAGCCCTGCGGTCCCCACCACGCCTCGAGCTGGGCGGCAGAGGTCCACGCGTCCCACACCAGCTCAATCGGTGCGTGGAACCGTCGCGTGACGACCATCTCGCGGTCGGATGCCGTGGTTGTCGCGTAGCTGGCAAGACGGTCGAGCGTCTGGCCCCACCCTTCGCGCATGCCCGCCAGCGCGGCTGTGGCGGCATCGGTTGCCCGAAGCACCTTCGCGTGCAGCGTGACCCGCGTGCTCTCGCCGCGCTCCTCGAAGGTCACCGTCTGCCGGATTTCCGCGATCGCCACTCCTGCCTGCAGCAGCGTTGTCGTGACCACGAGCCGCTCGGGCTCGACCGCTTCGTTCACGGTGCCGGTGCTCGGATAGACCCGGCCGTCGGGCCCCCGCATCTCGAAACGCACCGCGCCGCCCGGACGGGCGTCGATCTCGGCCCGGGGCGTGGTGAAGCGGTGGGGGCCCCACCACTGCACGATGTGCGCCGGATCCGTCCAGGCCTTCCACACCAGCGTGCGCGGCGCGCGGAACTCGCGGCTGATTACGAGCTCCGGTGTAGCGGCGAGCGTGTTCTCACTTTGTACGGGCACGGGCCCTTCCTTTCTTGCCGGTCGCATGCTGCAATTCCGCGAGGTAGGCCTCGAGGCGATCGAAGCGCTGCTCCCAGAACTCTCGGTAATCCTCGAGCCAGTCCGAGACGTTCCGCAGCGGCGCGGCCTCGAGCCGGCAGCGCCGCCACTGGGCCTCGCGGCTGCGGGCGATGAGTCCGGCACGCTCCAGCACCTTCAGGTGCTTCGAGACGGCGGGCAGGCTCATGTCGAAGGGCTCCGCCAGTTCGGTGACGCTGGCCTCACCCGACGAGAGGCGCGCCAGGATGGCGCGGCGGGTCGGGTCGGCCAATGCGGCGAAGGTGGTGCTGAGGCCGTCGCTCGTCTGCGGTTGGACCATGGTGGCGTGCCGACTAACGCTGGAGCTCCGCGACGAGATCTTCCAGCCGGTCGTAACTGATTCCCGCGCCCTTGGCCATGCCGGTGCCGAGCACGATGTCCCTGACCGCCAGGGACGGATAGCGCACCGTCGCGATAAGACGAGTTCCGCGGCCCTCGTCCAGCAGTTCGGTCGTGACCACGGACGGGCTGTCGGGATACTCCTCGAAGATCTCCGTGAACACCAGCCGCCCGGGAGGATCGATCTCGAGATACTCACCGTGGAAGGCGGCCTCGCCATGCGGGTGGCGGTTCACGAACCGCCACTGCCCGCCCACGCGCAAGTCGATGTCGCAGACCGGCACCGAGTAGCCGTCTCCGAGGCAGCCCCACCAACGTACAACGTGCTCGGGCCTGGTCATCGCCTCGAAGACGAGCGGCCGGGGTGCGTTGAAGAGGCGCGTCATTCGAATCTCGTGCTCCGACGGAGTCGTGACGGCGAAGGTGTCGCGGTTGGCAGTGGGGCTGGCGAACATGGCGCCTCCGTTAAGCTCAAGGTAAACCGAGCGGTTAATTAACGTATTGGTAAAATACAAGCCGGGCCCGCGGCCTGTCAAGCACCGTTCGTGGATGTGGCGGCGGATGGCTGGGACGAACCGCTGTGACTACCGGCGCCAACTCGGCATTGGGCCTTGCTCGGCGCCGGGGCATGACGCGATCCGGTTCCTGGTTCGTCCTCTGCCGGTGACTTCTTCCTCGAGAATCCAGCTGCCGCGCTGTCGGGTCGAGTCTCGCAACGACACTCACCCGCGGCTCGGAGGCATGTCGGCGTCGCTCTAGAATCAGTTCAGTGAGACCCGCTCTGCTCCTCGTCGCGCTTGCGTTCGCTCTTGCCGTGTCCAGCAAGGGCCCCCTGGACGCACGCGCGCAGCCCGGGGCGCCGTGGATCACACCGCTGAAGCCTGGCACCGTCATCGAGCAGTCCACCGCCGTCCGTCCTGGCACCTACGCCCTCAGCAGTCCCGGCATCGATGCTCCGGTCTTCGTCATCCGCGGGCGCGACATCACGGTGGACTTCAGCGGGGTCGAGCTCGTCGGCGCCAGGCAGGGCACGGACCCCGACCGCTACGCCGGCCTCGCGATTCTGATCGATGGCGGGGAGGGCATCACCGTGAAGGGCGCCCGCATCCGCGGCTACAAGGTCGGGATCCTCGCCCGCAACGTGACCGGTCTGCACCTCACCGGCATCGACGTCAGCCACAACTGGAAGCAGCGTCTCTACAGCGAAGTGGAGCAGGAAAGCCTCGTCGACTGGATGTCGTACCACAACAACGAGCAGGACGAATGGCTGCGCTACGGCGCGGGGCTCTACCTCTCGAACGTCGAAGGGGGCGACATCGACGGCAACCGCGCGGTGCAGGGTCAGAACGGCCTGATGATCACGCGCTCCCGCAACCTGCGGGTCTGGAACAACGAGTTCTCGTTCCTCTCTGCCATCGGCCTCGGACTGTATCGCAGCACCGACAGCACCATCATGCACAACAAGATCGACTGGTGCGTGCGCGGCTACAGCCACGGCTTCTACAACCGGGGCCAGGACTCGGCGGGCATCCTGATGTACGAGCAGAGCAGCCGCAACGTGGTCGCCTACAACTCGGTGACCCACGGCGGCGATGGCCTGTTCCTGTGGGCCGGTCAGAGCACGATGGAGACCGGCAAGGGCGGATCGAACGACAACCTGTTCTACGGCAACGACTTCAGTCACGCGCCGGCCAACGGCATCGAGGCCACGTTCAGCCGGAATCGCTTCGTGGCCAATCGCGTCGAAGAGAACTGGCACGGCGTCTGGGGTGGCTACAGCTACGAGTCGCTCTTCCTCCGCAATGCCTTCGCCAGCAACACCGAGGCGATTGCCATCGAGCACGGACAGGACAACGTGATCGCAGGCAATACGTTCACGAACGACGAAACCGGCATCCGACTGTGGTGGAACCCGACGCAGGATCCCAACTGGGGCTACCCGAAGCACCACGATACCGACAGCCGCGACTACCTCCTGGCCGGCAACACCTTCCTGGGCGTGAAGACGCCGGCCAACGTCACCGGCACCCGGAACGTGCTCCGCGAAGAGGGGGTGCCGGAGACCGTGCCCGACGTGCCCGCACCGCCCCGACTGTCTGACGGCATCGACGCGATGATCCCGGCCGGCGCGCGGCGCGGACGCCAGTACATCATCGTGGACGAGTGGGGCCCTTACGATTGGCAGTCACCGAAGCTCTGGCCGTCCGGTCGATCGGATGCGACGCCGTTAGGGCTGCGTGTGCTCGGTCCCGAGGGGACCTGGAGCGTCGATCAGGTGCGTGGCGCCCGGCTGTCCGCGACCTCCGGCTCCATCCCCGGGGAGCTCATCGTCACGCCAGCTCCAGGCCCGTTCGTGGACGTGTCGGTGCTCCTGCGTGACGGGAGGGGACGGCCCTTTGGCTACGAGCGTTTCTTTCTGCCCATCAACTGGTCGCTGCAGTTCCACGATTTCTCCGGCGATCCGAAGGTACCGGAGAACGCCGAAGCCTTTGGTCGTTTCCTGGCCCAGCCGCCGGCCCGCCTGGGCAGGAGCGAGCGCCTTCACTACCTCACCTCGCGGGAGCTCGCAGAGGGCCTGCCGATCGATCACGTCGCCTTGACGGGCTCGGCGGACGTGGAGGTGCCGGCAGGGGCTTTCGATCTGCAGGTCATCTCAGATGACGGCGTGCGTGTGTGGGTGGACGATCGGCTGACCATCGATCACTGGACGCCGCACGAGTCCGCCGTCGACCGCGCGCCGATCACCCGCGGCAAGCACAAGCTGCGGGTGGAGTACTACGAGCTCACCGGCTTCGCCGAGCTGCGAGTGGACATCGTGAAGAGACGGTAAGCGCCTAGCGCCTAGCGCCTAAAGCCTACTTGGGAGGCACCACTGGTACCAGATCTGCGAAGACGTAGGCGAACAGCATCGAGATCACGCCCATCACCATCATCAGCAACACGCTGTGCTTGATGGTGAAGCGGAACAGCCGGCTCTCGTCGGCCGCCGTCATGCCCGTCGCCGCCACCGCCACCGCGATGCTCTGGACCGAGATCATCTTCCCCATCACGCCGGCGGCGGAGTTGACCGAGGCCGTCAGCACCGGGTTCAAGCCGAGTGCGTTGGCGGTGACGACCTGGAGGTTGCCGAAGAGCGCGTTGGCCGAGGTGTCGCTTCCCGTGAGGAACACGCCAAGCCATCCCACGACAGCGCTGAAGAACGGGAACAAGACGCCGGTGCCCGCCAGCCACAGCCCGAGCGTCGACGTCATCCCCGAGTAGTTCATCAGGTAGGCGAGGGCGAGCATGCACGCAATCGTCAGCAGTGCCAGCTTCAGCTGCTTGAACGTGTCGATGTAGATTTTTGCCACGCGCGTCGGCCGCACGCTTAGGACGAGGGCGGTGGCGATGATCGCGAACAGGCAGGCCGTGCCCGAGGCGCTCAGCCAGTTCAGCTCGAACAGCGCCGCATACGGCGCCGGCTGGCCGACGACCGGCGGAATCCTCTCGATCATGTTGTGGAGCCCCGGGACCATCAGCCGGGAAGCGAGCAGCCCGCTTGCCGGGACAGTCGGCAGCCACCCGGGCAGCAGCGCGTCGCCGATGGCGTTGATGCGTGGCTTGATCGAGGACTCGCCCCAGATCAGGACGAAGATCACCAGCATCAGGTACGGCATCCATGCCATGAAGATCTCGCCACCGGAGTGCTTGAGCGCCGACGCCGTGACCGGCTGGTCGCCCTCGAGCCGCATGATGGTGCGCGGCTTCCACAGCTTGAGTACCGCCACCATCACGATGATGCAGGTGAGGGAGCTGAGGATGTCGGTGAGTTCCGGGCCCATGTAGTTCGAGACGAAGAACTGCATGCTCGCGAACGACACCCCGCAGGCCACAATCGCAGGGAGCACCTCCATCGCCCGCTTGCCACCCGCCATGACCACGATCAGGTAGCCGGGGATGATGATGGAGATCATCGCGCACAAGCGGCCGACCATGGCCGAGAGCGTCAGCACGGGCAGGCCGGTCACGCCGGCCAGCGTCGTGACCGGGATGCCGATCGAGCCAAACGCCACCGGCGCGGTGTTGGCGAGCAGGCAGATGCCGGCGGCGTAGAAAGGATTGAACCCGAGACCGGCGAGCATGGCGCCGGAGACGGCCACCGGCGCCCCAAACCCGGCCGCGCCCTCGATGAACGCGCCGAACGAGAACGCGATGAACATCGCCTGCAGGCGGCGGTCATCGGTCAGGCTGCCAACCGAGTCCTTGATGATCTCGAACTTGCCGGTGTCCACTGCGAGGCGATACAGCATGATCGACGCGAAGACGATCCAGGCGATCGGGAAGATGCCGTAGGCGGCGCCGTAGAGCAGGGAGATGAGCGCCAGGCCCACGGGCATCCCGTAGACGGCGATGGCGACAATCAGCGCGATGATCAGCGCCGAACCGGCGGCCTTCCAGGCCGGTGACCGAAAGACGCCGAGCATCAGGAACAGCACGACGATGGGGAGGGCCGCGACTGGTGCCGACAGCGCCAGGCTGTCGCCGAGAGGTTCGTAGTTGTGCTGCCACATAGGTGGACGCCTTATAACACACAACCTGATTCCGGGCGGAGTTGCCCGCCATAGTAGTTACGTCGCGTCGCGGACCCCGCGCGGCGCGGTCTTGGATCTCCATCCGGGCCTCCGCGAGCAACGCTCGAAACCGCGTCGTCGGCCGGTCGGATTGCGTACTGACGCCGGACGCGCCACTCCGCAACGGGCGGAGCTGGCGCGTGCACTCCTCGCGACCTCCTGGCGGTTTCATGC
>DATLLC010000168.1:0-2653 GCA_035538015.1 Vicinamibacterales bacterium
TTTATCGGGTGATTGACGATTGGGCATCGAGGCATTCGTGATTGGGGAATCGGGTGATTGGGTGATTGGGTGATTTCGTCCGAGGTGTCAGCGAGTGGCCCGATCGTCGTGACAGCGATCAATCACCCGATTTGTCGAACCGCCAATGACGCAGTCCGAATCTCCCGATGCCGCAATCGTCAATCACCCGATAAATCGCCAATCGTCAATCATCAATCGCCAATGGACAGCGGCAGCATGGGGCTAGCGCTGACACTCGCCGGCCAGCTGCCGCCACCCCTCGACGTCGAGGATGCTCTGGCTATAGTTGGGATTACCGCCCATGGCACTGCCCGGCGCCGGGCCGGGGCTGATCCTCACCTTGTCGCCGATGGCGACGCCGCTCTGGTCGATCTGACCTTTGAGAATGAGCCCGGTGACCTCGATCATGGTGCCTTCCCGCTCGCGGATCTCCTTGAGCAGTTCTTTCTTCCCGGCGAGGCGGAACCGTCGCCCGGGAGCCAGCGACGTGCGCGACTCGTGCTCGGGGCTCTCCGTCACCGTGAACATCACTCCCTTGGCGCAGCCTGGAATCGAGATGCGGACCGAGTCCTTGGGGACGGGTTTCTCCTGTTGAGCCGACACGCCCGCTCCGAGAACTGCCGCCAGCACGACCGTGTACGCAGCCTTCATGCCGCCAGTGTAGCGGACCCGGCGGCGCCGCCGCGCGCGTTACGCACAATACCGTAACGATTACCTATAATGACGTAATGGCCCAGGACAACCCGTTCGTCTATGGCGAGATCGTGTCGGCCAGCGCGTTCGCGGACCGCGAGCAGGAGCGGGCCCGGCTCGGCCAGGACCTGGCCGAGGGACAGAAGGTGTTCCTCATCTCTCCACGCCGCTACGGCAAGTCGTCGCTGGTTCGCGACGTCCTGCGCAGCCTGGCTCGCCAGCGCATCCTCACCGTCGAGGTCACCGTCGCCGCCTCGAGCTCGTACCTCGGGTTTCTCGAAGCCTACGCCCGTGCCCTCCTCACCGCCGACACCTCGGTGGGCCGGATCCGGCGGTGGACCCAGGAGCTGCTCGAGGCGGTTCGTCCCGAGGTGCGCATCGACGGACCGTCGGTGAGCCCGGGCGGCTCGTCGGCCGGACGGGTCACGGTCGCCTTCCCTTCGGTGAGGACGGCCCGCGACACCGCCCGTCTCGCCGCCGAGGTGTTCGCGCTACCGGGCCGAATCGCCACGGCCCGCAAGCAGCGTCTCGCCATCGCCCTCGACGAGTTCCAGGCGGTCGCCGCCTTCGACGGCGGCAACGTCGAACATGCCCTCCGCGCCGCCGTGCAGGATCAACGCAGCGTCGGTTACGTCTTCGCGGGATCGGAGCCGTCCCTGATGGAGCGGATGCTCGAGGTGAAGCGCCCCTTCTACAAGGCCGGACCGGTCCTGCGCCTGCAGAAGATCGATCCCGAGTTCTTCGCCACCTTCCTCGAGGTCCGCTTCGCCTCCTCCGGGCTCAAGCCCGAAGCCGGCCTCGGCGCCGCCATCGTGGAGCTCGCCGCCAACGTGCCCTACGACGTCCAGCGTCTCGCCCACGAAACCTGGGACGATGTCCGGGTGGCGGGGCGAAGGACGGCCGGGCTCGAGGACCTCCACGCGACGCTGACGCGGCTGCTTGGCGAGCACCAGACCGCCTTCGAGGAACAGTGGCAACGGCTTACCCTGATCCAGCGCGCCGTCCTGCGGGCGCTCATCCTCGAAGAGGGACGCGAGTTGCTGTCCGGCGATGTCCGCACCCGTCACCGCCTGCCGGTCGCCTCCAGCGTGCAGTCCGCGCTGGCGGCCCTCCTCAAGCAGGACATCGTCATGAAGGAAGGCACGCGCTACGTGGCGGCCGACTCCCTCTACCGGGAGTGGGTCGCGCGCAAGACGTTCTAGGCCCTCCATCCTTCGGGCGGCGAGCCTAGCGCCGCGTCGCCTCGAGCGGTACCTCGGTATCGAAGCGGACGCGGAGGACCGTGCCCATCGGCAGGTCCACGTCCTTGCCCTCGGTAGCCACGAGCACGCCGCCAGCACCGATCAGGATGCCGGTCACCGCGCCCTTTACACCACCAAGAATGCCGCCGATGATGGCACCGACACCAGCGCCCGCGCCGATCCGCCCCACCTCGCCCTTCAGCCCCTCGCTCTCCAGGGCCTCGGTGACCGAAACGCGCACGTCGTGCGAGCGACCGTTGAGAGTGAGGCGCGTGAACTGGAGGGCGATGCTGCCCTTGCGATCGGTGCGCGACGCCGAGTCCACCGCTGCCACGTGGCCCACCAGCAACGAGCCGGCCGGGACAATCAGATCGTCTTCACGATAAAGATTGACCATCGTTGTCGCCTCGACGCGTTGCTCCACCTGCGCCGTCCCGGAGTTGAGCGGTGTCTGCAGCCGCACGTCCAGTTCGGTGTTCAGCGGGATTACTCGCCCGCGCGACGGCATGCTCGCGTTGTAGCTCCGATCGTTGGTTCGCTGGATGAAGCGATCGATGCGCTCGCCGAGATCGCGCGTCTCGCGATCGGTCACGCGCTCGCCCTTGCGCTGCTTGACCCGCAGGTAGGCCAGGTCGTCCTCGAGATCCTGGAGCTCGCGTTCCAGGTCGGACCGTTCGCTGGCGCCAAGCCCGGACGCA
>DATLLC010000169.1:0-8997 GCA_035538015.1 Vicinamibacterales bacterium
CGGGACGTGCAGCCGTGGCCGCGCATCGTCATGGGCGAGCCGGCGCGCGACATGCCGGAGCGCTGGAACTGGACCTACCCGGTGGTCTTCTCCGTGCTGCCGCCGCACGATCTGTACGCGGCGTCGCAGCACCTGTGGCGCTCCCGGGACGAAGGCGCCACGTGGGAGAAGATCAGCGGCGATCTGACACGCTCCGACCCCGAGACGCTCGGCGAAACGGGCGGTCCCATCATGCTCGACCAGGACGGTCCCGAGGTCTACGCGACGGTCGTCATCGTCGCGCCCTCGCGTCGCGAGCGCGACACTGTCTGGTCGGGATCGGACGATGGGCTGGTGCAGGTGACGCGGAACGGCGGGGCCACCTGGTCGAACGTCACTCCGCCCGACCTGCCGACGTTCTCGCGCATCACGTCGATCGATCCCTCGGCCCACGCGCCGGGCCGCGCTTTCGTGTCGGCACGGCGCAATCAGCTGGGTGAGCGGCATCCGATCGTGTATCGCACCGAGGATTACGGCGCCACGTGGGCGCGGGCGGTGAACGGGCTGGAGCCGCGTGACTTCGTGCACGTCGTGCGCGAGGACCATTCGCAGGCCGGCCTCGTCTACGCCGGCACGGAGCACGGCGTGTGGGTGTCGTTCGATGCGGGCGGGCGCTGGCAGCCTCTGCGGTACAATCTGCCGGACGTGCAGGTCGCCGACATGAAGGTGGAGCGCGACGACATCGTCATCGCCACACACGGGCGCGGCTTCTACGTCCTCGATCGGGTGGCGCCGCTGCGTCAGTGGACCTCGGCCCTCACCGCGAAACCGGCGCACCTCTTCGCGCCGTCGGGCGTCTACCGTCGTGTCTTTCCCGCGCAGATCGACGTGCTCGTGACACGGACGCCCCGATCCGCGTCACTGGAGATCTTCGACGGGTCGGGCTCGCTGGTGCGGGAGCTGGCGCTTCCGACGCCGCTCGTCGCAGGACATCACCGCATCGAGTGGAATCTTCGGACCACGGGCGCCACGGTGTTCCCCGGCATGGTCCTCGAAGCCCCCGATCCATCCGTGGGCGTGCTGGTCCCGCCGGGGGAGTATCAAGTGCGCCTGACCGTGGACGGCATGGCGCAGACCGCGCGCATGATCGTGCAGCCCGATCCCCGGCTCACCGCGACCGACGCCGACTATCGTGCCCAGTTCGGCCTGGCCCGGCAGCTCCGCGACGCGACCAGTGCCGCCAACGAGGCGGTCCTGAAGATCCGCCGCATGAAGGCGGAGCTCGCGGGGGCGGCGGCCACGGCGCCTGCCGATTTGCTGGAGCGGCTCTCGCGGATCGAGGCCAGCCTGTACCAGGTGAAGAACCAGAGCCCGAAGGACAAGATCGCGAATCCGATCAAGCTGAACGATCGCCTGGCGGGTCTGCTCGCGATCGTGCAGTTCGGTGATGCCGCGCCGTCCGACGCCCAGCGAGCGGTCGCGCGCGAGCTGGTCGCCGAGCTCGACGCCCAGCTGGCACACCTGGCGGGCCTCACCCCGAAGTAGGGCCCGTAACGCGCCGGCGGCCGGCCGGACGGTCAGCGTGGCAGGCTGACGCCAATGGACCCAGTCGGACGTCGGGTTGGACTCCTTGCCAACCCGGCAAGTATGCTGCGAGTCCCGATGACCGCGGCCACCCTGATACCGAGCCTCGGCTGGTTGCGCCAGTATCCCGCCTCCTGGTTGCGACCCGACCTGACGGCGGGGCTCACCGCCGCCGCGGTGGTCGTGCCGAAGGCCATGGCCTACGCGACCATCGCCGGACTGCCGCTGGAGGTGGGCCTCTACACCGCCATCGTGCCGATGGTGGTGTACGCGCTGCTCGGGACCTCACGCCCACTCAGCGTGAGCACGACGACCACCATTGCCATCCTGACGGCGGCGGAGCTCGGTCGAGCGGCCCCGGGTGGGGATGCGGCCAGTCTGATCGGCGTTGCGGCCACGCTCTCCGTGCTGGTCGGCATTCTGCTTGGCCTCGCGTCATTGCTGCGTCTCGGCTTCGTCGCCAACTTCATCTCCGATCCGGTACTCACCGGGTTCAAGTCCGGAATCGGCGTCGTGATCGTGGTCGATCAGATTCCGAAGCTGCTCGGCGTGCACTTCGAGAAGACCGGATTCTTCAGGGACCTGCTGGCCCTGGCGCAGCAGGTGCCCGAGATCTCGATGCCAACGATGGTGCTGGCGGCGGTGCTGCTGGCCCTGCTGGTCGGCGTCGAGCACTATGCCCCCCGCCTGCCAGCGCCGCTCATCGCCATCGGGCTGGCGATTGCGGCCTCGGGCCTGCTCGGCCTGGAGTCGATGGGCGTCGCGACGGTGGGCCACGTCTCCGGCGGATTGCCGCAGGTGGTGTGGCCGCGGCTCGATTTGGCACAAGGTATGTGGCCGGCCGCGGCCGGTCTCGCCCTCATGAGCTTCACGGAGACCATTGCCGCGGCGCGCGCGTTCAGCGCCCCGGGCGAGCCACGTCCCGAGCCCAACCAGGAATTGTTCGCGCTGGGCGCGGCTAACGCCGCCGGCGGCCTCTTCGGCGCGATGCCTGCTGGTGGCGGAACGTCGCAGACCGCGGTGAACCGACTGGCGGGTGCGCGCAGTCAGATCGCCGCGCTGGTTACGGCCGCGACGGCACTGGCGACGCTCCTGCTGCTGGGACCCGTGATCGGACTGATGCCGCAGGCGGCGCTCGCCGCGGTAGTCGTGTTCTACTCACTGGAATTGATCAAGCCGGCGGAGTTCGCCGCCATCCGCCGCGTCCGCCGCACGGAGCTGCTGTGGGCGGCGACGGCTTTCGCCGGAGTGGTCCTGCTGGGAACCCTGCGCGGCATCCTCGTGGCAGTCGTCGTCTCGCTGCTCTCACTCGCCCAGCAGGCCTACAATCCGTCGCTGTATGCATTGGGCCGCAAGCGCGGCACCACTGTATTCCGACCGCTCAGCGCCGAGCATCCGGATGACGAGCGGTGGCCGGGCCTGCTGATCCTGCGCACCGAAGGCCGGCTGTTTTTCGCCAATGCCGAGCGTCTCGCCGACCGGGCCCGTACCCTGATCGACGAGGTGCGGCCACGCGTAGTCGCCCTCGACTGCCGCGCCATCTTCGACATCGAGTACACCGCGCTGAAGATGCTGGCCGAGACCGACGAGAAGCTGGAAGAGGAGGGCATCGCCCTCTGGCTCGTCGGCCTCAACCCGCAGGCGTTCGAACTGGTCCGGCGATCGCCGCTCGGGGATCGACTCGGACGCCAGCGGATGTTCGCGAACCTCGAGGCCGCCGTTCGGGCGTTCGAACGGCCAGGCGCTGAACCTGCGGCTACAATCATCGGCACGCCAACGGAAGGGGACCGATCGTGAAGAAGAAGAAGAAGAAGAACGAGAAGGCAGACAAGGTGAAGAAGGCGGAACGTAAAGCGGGGACGGCCGAAGCGGCGACACAGGCCAAGGCCGCCTCGCCGATGGGCGGGGGAGCGCCGGCGGAAGCGACAGCCTCCGCGGCGAAGGCGAAGAAGGAGAAGCTGTCGGGCAAGGAGTACGCCAAGGAGCTGGGCCGGCTCCACGTGGAGCTGGTCAAGCTGCAGGAGTGGGTCAAGTACAAGGGCTTGAAGGTCTGCGTCATCTTCGAGGGCCGCGACGGCGCCGGCAAGGGCGGTACCATCAAAGCCATCACCGAGCGCGTCAGCCCCCGCGTGTTCCGCGTTGTCGCCCTCCCCGCACCGACCGACCGCGAGAAGAGCCAGATGTACCTGCAGCGCTACCTGCCGCACCTGCCAGCGGCTGGCGAAATCGTCATCTTCGACCGTAGCTGGTACAACCGCGCGGGAGTGGAGCGCGTCATGGGCTTCACCTCCCCGGAATCGGCGAAGAAGTTTCTCGGAAGCTTGCCACTCGTGGAGAAGGCGATCGTCGACTCAGGGGTGATCCTGCTCAAGTACTGGCTCGAGGTCAGCGAGGAAGAGCAGACACGCCGCCTCAAGGCGCGCATCGACGATGGCCGCAAGATCTGGAAGCTGTCGCCAATGGACCTGAAGTCGTACAGCCGTTGGTACGACTACTCGCGGGCGCGTGACGACATGTTCACGGCGACCGACACCGGGTTCGCCCCCTGGTGGGTGGTCGTCTCGAACGACAAGCAGCGCGCGCGGCTGAACATCATCTCGCACCTGCTCGAGCAGATTCCCTACCAGAGCGCCCCGCGCGAGAAGGTCAAGCTGCCCAAGCGCCAGAAGGCCAAGGGCTATCGCGAGCCGAACTATGCGTACAAGAGGGTGCCAGAGAAGTTCTGAGCGACGCGAATCTGTTGATCTCCTGATCTGGTGATGTGTTGATCGATCTTGGGATCTGATGATCGCGGGATCTATCTCGGGATCTATCTCGGGATCTATCTATGGAAGGTTGTAGCGCACCTGTGCAAAGAAGATGAACGCATCGGCGGACCGTGGGCCCGTGCCGGCGGACCACGGCTCGCGGGTGAGCCATGAGGTCTGAATGCCCAGCTGCGCGGAGCCGCGGTTCTCCGTCCGGACTGCGAGATACGACAGCGTCCCCGTGATCTCGCGTATGGTCCGGTTGCTCGCGTTCGAGGCGCCGGGATGGCCGTACCCAATCGCGCTGCCGTCGGTGTCGACCAGCGAGTTGTCGTCGACCTCAACGCCAGAGTAGTAACCGGCCAGGGACACGCGTGATGAGAGGACCTGCTCCACGCCGCTCACCCACGATGTGGCGGAGACCAGCGCAATCGACCCGTCGCTCCGGAACGCGACGTCCGGCGCGAGGCCGCCGATATAGCGGCCGAGGCCCGGCCCCGACGCCACCTGTCCGATCAGCCGGGTGTGGCCGGTGGGATTGAAGCGCCCGTTGACACTGAGTCCGCCCCCGACTTCCTTGAAGTCCCGGTCGTAGGGTGACACCGTGTGGCGGAAGACGCGCAGAACCCCGCCGACGTCGACGTGGAGGGCGGCGGAAGGGTTGAGGGCGAGCCGCGTCACGAAGTCCGGCATCAGATTCGGTACGCTCAGCGCTTCCTGGCCCGTGTTGTACTGTGCGGCGATGTCGGCACTGCAACACGCCGGTAGCGTCACCAGGCCGGTTCCGATCTGCTGTTCAGGGTTCTCCACCGACACGGCCCAGTTGAAGGTCCGCGTCGGCCGCCATGTAAAGCGCACCTGGGGCACCCGCTCCCAGACCAGTCCGGCCACGTAGTTGGTGTCGACCGACTGAGACATCTCGTAATCCGAGGGCCAGATGCTCAGCTGCTGCTTCGGCGGTGTCATCAGGGTGAAGGCCTGCCCGGCGGCGAACGTGAACGCGTCGCCGTACTGCACCTCGGCGAACGCCTGGCGGAGGCGGAAGCCCGCACTCGAGCTCGTCACCGCGATGTTGCCCGGTGTGGTGCCGCTGAAATCCATCTCGAAATAGCCCGACAGGGTGCGGAAGCGCGCCTCGGGGAACGGCGCGTCGACGCGGATGGAGATTCGGGACGACTGCGCCGTGAGCCGCGTCTCGGACACGTTGCCCTGCAGCGTGTCTTCGTAGGGCGTGTCGCCAAACGCGGTTCCAGGACCGCCGCCGCTGTTGGTCGAGCGATAGATCCCCGTCACGCCCAGATAGCCGCCGACGCGCAACCGGGCGGGCCCGATCTCCAGCGCCCGCCCCTCGGGCTCCTCGCGGGCGATCTCCTGCATCGGGTTGTGCGGGGCCTGGGGAGGCGCCGGCGGTTGCGTCTGATCCGGCTGGGCCGCGCCTGCTGCCGGGTCCTGCGCGGTGGCCGCCGTCGGTGTCCCAGCCCCTTGATTGGCCACCGGCTGCTGACCCTCCAGGGCGGGCATGAACCGGAGGCACCAGACGCACGTGATCAGAAGGCGTGTGACTCGCATGCCGCTCAAGTGTAGATTGCGGGCTCGAAACCGGTGTGGGGCCGAGCCGGCCGAACGTCGTTGGCCCCGGCTGTTCGATCGATCCCTTGCCAGCGTTGAACGCTGAGGCGTAGGATGCTGGGCCTCATGCTTGAACTACTGCTGAGCTGTGCCGCTCATGTCGGCTCGCCATCCTGATTCGGTTGTTCGGCAACTCGTCGTTCGGTATTCGGAGACGGAGGGTCCCATGAGTGCACGACGTGGCACGTCCGCGCTGCTGTCAATTCTGGTTCTGCTGCTGGGTTTCGCGCGCGGGGCATCGGCGCAGAGCACGGCAGAAATCGTGATCGAGTGGAACCGCATCCTGCAAACATCGCTACTCGTGCCCGGCGCGCTGCCGCCGACCATCTTCTTCACGCGTCCCTACGCGGTGCTGCACGTGGCCGTGTTCGACGCGCTGAACTCGATCGACTACCGCTATCGCGAACAGATAGTTCGAGCATCAGTTCATGGCGAGGCGACGCGCGAGGTGGCGGCCGCACAAGCGGCCCATGATGTGATGGTCAACATGTTCCCGCCGCAGGCAGCGACGTTCGACGCGGCCCTGGCCGCGACCACGAGCCGCTTCTCGGGCCCCGCCGCGGCCGAAGGCGCGCGAGTCGGTGCCGCGGTGGCGCGAGCGGTGATCGAAACGCGCGCCAACGACGGCTGGAACCGTCCCAACCCGGGCTTCAGCCTGCCCGACCTCCCCGGCTACTGGCAGCCGGTGCCGCCCGCCAACGCCCCCGCGGCCCTCGTGCACTATCAAGACGTCACGCCGTTCGTCGTCGCCAGCCGGCTGCAGTTCCTGCCCGAAGCCCCGCCCGCACTGACCAGTACCCGCTACGCCACCGACTTCAACGAGGTGAAGCGGTTGGGAGGCGCGAACAGCACGGTCCGGACGGCGGAGCAGACGCAGACCGCACGTCTCTTTGCCAGCGTCGGCTATTCGACGTCGGTGCCAGCCGTCTGGTTCAACGTCGGCCGCGACCAGGCCCGTTTACGAGGGCTGGACGGCCTCGACACGGCCCATCTGTTCGCACTGATCGGCGTGACGCAGCACGATGCTTTGCTGACCTCGTTCTCTGGCAAGTTCATCTACGGCCTGTGGCGCCCGGTGACGGCCATTCGCGAGGCGGCACGAGACGGCAACGCCGCGACCGAACCCGATTCGACATTCCTCGCGCTGATTCCGACGCCGCCATATCCGACCTATCCGGGCAACATGGCGTGCGTCACCTCGGCGACGGCGACCGTGCTCACGGACCAGTTTCCCACGACGCCACCCTTCTCGGTCACCTGGACGGGCATCAACCAGGACAACGTGACGCGCACCTACAACAGCTTCCGGCAGCTCGCCGATGAGGCAGCGGCAAGCCGGATCTACGGCGGGATTCACTTCTACTTCGATCACGCGGCGAGCATCGGCGCCTGCGGCTCGCTCGGCACCTACATCGTGGACAACGCGATGAGGCCGGTTGGATAGATAGATAGATGAGCAGCGAATCTCTTGATTTTCTGAGCTGGTGATTTGGTGATACATCTCGAGATCTGAAGATCTGGTGACCTATCTGGTCGATCTACCTCCTGATCTCGGGCGAGACCCGTACTGCCGGATCATCGGGTAGATCAAGAGATAGATCGTCAGATCGTTAAGGTCTGTAGATCGATCGCGAGATCACCAGCTCAAGAGATCACGAGATTCGCAAGCCTTATCTATCTCCATCTATATCGGGCGCCATGACGCTCGTCACAGCCTAAGCCAGCTGACACGCCAGGCCAGGCCTGGCGACATAATGGATGCCGGCCGGCGTTGATGGCCACACCCGATGACCCAAACGCTTGCCCTCCCCTTCAAACGTGTCCTCGAGCCTCAGGAGCGAATCTCGGAAGTGCTCTTCGGGCTCATCATGGTCCTCACCTTCACAGGTTCACTCAGCATCGCCGAAGCGGGTCGCGACGATATCCGGGTGATGCTGATCGGTGCGCTGGGATGCAACCTGGCTTGGGGCCTGATCGATGCCCTGTTCTATCTGATGGGCGGGCTGGCCGAGCGGGGACGGACGCTGGCCAAGTTCCATGCCTTTCGACAGACCACTGACTCGGCGCGGGCACGCCAGTTGATCGTCGAAGCGCTCCCAGACCCGGTGGCCGCGGTCCTTCGTCCGGAGGAGCTCGCCGCGCTGGAGCAGCGCCTGCGCGCCCTGCCCGAACCGCTCGCACCCGTCCGGTTCCGACCGGACGACTGGCGGGGCGCCTTGGGCGTCTTCCTGCTCGTCGTCCTCTGCACGTTTCCGGTGGTGTTGCCGTTCGTCTTCATGGAGGACCTGCGGCTGGCGATGCGCGCGTCGAACTCGGTCGCCATCGCCATTCTGTTCGTCGCGGGTATCGCTTACGGCCGCGTCGTCGGCCGCTCGCCCTGGCTCTCTGGCATTCTGATGGTCGTGCTTGGGTTGATCGTCGTCGGTCTGACGATTGCGCTGGGCGGTTGACGACCACACCCACGACGACCGCTACCTCACGCAGGCGCAAGCCAGCGCGCAGATTGCCGCGGCCAGCGCGGCTGTCGTCGACCCCGGAGTAACACCGACTGTTGTCGCGTCCGGCACTCACACCATCGGGGTCGGAGCCGAGTGTTACCAGCGTAGTAACTACACTGGAGGCTACGCAGACACGGCGGTCACCTCGTCGAGTGTGGTCGTGATCCCGTAAATCGCGCTACTCGTCGCGCAGCGCCTGCATGACGTCGATACGTGACGCGCGGGCCGCGGGCACGAGCGAGGCCATGACCGCGGCGCCGACCAGAACACCGGCGGCGAGCGTCAGCGGCACCGCTTCGGGCAGCGTGACCGACGTGAAGTAGCGCCCCGCTGCCCACGCCAGGAGCAGCCCGCCCAGCGCGCCGGCCACGATCCCGACTCCGGCAATCACCGTTCCCTCGCTGAGGACGCCCTGGAGGAGTTGCCGCGGCTCGGAGCCAATCGCGAGCCGCACCCCGAACTCACGTGTCCGCGCGCTCACCGAGAAGGCGAGCACGCCGGCGACACCGACGACCGCTATCATCAGGGCCACGCCAGCGAAACCGCCGAACACCAGCGCG